>NZ_JBQFYA010000016.1:0-87033 GCF_056541245.1 Ruegeria sp. AI3
AGCGCGCCGCAGGCGCGCTGCCGGGCCCAAAACCCAAGATGGGTCGGCGAAGCCGGGCCGCCGCGGGTGCGGGAGCCCTTTGCCGTTTCTAGGTCAGGTCTTTGTAGCTGATCTCACGCGTGTCTGCGCCGGGGCCGGTTTTCTCGCGGCGAACGATCAGGCGGTTCAGCGCGTGGATATAGGCCTTGGCTGACGCAACGACCGTGTCTGTGTTGGCCGATTGGCCGGTTGCGATCATGCCGTCTTCGCTCAGGCGGACCGAGACTGTGGCTTGCGCGTCGGTGCCTTCGGTGACGGCATGGACCTGATACAGTTGCAACCGGGCTGTGTTGGGGTAGATCGCGCGGATCGCTTTGAACGTTGCATCCACAGGCCCGTCGCCATGTTCGGTGGCGATGATGTCCTTGCCGTCCATCTCAAGCTCAACAGTTGCCTCGGCCTGACCACCGGTGCCGCAGGTCACTTTCATCGATACAAGCTGCAGGTAGTCGTCATGCTCGTCCATGGTCATCAAGGCGATCAAGTCGTCGTCGAACACCTCTTTCTTGCGGTCAGCCAGATCCTTGAACCGTACGAAGATGTCCTTGAGCTGGTTGTCACCGACGTCAAATCCCAACGTCTCGAGCTTGTCGCGCAGCGCGGCGCGGCCCGAGTGCTTGCCCAAGGGCAGAGAGGTGCCGGAGAGGCCGATGTCCTCGGGGCGCATGATCTCGAAGTTTTCGCGGTTCTTCAGCATCCCATCCTGATGAATGCCGCTTTCATGTGCGAAGGCGTTCTTGCCGACGATGGCTTTGTTGAACTGCACGTTGAAGCCGGACACAGTCGCCACGCGGCGCGAGATATGCATGATCTTGGTGGTGTCGATGCCCGTGTGCCAAGGCATGATGTCGTTGCGGGTGCGCAGCGCCATTACAACCTCTTCCAAAGCCGTGTTGCCCGCGCGTTCGCCCAAACCGTTGATGGTGCATTCTATCTGACGCGCACCACCTGCAACAGCGGCCAGAGAGTTCGCGGTCGCCATGCCAAGGTCGTTGTGGCAGTGGGTGGCAAAGATCACTTCATCCGCGCCCGGTACGGTCTCGATCAGGCGTTTGATCAGGTCAGCCGACTCCACCGGGGCGGTGTAGCCCACCGTGTCAGGGATGTTGATCGTGGTTGCGCCCGCTTTGATCGCAATCTCGATTACACGGCAAAGGTAGTCCCACTCGGTCCGCGTCGCATCCATCGGTGACCACTGCACGTTTTCACATAAGTTGCGCGCATGGCTGACGGTTTCGTGGATCTTCTCGGCCATCTCGTCCATCGTCAGGTTCGGAATGGCGCGGTGCAGGGGGGATGTGCCGATGAAGGTGTGAATACGGTTCTTCTCGGCGTGTTTCACCGCCTCCCAGCAGCGGTCAATGTCGGCGAAGTTCGCACGGGCCAGACCGCAGATACGGCTGTTATTCGAACGTTGCGCGATCTCGGATACGGCCTTGAAGTCGCCCTCGGATGCGATAGGGAAACCGGCTTCGATAATGTCGACGCCCATTTCGTCCAACAGCTCGGCAATCTCGAGCTTTTCGTCGTGGGTCATGGTTGCGCCGGGGCTCTGCTCGCCGTCGCGCAAAGTGGTATCGAAGATCAAGACGCGGTCTTGGTCGGTCACGTTAGTCATGGGGTTCTCTTTCTTCTTCTGTCCTAAAGCCTCTTGGCGCGCTAGCGTCCTCCTCTGAGCGGGCGCGCCGGTTGGCACGCTCAGAGGCGGATTAGGATCAGTAGGCCACGCAGCGACGGACCGCGAAGGGCGGTGTCGGCAACAAGGATATCTGCGCGGTTGATCATGAGGATGAGGTTATACCCAGCTTGCGCGGAATGAAAAGAACCAAAATTAGGACGTGGTCCTTTCTGTGCGAATTCTTAGGGACCCATCATTGATCCAGCCATTGCCGCCGCTAGGTCGTTAGAGATGAAAACAGCTTTGGTTATAGGTGCCTCTGGAGGAATTGGCTCGGCGCTTTGCACGCATCTTGAGGAGCACGGGATGCAGGTGACTAGCCTGTCCCGGTCGGTTGACGGGTTTGACCTGACCCAACCGGAACAGGCGCTGAAGGTTTTGGATGACTTGCCTGACCCGTTCGATCTGGTTCTGGTGGTCTCAGGCGCGTTGGAGATCAACGGGGCGGAGCCGGAAAAGACGATCCGCGCTGTATCGGCACAGGCCATGATGGATCAGTTTGCGTTGAATGCGGTTGGTCCGGCTTTGGTCCTCAGCCGTGGGCACAGATTGCTACCACGCGACAGGCGATCTGTTTTTGGTGTCCTGTCGGCGCGTGTGGGGTCGATCGGGGACAACCGGATCGGTGGTTGGATCAGTTACCGGGCCGCAAAAGCTGCGGTGAATCAGATCGTCCATACCTCGGCGATCGAACTTTCGCGCACGCACAAACAGGCGATCTGCGTGTCTTTGCATCCCGGCACCGTCAAAACGGCCTTCACGCAGAAATACCTTGGTCGGCATCCGGCGGTAGAGCCTGAAGAAGCCGCTCAGAATTTGCTAAACGTGGTCAACGGTCTAACGACCGATGACACGGGTGGGTTCTTCGACTGGGCCGGAAAACCCGTTCCGTGGTAGCAAGTTAACCGTCGGATGGTTCAGCCTGCGCTGGTTCCTCAGCGTTTTCGGCCTGATCGGGTTGATCCTCTTGCGCGGGCGCTTCTTCTGTTGCGCTTCGCGCAGGCAGGGCGTCATTGTCCCACACGCCAGACTCCTCTTGGCCGTTGGCATAGCGCATGGTGCCTTCGCCGTGGCGTTTGTTGTCGAGGAAGCCGCCTTCGTACACATCGCCCGTGCTGTAGGTCGCAACACCCACTCCGCTGATTTTGCCGTCAACCCAATCGCCCGTGTAGGTGAAGGTGCTAGGCGTTGTGATCGTGCCTTTGCCGTGGCGCTTGCCATTCAGGAAATCTCCGTCATAGATCGTGCCGTCCGCGTAGCTGGCCTTGCCTTTGCCCTGTCGCGCACCATCAACCCATTCGCCCTCATAGCGATAGCCGTTGGCGAAAGTGACGATGCCGGTGCCATGGCTGACCGCATTCCGGAACTCGCCGGTATAGACGACGCCGTTTGGATATGTGGCCTTGCCCTGACCTTCGAACACGCCCGCAACCCACTCACCATCATAGATGGTACCGTCAGGATATGTGTTCTGACCCTTGCCATGCGGTAGGTCCGCGCTGAGTTCGCCGATATAGGTTGAGCCGTCGGGATAAGTGATCTCACCAAAACCTTCGATCTGACCACGGGACCAGTCGCCCGTATAGCTGTAGCCATCTGTCCCGGTGAAGGTGCCTTTGCCGTGGCGCTGATCGTCTTCGTAGTCGCCCTCATAGACGTTGCCGTTGGCATAGGTTTCCTTGCCTTTGCCCTGACGGCGCCCGTCCAGCAATGCGCCCTCGTAGACATCCCCGTTGGCCAGCGTCAGCCGCCCGGTGCCTGTCATCACGTTGTTCTGCCACTGACCGTCATATTCAACGCCGTCCGACTGAACCAGACGACCTTGACCATGGCGCTGACCCTGTTCGATCTCACCTTCATAGACAGATCCATCGGCCGAAGTGATCTTGCCCATGCCCTGCTTTTCACCCTCAACCCAGTCGCCCTCATAGGCGTATCCGTTGGGGTCGGACAGAGTGCCCTTGCCGTGATGGCGCGCGTCTTTGAACGCGCCTTCATATCGCAGGCCATTGGCATATTGGGCCACGCCGGTTCCGTTGATGGCCCCGTTGGACCACGTCCCTTCGTAGGTGCCGCCATCGGGATAGGTGATCTTGCCCTGGCCGTCTGGCTGGCCATCGGCGAATGTACCTTCGTAGATCGCGCCATTTGCAAAGCGCGCCGTGCCTTGCCCCTGAATCTTGCCTTCGATCCATTCGCCCGAATACTCGAACCCGTTGGGTAGCCGATACGACCCGGTCCCGTGCCGCAAGCCGTTCAGGAAGGTGCCTTCATAGACGCCTCCGACCTCGTCATCCTTGACGATGACGGTTCCGTCCTGTGCAAAGGCTGCCGCTGCGATCAGGGTCATGGCCCCTGCAGCAATCGAATTTCGGATCACATCCATTGTTGTTCCTGCCTGCCCGATCATCATTGCTTGCTTTCTTCGGCGCAAAACTAAGGGACCGTCACGGGCAGAGCAACGGCTTTTGCCGCATGGCCCTTTCACTCGCGCGGTGATCTGCTAAATGCAAAAGGACTGACGAAGGCAAGAGGGCAGCATGGCCGACCGTTTCCGCATCACTCTGGCGCAGCTTAACCCCACCGTGGGGGATATTTCCGGCAATGCCGCCAAAGCACGCGCAGCGTGGCACGAGGCCCGCGAGGCCGGGGCCGATATGGTGGCCTTCCCCGAGATGTTCATCACCGGCTACAACACGCAGGACCTTGTGATGAAGCCCGTGTTTCACCGCGCTGCTATGGCCGCGATTGAGGCGCTGGCCGTGGACTGCGCCGAGGGTCCCGCCATCGCCATCGGCGGGCCGTGGGTAGAAGATGACAGCCTCTACAACGCGTATCTGATCCTGAATGGTGGCCGAATCACCAGCAAGTCCCTGAAGCACCATCTGCCGAACGAGACCGTGTTTGATGAGGTGCGTCTTTATGATTCCGGCCCGCTGGGTGGGCCGTACTCGGTGGGCAATTTCCGCATCGGCAGTCCGATCTGCGAAGATGGCTGGCATCCGGATGTGGCTGAAACGCTGGAGGAAACCGGGGCCGAGTTTCTGCTGATCCCCAACGGCTCGCCCTATTTCCGGGACAAATACGATGTGCGTCTGAACCACATGGTGGTCCGCGTGGTCGAGACCGGCCTGCCGCTGATCTATCTGAACATGGTTGGCGGGCAAGACGATCAGGTTTTTGACGGAGCAACTTTCGGTCTTAACCCGGGTGGTGAGCTTGCCTTCCGCATGCCCGTATTCGACGAAGCGATACGCCACGTGGACCTTGAGCGTGGCGATGACGGCTGGCGCATCGTCCCGGCCGAGATCGTCCCCCAACCGGATGTGTGGGAGCAAGACTACCGCGCCATGGTCCAATCCTTGCGTGACTACATGGGCAAGACCGGTTTCAAAAAGGCGGTTCTCGGGCTGTCAGGCGGGGTCGATTCAGCCCTGGTTGCGGCCATTGCCGTTGACGCGATTGGCGCTGACAATGTGCGTTGCGTGATGCTGCCATCGGAATACACCAGCCAAACCTCGCTGGACGATGCCGAGGCGGTCGCTAAGGCGCTGGGCGTTCACTATGACTATGTGCCGATCTCGGACAGCCGCGCGGCGGTGACCGAGACACTTGCCTCTTTGTTTGCCGGTCGCGATGCCGATCTGACCGAAGAGAACATCCAGTCCCGCCTGCGAGGTGTGTTGCTGATGGCGATCTCGAACAAATTTGGTGAGATGCTTTTGACCACCGGTAACAAATCCGAGGTTGCGGTTGGTTATGCTACCATCTACGGCGACATGAACGGGGGCTATAACCCGATCAAGGACCTCTACAAAACCCGCGTGTTCGAGACCTGCCGCTGGCGCAACGCCAATCATCGCGACTGGATGATGGGGCCTGAAGGCGAGGTCATCCGACCGTCGGTCATCGACAAACCCCCAAGCGCCGAGCTGCGCGAAGATCAGAAAGACAGCGACAGCCTGCCGGACTATCCGGTTCTGGATGGCATTCTGGATATCCTGGTCGATCAGGATGGCTCGATCGCCAATTGTGTTGCGGCCGGTTTCGATGAGGCCGATGCCAAACGGGTCGAGCATCTGATTTACATCAGCGAGTATAAACGGTTTCAGTCCGCCCCCGGCACGCGCCTGACCAGCCGGGCCTTCTGGTTGGATCGCCGCTATCCAATTGTGAATCGTTGGCGTGATCAGGGGTAAATAAGGCACATTGTTTCCCGTTATGGGGTAGCGATACTCTGATTTCTCGGATTGTTTCCGATAGGGCGCGTGCCCCGTTCATTTCCCGGGGTGATCCGCAGGCTATCCTTGTTTTTGCGACATTTTTCCGCCACATTTATGCTTGGATATTGCCTCATGTGAGGCGGGTGTGACGTATTGCTGCGAGGGGCGCAGGGTCATGGCAAACTGTTTTTAGCCTGACGACGTAACATCCGGGTGGGATGTCTGAGTGAACAGTGTGGTGTTACTATGAATGAGCAATATGATAAATCGCTTCACGCGCCGCGTGCGCTGAATACGATGGAATCTCCTCCCCAAGAGTTGGACGAGGAGAAACTGGATGCGGCCATTGCGGACATGTTGAGGGAAGATGCAGGTCAGCAGAATGTCGCGCCGATGAAGCGTCCTGAATTCCCTGATCTTGTCCCCCAGGAAGAGGTCCGGACCGGGTCAAAGCCCAAGGCCAGCGGGTTCTCGGCCAATCTGCGTCAGAAATGGGCTGAGCTGTCAGGCGCGGCGTAAATCGCTAGGCTAAAGTCGTAGGAGGTGCGGCGTATTTCGCGACACCTTTGGCGCGCGCGCCACAGGTCTGCACAATCCTTTTGTGAACCTCAAAAAACCGGTTGCCAGTAGCACAGCGGTCGGTCTCCATGGCGGTCCATGCGATTGTCCATGAGCTTTTGATGCCCGGTCCCAAGCCTACTGTCTTCGACTCCGATCTCTCATTGCCGAAACAAACCGATATCGTCGTGATTGGCGGCGGTATCATTGGTGTATCCACGGCCTTGGAGCTGGCTGAGCGGGGTGTTTCGGTCCTGTTGTGTGAAAAGGGTCAGATCGCGGGCGAGCAAAGCTCTCGCAATTGGGGATGGGTGCGTCTTGGGATGCGCGACCCGAGGGAGATCCCTCTGATGCAAGAGTCGCTGCGGCTTTGGCGCGGGATGGATGACCGGATCGGACGTCAGATCGGCTATACGCAGTCAGGGATTCTGTTCGGGGCCTCAGGCCAGCGGGATGCGCGCAATCTTGAACGTTGGATGCGCCATGTCGACGGGTTGGACACTGGCGCGCGGATCGTCGCTGGTGCGGAACTGGCCGATCTGATGCCCGGTGCGCAGTCGGAAATATCTAGCGGTCTCTACATGCCGCAAGACGGTCGGGCCGAGCCGCAATGGGCCGCCCCCGCCATCGCCGAGGCCGCGCGTGATCGCGGGGCGATCATCATGACCAATTGCGCCGTCCGTAGCGTCGATATGCAAGCGGGCCGCGTCGCCGGAGTGTTCACCGAACGGGGCCGAGTGGCGTGTGACCGGGTTGTTTTGGCCGGTGGGGCGTGGTCGCGCTTGTTTGCGGGAAATGCTGGGATCGACCTGCCTCAACTGAAGGTGCTGAACACAGTCATGCGCGTGTCGTCGGTGGTCGAGGGGCCCGAGGTCGCGCTTTGGTCGGATGGGTTTGCAATCCGAAAGCGGGCGGATGGGGGCTATACCATCGCTTCGGGCCATGAAAACACGGTGGATATCGTGCCCGACAGTTTCCGGCTGGCCCTCAAGTTCCTGCCAGCCTTCGCACAGGAATGGAGATCGCTGCGCTTTCGCCTGTCAGGCCGTTGGACGACCGAGGCGCGCGAGGATCGGCGCTGGCTGCCCACTGATGTGACTCCGTTCGAACATTGCCGCGTGCTGGATCCAGAGCCGTCGCAAAAGGTCATCCGTGGCGCGTGGGCGAATGCGCGCAAGAGTTATCCGGCGCTGGAGCAGGCCGAGATCGTCCAAAGCTGGGCGGGGATGATTGATGTGACACCGGACGCGATCCCAGTGATGTCGTCGGTCGATGATCTGCCGGGTCTGTTCATTGCCACCGGCTTCTCCGGCCACGGTTTCGGCATTGGCCCCGGCGCGGGCCTGCTGATGGCAGATCTGGTCATGCACAGAACGCCCTGTGTGGATCCGGCCGCGTTTCGCCTGTCTCGTTTCACCGACGGCTCAAAGGTCCGGCCGGACCCTGGGTACTGAAGGCTTAGCCCATCATTTGATAGCTGACGGGCACAAAGCGGAAGCCGTCGCCTCGGGTCTCGACATAGCCAGCGCCCGGGAAGGGCATGTGATAGCCGATCATCGGTACTTTGTCGGCGGCCAGCAGGCCCAAAATCTTACGGCGTGATTCCGTTGCGGCGGCTTTGTCCATGTCGAACCGAACTTCCCATTCGGGGTGCGCAAAGGACCAGACATAGTGATTGGCAAGGTCCGCAGTCAGGATAAGGCGCTGACCGTTGCTTTCCAGGTGGTAGACCATGTGACCGGGGGTATGTCCAAAGGTCGCCATCGCCGTCACGCCCGAGGCCACGTCTCCGCCATCCTCAATAAAACTCATCTTCTCCGCCAGAGGGGTGACTTTGGCAGCAACCAGATCGCCGACCCGGTTCCCGGCTTCCTGAGCGGACCAGAAATCATATTCGGGTGCCGCAGTGACATAGCGGGCATTGGGGAATGTCGGCGCGTCGTTTGTGGTCATGCCGCCGATGTGGTCTGGATGCATATGGGTCAGCACGACCACGTTAATCTGATCAGGCGTGACACCTGCATCTGCCAAAGCGGCCTGAATGCCGCCCTGACCAAGCCCGGTGTCGAAAAGGATCAGTTCCGAGCCTGTGTTCACCAGGGTCGGCGTGAAAAAGAATTGTGCTACGTCAGGCGAGATGAAGTTTTCGGCTGATACTTTGGCGAAATCCTCATCCGATGCGCCGCCGCCAAAGATTTCCTGCGCACCATCGCGTGGCAGGCTGCCATCCAGCAGGGTTGTGACCGTGAAGTCGCCCAGCTGGAATGATCTTGCGATGGTCGAGTTCGCCTTTGTCTCGGCTCCGGCGGCCAAAAGAGGGGTCGCTGCGGATGCAAATGGAAGGGCTGCTGCGGCGCCCAAGGCCGCTCTGCGTGTTAAATTGATGGCCATTTCTTGGTCTCCCTGTCAGAACGCCAGCGAAAAAGGTAGTTCGCTTCGGGTCGCGTGCCACTTTATACACCGGTACTTAGTCTGCGTGGATGAACATTGCGTGTTAATATTTGTTCATCTTGCGATCTGGGGTGCCCGTGGAGCCTACAGCGTTTCGGTTTAACCTGAGACACGAATACCCTGCCACGCTTTCAGCGTTCTCGGGACATTCGTGTCACCTAATGAGTCAAGCTAAACCCGAAACGCTTTAGGCAATCCGAAACGCCTGCTGGACAAAAACGCGCCGTTGTGACAAGAGCCGCGCCAACAGGAGACACCCATGACAACCACCCGTTTCGCCCCGTCGCCCACCGGTTACATCCATGTGGGCAACCTGCGCACCGCTCTGATGAACTACCTGATCGCCCGCAAGGCAGGCGGTACCTTCATACTGCGTATTGACGATACCGATCCTGAGCGCTCGAAAGAGGAATATGTCGACGCGATCAAACAGGATCTTGAGTGGCTGGGTCTGCAGTGGGATCGGGTCGAACGTCAGTCCGAGCGTCTGGACCGCTACGCTGAAGCCGCCGACAAGTTGCGTGAGATGGGCCGGTTTTACGAGGCGTTCGAGACGCCGACTGAGCTGGACCTCAAGCGCAAGAAGCAGCTGAACATGGGCAAGCCGCCGGTCTATGACCGCGCCGCGCTGAACCTGAGCGAGGCCGAGAAAGACGCGCTGCGCGCCGAGCGTGGCAATGGCGTCTGGCGGTTCAAACTGGATCACGAGCGGATCGAGTGGAATGACGGCATCCTGGGTGATATCTCGATTGATGCGGCCTCGGTTTCCGATCCTGTCCTGATCCGGGGCGATGGGCAGGTTCTCTACACGATTGCGTCTGTCGTGGACGATACCGAGATGGGCGTGACCGATGTGGTGCGTGGCTCGGACCACGTCACCAACACCGCAACGCAGATTCAGATCATCAAGGCGCTGGGTGGCACTTGCCCGCGCTTTGCCCACCATTCTCTGTTGACCGGCCCTCAGGGCGAGGCGCTGTCGAAACGTCTGGGCACACTGGCCCTGCGTGATCTGCGCGAACAGGGCGTGCAGCCGATGGCGCTGCTGAGCCTGATGGCGCGTTTAGGATCGTCTGATCCGGTTGAGCTGCGGTCCGAGATGGCCGAGTTGATCGACGGGTTCGACATCAACCGTTTTGGCGCGGCTCCGACCAAGTTTGATGTGCAGGACCTGTTCCCGCTGACTGCGAAGCACCTGCAATCGCTGCCGCTGGGGGATGTTGCAGACGCCGTTGCCGAGGCGGGCGTTCCTGCTGAACTGGCTGAGCCGTTCTGGGCCATGGCGCGCGAGAACATCACCACTCTGGCTGACCTCAAGGGATGGTGGGAGCTGTGCCGGGATGGGGCCGAACCTCTGATCGCCGATGAGGATCGTGACTTTATCGCTGAGGCAATTGCGCTATTGCCAGAAGGCCCCTTCGATGGCGACACCTGGGGCACTTGGACCAAGGCCGTCAAAGAGGCCACGGGCCGCAAAGGCAAGGGCCTGTTCATGCCGCTGCGCAAGGCGCTGACCGGGATGGAGCGCGGGCCTGAGATGGCGGCACTCTTGCCGCTGTTGCAAGTGATCCGCGCGCGAGGCTGATTGCCGGGCCTTAGAACTTGAAAGAGGCGGGCAGTTCGTCTGCTTCTTTTTGTTGGTGCGGTTGGATGACCCGCACCGACGCCCGGCGCAAGCGATCGTCAACAAAGTCTGTCTCGTCAGGTTTGAGCTGTTGGTGGCGCGGGTATCTTGGCTCGGCCCTGTCATTCACGACAGGTGCGTCCCAGCCATCCGTTGTTGCGAAGAACCGGTCGACCCCGTCCGGCCCAAAAACACGCAGATATCCTTGCACAACGACGTCGATGTAGCTCAGCAGTAGCGGATGATGATCTGTCGGCGCATTGTGTCGGTCCTGCGGCACTGCATAAACAGCGATTTCAACATCCTGCTTAAGCGAATGCGTGACTGACGGCGTGGCGGGGATGCGGTCATAGGCCCACTCACGCTCATCCAGCGCGGCCCAGTCGTTTTTAGGTACGTGGGCAATCATACCTTCGATCTCGGAATCAGGATCAGGTACCGCCGTCAGGAACACGACCGAGCGCAAGTCGGTGTGCTTCCATGCCCGCCGCCAACCTTTGAGCTTTGCAGGCCGAGGATCGGGAAAGTCATGTGTGGCCAAGTTTACGAGGCTGCCATAGCCAAAGAAATAGGGGTCTGCCATCAGCGCGAGATGTCCTTTGGGTCGATTGATGTATGTCAAACCGCTTTTTTGCCGGACATGCAATAAGATCACATCATTGATTTAGGGAGGCCCTTATGCGGATTACCAAACGGACGAATATTGCCGTGCGCCTGTTGATGTATTGCGCGGCGCATCCCGAGAGGCTGGTGACCAAGGCCGAGATCGCCGAGGTCTGCAACATTTCCGAGAACCATTTGGCCCAGGTGATCAACCAGTTGAGCCAGCTGAACTATCTCAGCACACAACGGGGCCGCAATGGGGGCATGTCGCTGGCGCGCTCGGCTGATGAGATCCGGGTGGGGGCGGTGTTCCGGGATGTGGAAGGCGCATTGCCGATTGCCGAGTGTTTTGCGGATGCCGACAACACCTGCCCTCTGACCGATGCATGCCGATTGAAGCTGGCGTTGAAGGACGCTGCTGAGGTGTTTTATGCCTCGTTGGATGATATCACGCTGGATGCTTTGGTTTGCGACAACGATCCTCTGTTGAAAATCCTGCAACCCGTCGCCTGCGTGCGCTAAGGGGTCAATCGCTGGCGCGAAGGATGCGGGCTGGTCTTACCGATAGCGGCCGCAGGGCGAAGGCAAGCCCTGCACCCAATGTCACGACCATTCCGGCCAATACGATGCCAACGGCTGAAGGCCAGATAACTGTATAGCCGGTGTCGAAGATATAGGTGGCGACGGCCCAGCCCCCCAGAATTCCGACCAGAAGGGCGACTCCCCCAGCGGCTGCTCCCAGCAAGACAGCACGCAGAGCAAAGCTTTGCAGGATGCGCTGCCGGTTCGCCCCGAGTGTTTTCAGCACCGCAGCTTCGTAGCGTCGCGCAGGCTCTCCGGCGGCGGCTGCGCCGATCAGAACCAGAAACCCGGTCAAAAGCGAGACACCTGCCCCGTAGGAGGTTGCCGCTGCCAACCCGGCCAGCAGGCCCGACACCCGGTCAATAGCGTCCCGCACCCGAATCGCGGTGATGTTGGGATACTGGTTAGCCAGATCGCGCAGGATCGCGGTTTCGGCCTGTTCCTCGGCATAGACGGTGGCGATGAAACTGTGTGGTGCCCCGGCCAGCGCCGAAGGGTTCATGGACATGATGAAGCCCATACCCGCAGTCGAAAAGTCGACCTCGCGCAATGAGGTCAGGCGGGCCGTGATATCTCGGCCCAAGATGTTAACCGTCAACTCATCCCCAAGGGTCAGGCCCATCTCCGCGGCCTCTTCAGCGGCGAAGCTGACTTGCGGTTCTCCGGAATAGTCTTCGGCCCACCAATCGCCTGCTGTAACGCGGGCGTTTTCGGGCGGGCGGGTCGAGTAAGTGATACCTCGA
The DNA here is from genome assembly GCF_056541245.1 of Ruegeria sp. AI3. Classification (NCBI taxonomy): domain Bacteria; kingdom Pseudomonadati; phylum Pseudomonadota; class Alphaproteobacteria; order Rhodobacterales; family Roseobacteraceae; genus Ruegeria; species Ruegeria sp. AI3. The sequence continues at coordinate 12,502 of NZ_JBQFYA010000016.1, forward strand.
TCGCCTTCAAGAACCCAATGGTCCCCGGCTATGTCGCGCGCGGGGCGTCCGTTGATCTGGGTTATGATGCCGCGCAGCATCGGTGCGCTTTCGATCCGGCTGACGGATGGGTCGGTTTCAAGACGTTCGGTGAAGCCCGGCATCTGGTCCTTTTGGATGTCGACAAAGAAATAGGACGGCGCGACATCCGGCAGGTTGCCCGAGATCGCATTGCGTAAGGTTCCATCAATCTGTCCAACGGCGGCCAGAACAGACAGGCCGAGACCTAGGGACAGGACCACCGATGCCGCGCCCTCACGCGGGTCGGAAATGGCCGAGAGCGCCCATCGCAGGGCAGGGCGGCCACGCGCGGCGGGTTTGCCAGCGCGGGCGATGCGGCCGATCGCGATGGCCGACAGGGACAGAAGGATGAGCGCGCCCACCAAGCCAGCACTGGTCCAGAGCGTCAGTCGGGCCGAGCCGCTGAACCACGCGGCGATTGCAATCAGCAGGAGCAGCCCGAAACCGGTGGCCATGACATAGATGGGTCGGGGGAGGGCGCGGGCCGTGGTCAGCGCATCACGGAAGAGAGTGGCGGCGCGCACCTCCTCGGTGCGGGCCAATGGCCAGAGCGTGAACAGAAAGGCGGTCAGAATGCCGTAGATCGCAGCCTCGGCCAGAGCTTGCGGGTAGAGGGCGAAAACCGCCGGAATCGGCAGCAGGTTTTCGATCATTGGGGCCAGAGCCAGCGGCAGGACCCCGCCCAATGTGACGCCGATGGCTATTCCGATGCCCGACAACAGCCCGATCTGGATCATGTAGGTCTGGAAAATCGTCGCGCGGTCGGCCCCCAAGGTACGCAAGGTGGCGATGGTTTCGGTCTTCTGAGACAGGTAGGCTCGGACGGCTGCGGATACGCCTATGCCTCCGACTGCCAACCCTGAAATGCCGACCAGAACCAGAAACGCGCTGAGGCGGTTGACGAATTCAGTGATGCCGGGTGCCCCGTTGCGGGCGTCGGTCCAGCGCATGCCGGTGCCATCGAAGGCTTCCTTGGCCTGCTGGGAGAGGTTTGCAAGATCAGTGCCTCTGGGCAGATCGAGGCGGTATTTGGTCGAAAACAGCGTGCCCGGTGCCAATAGGCCGGAGGCCTGCAAGTCTTCAGTTCGGACCAGTGTTCTTGGCCCAAGGGCGAATCCGTCCGCCGCACCGTCCGGTTCATGACGCAAGGCCGCCATCAGGACAAACTCCTGCGTGCCTAAGGCGAAGCGATCGCCGACCGTCAGCCCCATCCGATCGATCAATGCGGGGGCTATGACGGCACCAGGCAGGCCGTCTGCGCCCGCAAAAGCGTTGTCCAGTCGCATCTCTGGGGCCAGAGTGACAGATCCCACCAAAGGGTAAGCGCCATCTACCGCTTTGACTTGTGTCAGCGCCCGCTCGGTTCCGGTGTCTTGCGCGGCGACAGCCATCGACCGGAAATCGACAACCTCGGACACTTGTTGCGCGGTCTCGTCCATCCAGCGCCGTTCTTCGTCGCTGGCAAAGCGATAGGTGAACTCAAGCTGCGCGTCTCCGCCCAGCAAGGCAGCCCCTTCCTGCGTCAACCCTGTCTGGATGGCCGAGCGGACCGAGCCGACCGCAGCGATGGCGGCAACCCCAAGGGCGAGACAGGCGAGAAAAATATGAAAGCCGCGCAGGCCTCCGCGTAGTTCACGACGTGCCAGCCGTCCGGCCAGTCGCAGACTCATTCCGCGGCCTCTTGCTTGGTCTCATCCGAGATGCGGCCATCGCGCAGGCGCACAACGCGGTCGCAGCGCGCCGCCAGCGATGGGCTGTGCGTGACCAATACCAAGGTCGCGCCGTGCTTGTCCCGCAGACCGAACAAAAGATCGACGATTGCAGCACCGTTGGTTTCATCCAGATTGCCCGTCGGCTCATCCGCCAGCAGGATCTGAGGGCGCGGGGCCGAGGCGCGGGCCAGGGCAACCCGCTGCTGCTCACCCCCGGACAATTGCGCCGGATAGTGGTCGCGCCGATGGGACAGACCGACGGTGTCGAGTTCTGCTTCGGCGCGGGTGAATGCGTCCTTGTGGCCAGCCAGCTCCAGTGGGGTGGCAACGTTTTCCAGTGCCGTCATGGTGGGGATCAGATGGAAGTTCTGGAACACGATACCCATCGTGTCGCGTCGAAAGCGGGCCAGAGTATCTTCATCCATTGTCGTCAGATCCTGACCCAAAGCCGAGACGCGACCGCCGGTCGCTTGCTCCAACCCGCCCATCAGCATCAGAAGCGAAGATTTGCCCGACCCGGATGGCCCGATCAGCCCCAGACTCTCACCCTTCGTCACGGACAGAGAGATTTCATGCAGGATATCGACCCGCCCGGCATTGCCATCTAGAGACAAAGAGGCATTTTGGAGCGTAAGAACAGCTGAAGTCATTGGTCTTTCCATCGGAGGGCAGTCAATTGGGATATGGAGCGTTTGTAGCTCTGCGCAAGGTTCTGGTTTCAGGGCTGTTTGTCAGTTGGGGCTATACTGCAACAGCCGAGCCCGTGGTGATTGCCGCATTGGGGGATTCGCTAACCCAAGGCTATGGGCTGGTCGAACAGGATGGGTTTGTCCCACAGCTGGAACGCTGGCTGCAGGCGAACGGGGCCGAGGTTCGTTTGATCAACGCAGGTGTCTCGGGGGATACAACGGCGGGCGGCGCGGCGCGGGTCGAGTGGACTTTGACGCCGGATGTGGACGCGATGATCGTTGCGCTGGGTGGCAACGACTTGCTGCGCGGTCTCGATCCCGATCTGTCGCGCGCCAACTTGACCGCAATCCTGAGCGCGGCTGAAACAAGCGATGTCGACGTTTTGCTGATCGGCATGCAGGCCCCCGGCAACTATGGTCCGGACTACAAACAGGCGTTCGACACGATCTACCCGGATTTGGCTGAACAGTTTGATGTCCTCTTCGCCGAGAGTTTCTTTGACGGTCTCGCCTCGAGTGGTGATCCGAACGCAGTCAGCCAATACATGCAGCCTGATAGGATTCACCCGAATGCCCAAGGCGTCGCGCGGATTGTTGAGGCGCTTGGCCCATCCGTGCTGGAACTGGTCAAGATGTCGGGTGAACAGGGCTAGGGGCCGTCAAACCACTGTGACGACCGTTCCGATCGGCACACGGTTGTAGAGATCTACCACGTGTTCGTTCATCATCCGGATACATCCGTTCGACGCGGCCCGCCCGATCGTCTGGGGCTGCGTTGTGCCGTGGATACGGAAATAGGTGTCTACCCCGTTCTGGAATAGATAGAGTGCGCGCGCGCCCAACGGATTGTCGCCCCCGCCGGGCTGAACATAGTCGTTATCCTTGAAACGGGCATAGGCCACCGGATCCCGCTCGATCATCTCTTGCGTGGGACGCCAGGTGGGCCATTCCTTCTTCACGTCGATGGTCGCAGTGCCGGTGAACTCCAACCCGGCTTTGCCGACACCACAGCCATAGCGGACCGCCTTGCGCGGTTCGGTCACGTAGTACAGGTAGAATGATCGCGGCACGACCAGCAGTTGCCCCGGCTGAAACTGCTTTTTGATCCGGACAAATTGCGGTGTGGGATCATACTCGGCAGCCTTCTTGGCAACGGCAATACCGGGGAGAAGGCTCAGGGCCGTTCCGGCCAGAAAAACACGACGTGTAAACATGTGCGCCTCTTGAATTGACCTGAAAAATCATCACTCGAATTCCAGAATGATATCTTAATTGGTCAATTATGGGGCAGATATTACGAAATTGTGATATGAGGCCTTTCGGCCACAAAAAAGGGCGGGGTTTACCCCCGCCCGTCTGAGTGACTTATGCCAGTTCGATATTGTCTGCGCTTTCGCGACCGTCACGACCCGAGCGCAGCTCATAGGTGACTTTCTGGTTGTCGGCCAGACCGGTCAGGCCCGAACGCTCGACAGCCGAGATGTGAACGAAGATGTCTTTGCCGCCATCTTCGGGTGCGATAAAGCCGTAGCCTTTGGTGGTGTTGAACCATTTTACGGTGCCTGCAGGCATGTCCGTGTCTCCTGTTTAGTGCTGCCCACGTGGATGCGGCAGCCTGGCGTCGTCGGTCTGGATCGAATGACTGAGCGCCGTAGAAGGAGACAGTGGGTCGAAATAGAAAAACGTTAGCCCTTTGGATATGGCATTGGGGTGCGGGTGTGGCAAGAGTGGATTGAACAGGATGCGCTGTGAATTCAGGGCGTAACGGGTGATTTGAACGTGAATCCGCCGACGAAATTTCACCTTTGGCTCCACCGCATTCGTCTCTCCATCGCGATATTCGCGCGGGCAGGGTTGATCCGGAGTGGAGCGGTATGGTCACCGAGGGCGCGTTCGGAGAGCCGTAGGATGGGGTTTCACCCCATCATTTGAGAGGTCGGAGTTTGCATAGCATATTGTTTGGTGCGCGGGAACAGATCGTGCGTGTGCTCGGGTAGGGTCGTTGAGTGAGTGATGGGGTGAAACCCCATCCTACGCTTGCTACCTGCTGCGCCTATTCGGGACCCTTGATTTGTATGGGTTTTTCCTGTGCTATTTGCTTCTGCGCTTCTTTTTTGGCGGCTATTTCACCAAGCTTTTCGAAGCGCTTTTTTCTTCGCTCTCTTTCTACATACCATTCATCAAAAAGACTTTCGATCAACTCAATGAGAATCTGTGCTTCTTGTGGATCAACATCAATTATAGTATTGATGTCTTTTTCCATATGAGCGCCTATGTTGCCAATTTTCCTAACATGATCAATAGCTTCTACACTTTCCGCCGATACACCCTTGGGAGCCTTTTCGGCTTCAACTCTTTTTTGAAGTTCATTGATCTCGTCGACTAGACGACCTTTCCTAATCTCGCAAAAATCACGGATCATTCCTTGCAAGCATCGTCTTGCAAGAGTCGCGGAAGCTTTCGGGCTTAGGTCCCGAATTTCGCAAGCTTCGATATAGTCTTGGCGTAACGCAATCGGAATGAAATCAGGTTGGGGCTTAGCGGAATTGCGCGGTATAAGTCTTTCGTGAAGCATTGGGTCGGCTTCAGACGAAAAAAACCGTCCATCTAGTGCGTTGACACCATACTGTGAATATTTTTCCGCAGGTAATAAGCTAACGTCCACAGTCACTTTAAGACAATCAGGGTTTGAGCAGCAAATGGCTTGTCCCTCTAACCCGAAGAAGCCCCAAGCAGTTTCGCCAACGAGGAAATGAAAACGATCGGAGGAGATGCGTTCGCGTGTCACAGTTTGAGTTTGGCTACAGTAAGGACAGGTCCAATTGAATGACATTTGTACTCTCGTTTGGAATGTGATGGACCTAATTTCTAGGTAGATCAGCTACCTCGCAAACTTCTTATGCTTCAACCGCTTGGGCTCCAGCGCATCCGGTCCCAGACGGCGCTTTTTGTCCTCTTCGTAGTCCTCGAAGTTGCCCTCGAACCATTCCACGTGCGCGTCACCTTCGAACGCCAAGATGTGCGTGCAAATCCGGTCGAGGAAGAAGCGGTCGTGGGAGATGACGACGGCGCAGCCGGCGAAGTCGACCAGCGCGTCTTCCAGTGCGCGTAGGGTTTCGACGTCGAGGTCGTTGGTCGGTTCGTCGAGCAGCAGGACGTTACCGCCCTCTTTCAGCAGGCGGGCCATGTGGACGCGGTTGCGCTCACCACCTGACAGCAGCGAGACCTTTTTCTGCTGGTCGCCGCCCTTGAAGTTGAAGGACGAGCAATAGGCGCGGGAATTGACCTGCGCGTCGCCCAGCTGGATGATCTCGGCGCCGCCGGTGATTGCCTCCCACACGGTATCGCCATCCTTAAGGTCGTCGCGGGACTGGTCGACATAAGACAGTTCGACCGTGTCGCCCAGCGTGATGGTGCCACTGTCGGGCTGTTCCTGACCGGTGAGCATCTTGAACAGGGTCGATTTACCGGCACCGTTGGGGCCGATGACGCCGACGATGCCGCCGGGGGGCAGGGCGAAGTCCAGCCCTTCGATCAGTTGCTTGTCGCCCATGTGTTTCGACAGGCCCTCGACCTCGATCACCTTGCCACCAAGGCGCTGGCCGTTGGGTATTACGATCTGGGCGCGGGTCAGCTTTTCGCGTTCGGACTGTTCGGCCAACTCGTTGTAGGCGTTGATCCGGGCCTTGGATTTGGCCTGGCGGGCCTTCTGGCCCTGACGCATCCATTCCAACTCGCGTTGCAGGGTCTTCTGCTTGGACTTGTCTTCGCGGGCTTCCTGCTCCAGCCGTTTGGCCTTTTGTTCCAGCCATGCGGAGTAGTTGCCCTCGTACGGAATGCCACGGCCGCGGTCGAGTTCGAGGATCCAGCCAGTGATGTCATCCAGGAAATAACGGTCGTGGGTGACGATCAGGATGGTGCCCTTGTAGTCGATCAGGTGCTGTTGCAGCCAGGCGATGGTCTCGGCGTCCAGGTGGTTGGTCGGTTCGTCGAGCAGAAGCATGTCGGGTGCTTCCAGCAGCAGCTTGCACAGCGCCACGCGGCGTTTCTCACCCCCCGAGAGGTTGGCGATGTTGGCATCGTCCGGCGGGCAGCGCAGCGCCTCCATCGAGACGTCGATCTGGCTGTCGAGGTCCCACAGGTTTTCCGCGTCGATCGCGTCCTGGAGGGTGGTCATCTCTTCCATCAACTCGTCCGAGTAATTCTCAGCGATCTCCATGGCGATCTCGTTGAAGCGGTCGACCTTGGCCTTTTTCGCGGACACGCCCAGCATGACATTTTCGCGGACGGTCAGGGATTCATCCAGCTGCGGTTCCTGTGGCAGATAGCCCACCTTGGCGCCTTCAGCCGCCCATGCCTCACCGGTGAAATCCGTATCAAGGCCGGCCATGATCTTCATCAGTGTCGATTTACCCGCGCCGTTGACGCCGACGACACCGATTTTCACGCCGGGCAGAAAGCTCAGGTGGATGTTTTCAAAGCACTTCTTGCCTCCGGGATAGGTCTTTGAGACACCCTGCATGTGGTAGACATATTGATAGGCGGCCATGTCGCGTCCTCTGGGTCGGGGAAATTGGGTTGAAACGCTTGATATCCAAGCGGAGCGGGCGGGGCAAGCTGGTGGTTTCGTGATTTTTTGCTGAGACCTTGGGCAGGCTAGAGTGGCTTCGGTTTGAGAGGCGCGTGAGATGTCAGAACTTGCGGAATTGATTGCTGGGTGGGCAAAGCCCGGTCGGGTCGATTGGATCGGAGTGCGTCCAGCCCGGCGGGCGGAGATCGTCACCTTGGGCGACGCTAGGATTTCCGCCGATGGTTTAGATGGAGATCGCAGTCGCACGGGCAAGAGAGCGGTGACTTTGATCCAACAGGAGCATTTGGCGGCGATTGGCTCGTACCTTGGACAAGGGCCGATCGCGCCAGAGATATTGCGGCGCAATCTGGTGGTTTCAGGGATTAACCTCTCCGCGCTCAAAGGACGCGAGGTGCAGGTGGGTGAGGCGATTTTGCGCTTTACCGTGATCTGTGCGCCCTGGAGCCGGATGGAGGAAGCGCTGGGAAAAGGCGGCTATTCTGCCGTGCGTGGGCACGGCGGGTGGTGTGCCGAAGTGGTGCGCCCTGGACGCGTTCGGGTGGGCGATACGGTGCAACCGATTGATTGACAAGCTGCTTCAGTTCTGAACAACAGCAAAGGATGTTGCGCAGCCAGATACCATATGCTCGGCCCGGACAGGTCATTGGGCTGTTCGGGGGGTCCTTTGATCCTCCGCATCAAGGTCATGTGCATGTCAGCCTTGAGGCGATGAAGGCTTTCGGTTTGGATCGTGTGTGGTGGCTGGTTTCTCCGGGTAACCCTCTGAAACAGCAAGGGCCTGCGCCTTTGCCGCGTCGGTTAGAGGCCGCGCGGGCGGTGATGCAGCACCCTCGGGTGGACGTTACGGATATCGAGGCGCTGACGGGTACGCGGGCGACTGCGGATACTCTGGCGGTCCTCCGGCGGCTTTATCCTCAAGTTCGGTTCGTCTGGATCATGGGGGCCGACAATCTGGCGCAGTTTCACCAATGGAAGGACTGGCGGCTGATCATGGACAGCGTCCCCGTGGGCGTTGTGGCGCGACCGGGGGATCGAATTTCCGCGCGGATGTCGCCAGCGGCGCGGGTCTACGCACCCTACAGAATTGACGGGCAGGCGCGGCATCTATTGGGACGCGCGCAGGCGCCGGCATGGTGTTTCGTGAACGTGCCGATGGTCAATCTCAGTTCAACTGAACTTCGCAATCGCGGCATCTGGGCAAACGGAGTGTTGCCCGAATAGCCACATTGCCTGCATATTCTCATGCAATGGTTGTCCAAATTTCATCTCTGGGATTTTAATTGACCCATGGTTGATCGTATTTCACGCCGTTTGTTTCTGGCAGGGTTGAGCGCAGCTGCGATCCCTGCGGCTGCCTTTGCGCAGGCGCCTTTGGTATCCTTGCGGCCTCAGGCCCGTGGACCTCAGCTGACCGGGGCCGAGCGGTTCGTTCGCGCAGCCGGGCTGCGGGGCGATGTGATCTTTGCAGTGGCAGATGTTGAGACGGGCACCCAGCTTGAGGCGCTGGGGGGTGAGGCCAGGTTGCCTCCGGCCAGTGTGGGCAAGGCGCTGACCGCGCTCTATGCGTTGGACGTTCTGGGGCCAGATCATCGCTTTGAGACCAAGCTTCTGGCGGATGGGACAATTGAGAATGGCATTCTAAAAGGCGATTTGATCCTTGTCGGTGGCGGAGACCCTCTGCTGGATACAGATGCATTGGCAAGCATGGCAGCCAATCTGCGCGAGGCCGGGGTTACAGAGGTGCGCGGGGCGTTCAAAGTCTATGGCGGAGCCTTGCCCTACGTGTTCAGCATCGACCCTGGGCAGCCAGATCATCTGGGCTATAGTCCGGCGATCAGTGGAATTTCTTTGAACTTCAACCGCGTTCATTTCGAATGGAAGCGGGCCGGGACGAATTACAACGTCACGATGGATGCGCGCAGCGCCAAGTACCGTCCGGATGTCGATATGGCTGTGATGCGGGTGGAACCGCGCAGCCTGCCGATCTACACCTATCAACCCAGCGCACGTCAGGACCGCTGGACCGTGGCCAAAGGCGCGCTGGGCAATGGCGGTGCACGTTGGTTGCCTGTTCGAAAACCGGCACTTTATGCGGGCGATGTGTTTCGCACGCTTGCCCGCTCAAACGGGGTTGTTCTTGGTCGGGTGCAAGTCACTCAGGAAACCCCGAAAGGCACTGCGTTGGTTGTGCATCAGAGTGACCGGTTGGAGAGTATCCTGCGCGGGATGTTGAAATACTCGACCAATTTGACGGCAGAAATGGTTGGTATGGCGGCTACGAAAGCACGCGGGGTCAGGCCGAGTGACCTGGCGGACTCGGCGGCAGAGATGAACCGCTGGGCGGCTGAGACCTATGGGGCCAACCAAATCGCCATGGTGGATCACTCTGGTCTGGGTGATGCGTCCCGCATGCCTCCGGGTGATCTGGTGAAGGCGCTTGTTGCGGCGCGCAAAACCGGGGCGCTGCGGCCCCTGCTCAAGCCTTTTACGCTGACCGATAGTCAGGGTCGCGCGGTCAAGGATCACCCCATCAAGGTGAATGCAAAAACCGGAACGCTGAACTTCGTCTCGGGTCTTGGCGGCTTTCTGACTACGGCCGACGGGTCCGAACTGGCCTTTGCGATCTTTACGGCAGATGTGGACCACCGCGCCACGATCCCGCGTGAACAACGCGAGCGACCAGAAGGCGCTCGCAGTTGGAACCGACGGTCGCGCAAGCTTCAGCGGGCTTTGATTGAGCGCTGGGGGTCTCTTTACGGCAGTTGAACCTAAATCGTGTGGCGCGCGCGGGCACCGCGTTCGATCGCGGCAGCGTGCAGGCGGTCGATGTTTAGCTCATAGCGGATTTCTTCCAGCAAACGTAGCTCGGTCTCGGCCAGCGAACCGTCTGCGGCGGCTACGTCGCAGGCCAGCGCATAGGCGGTTTCATTCAGGCGTTCGGGCAGGTTTTCTCGGATCAGTCCGAACAGGGCATCCAACCCATCTTCCTGCTCGAACAGGTCGAACACGATTTGCGAAACCCGGCGGGTGCGGTCGATGTCATAACCCGCAAAAACAGGCAGCATATTCACCGCGCCTTCGATCTTGACCAGTTCGGCGGTGCGGATCGTCTCATCCGACGCCGAGATCGCGACCATGATCGCCACAAGGCAATCTTGCGGAGACATCGGGTGTGGTACTTGATCGGTCATTGGGTCGTCCTGAGTCATTTGCTGCCGTCGCACGATAGGAGGGCTGGCGGGCAGGTTCAACGGCTTTTGCTGGCGAGGGTCAGAGAATTGGCAATGGCCCCCGGGTTTTGGTTTGGCGCAACACGAAGTTGCTACGGGTGTCACGTACCAGGCCGGACTTCAAAAGGCGCTGCATGATGAAAAGCTCAAGATCTTCGGGCGATTTGGCATAGACCTTGAGGAGGAAGTCATGATCTCCGGTAATCGACGCGCATTCCACGATCTGAGGTTCTGTCTCAACCAGACGGAGGAAGGCGTTGATGCTGTCTTCCTGATGGCTCTGCAATGCGACGTGGATATAGGCAATGGCGTTCAGTCCGACAGACTTGGCGCGGACCTGCGCAGTGTAGCCCGATACAACGCCTGAGGCCTCAAGATCCCGCACCCGACGCCAGCATTGCGAGGCAGACAGGCCCGTGCGGTCTGCAAGCTCCTGCATCGATAGTCGGCCATCGGTTTGCAGCTGTTGCAGGATGGCCAGATCAGCAGGTTGAAATGTTTGTGTCAATTTCTCTCCAGACGCAAAATGAATACTTCAACTTTAGTCGATTTCTCCATCCAGAGAAACTGAATTCGCCTTCTCCCTTGAATAGAATGTCTGCGAAGGGGAGGAGAAGATGCCGAAAACAACGAAATACCGCGCTAAAATCGCCGATGCGAAGGGTCATATCGCGTATACGGCTGAAGAGGATGCAGTTTGGGCCGATCTCTATGCGGCGCAGCAGGACAACGTGCAGAAATACATGGCGCGTGACTATCTCGACGGCCTGAAACGGTTGGAGTTGCCGAAGACCCGTGTGCCCTCCTGCACGGATATCTCGGAACGTTTGTTGGACCTAACTGGATGGCGGGTTCAGCCTGTGCCGGCTCTGATCGGGTTCGAGACCTTCTTCGGGATGCTGGCTGACAGGGTGTTTCCGGCAGCGTCCTTCATCCGCTCACGCGAGGATTTCGACTATATTGAAGAGCCGGACATCTTTCACGAGATCTTTGGGCATACGCCCTTGCTCAGCGATCCCAGATTTGCGGCGTTCAGTCAGGCCATCGGCAAGGCCGGGGTGCAGGCTGGGCCGAAGGACTATGCTTGGCTGATCCGGCTCTATTGGTTCTCGGTCGAGTTCGGGTTACGATGGCAAGATGGTGAAATCAAAGCGCTGGGTTCGGGTCTGGCGTCCTCGCCTACTGAACTTGTCTATGCGGTCGAAAGTGATATGCCGGACCGGGACCCGTTCGACGTGCTGACGATCCTGCGTACTCCATACCGGATCGACATGCACCAGATGGGCTACTTTGTTCTGCAAGACCCCGAGGCGCTGTTCGCCGCGGCCGACAGGGACCTGTTGGCAGATGTAAGACAGGCGCAGTCGCTCGGTCTATTGCCCAACAAGTTCCCACCCAAAGCAACAGCAGCGGAGTGATCGAAAATGACCACAACAGGACAAACCTGCAACCTGTCAGACCGTACGTGCGTACCTTGTTCCGGCGGCATTCCCGCCCTGACGGCAGACGAGGCAAGCGCTCATTTGGGCGAGCTTTCATCGGACTGGGCACTGAATGCCGGGTCGACCGAGCTAAGCCGCCACTTCGCGTTCAAGGGTTTCGCTAAGGCGACATATCTGGCCAATCTCTGTGCATGGCTGGCGGAGCAGCAGGGCCACCATCCCGATATCTCATTCGGCTGGGGCTATGTGGATGTCAGGCTTACGACCCATGAAATCGGCGGGCTCAGCGAGAATGACTTTATCTGGGCGGCGAAACTGGACCAGTTGACCGGTTAAATCGGACTAGATCCGCGGAAAAACCCCGTGCTTTTATTGACTCATGCTGCACCGTCACAATAGGAGGGGCCGGTCGGTTGCAAAGGGCGATCGGCGCTGTTTTTCCCGATGGAGCAAATCTGATGTCTGAACTGCGTGAAACCGCAATGTCGTCCAAGGCCTGGCCTTTCGAAGAGGCGCGCCGGTTGCTCAAACGCTATCAGAAGAACGCTCCGGAGAAGGGGTTTGTGCTGTTCGAGACGGGCTATGGCCCCTCGGGCCTGCCGCATATCGGCACCTTTGGGGAGGTCGCGCGAACCACGATGGTCAAGCGCGCGTTTGAGGCGCTGTCGGATATCCCAACCAAGCTGATCTGTTTTTCGGACGATCTGGACGGTATGCGAAAAGTGCCCAGCAACGTGCCGAACCCGGAGATTCTGGAGCAGCACCTGCAGCGTCCGCTGACTTCGGTGCCCGATCCATTCGGTGAATACGAAAGCTTTGGGGCGCACAACAACGCTATGCTACGCCGGTTCCTCGACACCTTTGGATTCGAGTATGAGTTCTATTCGGCCAAGGAATTCTACGAGTCCGGACAGTTTGACGAGATCCTAAAGCGTGCTGTCGAACGCTACGATGAGATCATGGCGATCATGCTGAAAAGTCTCCGCGAAGAACGGCAGCAAACTTATTCGATCTTCCTGCCTCTGCATCCCGAAAGCGGGCGGGTGATGTATGTGCCGATGAAGAAGGTCTGCGCCGAGACCTACACCGTGACCTTTGACGATGAGACGGGCAAGGAATGGACCGTTCCCGTCACAGGCGGCAACGTCAAGCTGCAGTGGAAGCCGGACTTTGGCGCGCGCTGGGCTGCATTGGGCGTCGATTTCGAGATGTACGGCAAGGAACACGCCACCAACGAAAAGATCTATGACGCGATCTGCCGTGCTTTGGGTGGTCGTGCGCCTGAGCATTTCTCGTATGAGCTGTTTCTGGATGAAAATGGCCAGAAAATCTCGAAATCGTCGGGCAATGGCGTGTCGATAGACGAATGGCTGACCTATGCGCCTACGGAGAGCCTGTCTTATTTCATGTATCAAAAGCCCAAGACGGCCAAGCGGATGCATTTCGACGTTATTCCGAAAGCCTATGATGAATATCACCAGCAGCTGCGGGCCTATCCGGGGCAGGATCTGAAGGCGCAGTTGAACAACCCGGTCTGGCATATTCATGGCGGAGATGTCCCGGAATCGAGCCTGATCGTTCCATTTGCCATGTTGCTGAACCTTGCGTCGGTTTCCGGGGCCGAGGACAAAGAGGCGCTGTGGGGCTTCATCCGCCGTTATGCGCCTGAGGCGACGGCAGAAAGCCACCCCGATCTGGATCAGGCGGCGGGTTTTGCCGTGCGCTACTTCAACGATTTCGTCAAACCAATGCGCAAGCACCGCGCCCCGACGGAGCAAGAGCGCGAGGCGCTGGAGGCTCTGAAAGCCGCGCTTGAGGCATATGACGGCCCGACCGAGGATGAGGCGCTGCAATCGGTGGTCTATTCCATAGGGCGTGAGCGGTTTGACCCGATGCGTGGCTGGTTCACCGCCCTCTACGAGGTACTTTTGGGTGCCTCGCAAGGCCCGCGTTTTGGTGGCTTCATTGCCCTCTATGGCGTGCCGGAAACGATCGCGCTGATCGATAAGGCCTTGGCCGGAGAGCTGGTCTGATTTGACCTGATCCCGCATGGGGCTACCGTTCCGACAGGAGGTAGCCCTATGCGTAGTTTACTGCTTGCCCTGTCCCTGAGCGCCGGTTTGGCCTCGGGTGCGTTTGCCCAAAGCGCCGAGATCGAGGCCAATATCGCGGCCCAGATCCAGGCCTTCAAGGCGAATGATTTCGCCACGGCCTTTACCTTTGCCAGCCCCAATATTCAGCGTCTTTTCGGAAACCCGGACAATTTCGGAGCGATGGTACGCAATGGCTATCCCATGGTCTGGCGTCCCTCTGACGTGCGATTTCTGGAACTGCGCGAGGTCGCAGGCGCGTTGTGGCAGAAGGTCATGATCACCGATGGCGATGGTGCGGTTCACATTCTCGACTATCAGATGATCCAGCAGGAGAATGTCTGGAAGATCAACGGCGTGCAGCTACTTGGGCGCGCCGACCCCGCGGCCTGATGCAACACCACCGTCACGGTCGCATGAGTGGCGGTTAATCCCTTTTGGATACTCAGATCGTCGCGTTCGGGATGGACCTGAACACGGCGTTTGAACGTGCAGCCATTGGGCCGCGCGACGAGGAAAGGGATTTCTATGAACAAGGCAATCACCGACGGCATTGTGTTCATGCCGCCTGCTTTCGAAAACGGTCTGGGCGTGTGGTCTGTGGGCGATGGCACGCCGGGCTCTCCGACCTATGATGGCTCGGGCACCGGGGCGTTTGTGCCGTCGGATGCGGATTTTGGCGGCTGTCTTGAGATCCTGAAGATCAATAACCCGCAACAGTTGCGTCATATGGGCCAGACCCAAATCCTGCCGGGGTGCTATTTGCAGATCAAGGCGCGGGTCAAGGCGATCAGTGGCCCTCTGCCCGAGGTGCGGATCGCTGCCTGGGCCGGCGCAGCAGGCGACACCCATCTGGCGGGCGTGGTCGAGCAAGGCCCAGCCACCCAGCTGACAAGCTATGGCGCAGTGACCGAGATTACCGCGATTGTGGGCACGGGTCAGCGTCCGGGCGTGGACATGGCGTGGGGCGTCAGGGCGCTCTACGGTCATTTCGGCATTGATGTTGAGGGCGCTAACGGGGCCGTCATCCGCGTCGATGATCTGGAGATCACGGATGTCACCGGCGTGTTCCTGCGTGAGATCATCAGCCGTGTGGACGTGCGCGACTATGGTGCGGTGGGCGACGGTATTGCTGACGACTCGGCCGCGTTCGAGGCAGCGGATCAGGCCGCTGGAGGCCGTCGCATTTTTGTACCCCAAGGCACCTATCGCCTGGCTGAGAACACCACCCTGTCCTCAGAGGTCGAGTTTGAAGGCACTGTGACGATGCCTGACGACAAGATGCTTCTGCTGCTGAAAAACTATGACCTGCCAGCATATATCGCCGCGTTCGGGAATGAAGAGCTGGCTTTCAAAAAAGCGTTTCAGGCATTGTTGAACAACTCGGACCATGAATCGCTGGATCTGGCCGGCCGCAAGATCGAAGTGACGGCCCCAATCGACATGTTTGCCGCTGTTCCCAACAAGCCGGGGTTTTCAACCCGTCGCGTCATCCGTAACGGTCAGTTCGATGTCAAAAGCAGTTCGGCTTGGGATACCGAGACCTTCACCTCGGTCGCGACCTATGACCCTGCGGATTCGACCCGTCTGACCAATGTGGCCAACGTCGCGAACATCCCCATCGGTTCGCTGGTTCAAGGCAGCGGCGTCGGGCGCGAGATCTACGTGCGCGGCAAGGATGAAAGCGCTGGTGAGTTGACGCTGAATGCGCCGTTGTATGATGCGGCAGGGACCCAGACCTTCACTTTTGTATCCTTCAAATACCTGCTGGATTTCGGTAATTTCGGAGTGCTGCGCAAGTTCGGGATGGAGCAGATCGAGTTCCAGTGCAACGGCCGTTGCAGCGCCATTCGTCTGGCACCTGCGGGAAGCACATTCTCATTGTCGGATTGTTTCATCAGCCGTCCGCTGGATCGCGGCATCACCTCGATTGGAACGGGCTGCAAGGGTATGCTGATCGACAATTGCCAGTTCCTGTCCTCGGAAGAGTCCTTCATTGTACCCGATCGCAAGTCGATCGCGCTGAACACCACCTCGAACGACGTGAAGATCCGCCACAACCGGGCGGTGCGCTTCAAGCACTTTGCGGTTATCGGCGGCGACAACAACATGATCCTTGGCAACCACTTTTTCCAGGGCGACAGTATCCCGCAAGGGGTGCGGACCGCAGGGCTGATCATGATCGGCACCTATAACAGCTCGACCATCGCCGAGAATTACGTGGACAATTGCTTTGTGCAGTGGACGAACGAGCGTGACACGACGCCCGCCTATGTTTCGGGCTATTCCTTCAGCGCCATGAGCATCACCGACAATATCTTCTATTCCAGCGAGGCGCCGCCCTGGTTCAGCTATATCGTGATCCGCCCGCACGGTCCGGGGCATTTTCTCAACGGGCTGGCGGTGACCGGCAACAAGTTCCGCTCTAACGGGACGGACCTAGAGCGTGCCGACCGGGTGGATACGTCTTTTGCGGATCTGGATGCGGATCAGCACATCAACGTCACGTTCAGAAACAACACCTATCACGGAATTGATGCCAAGGTGGAAAACCCGCTGCGGGTGCGACATAGCCAGAGCTCGGCCTCGCAGGTCTGGACCATCGACTCGGACGGTCGGTTGCCGTTTGGCTCCAAGGCTCGCAGTTGCGACGCAGTGGCGGTTCTGGGGCCGCTCAGAACGGCGCTTGGGTCGGTGCGCTATTCCTTTCCCTATGCCGATGTCGAACAGGGCAGCAATGGCGACGCTGTCCAACTGCGCTGGGCCGAAAGCCTGAGCGGCGATGTCTCGGTACAGATGCGTCTGGAAGAGTGACGATAGCAGCCAGTCGCCCCTGTATCGGGGCGGCTTCGCTTTGGGTGACAGGAAAGACAAGACGTTTGGGAATCCTGTGCTAGGCTGAGGGTAAGCCAAAGGAGGACTCAGATGCCGACCATAGCCAAAACCGCAAGCGTTCAGACCGTCATTACCACATTTGAGATGACACCCGGCACCTGTCAGGACCTGCTAGAGGCGCTGACGGATGCTTATTCCGACTTCATCTCAAAACAGCCCGGTTTTGTATCGGCCGGCCTGCATGTCAACGACGCCCAGACCCGTATTGCCAATTATTCGCAATGGGAACGGCGCGAGGATTTTCTTGCCATGCTGCGCACCCCGGAAATGCGTGACCGCAACCGCAAGATCAATGAACTGTGCAAGAGTTTTGAGCCGGTCATGTATGACGTGGCTGAGACATTCAATTGACGCAGGTCCGGTGTCCCGGTGTCAGATGTCTGTAGCTTCGACGCGGTAAGCTTTGCCAAACCCGCCGTTCAGCAACCCATCCTCAATCTCGAAGCGGACAAAGCTGAAATCGGCGAAATCTGCATAGAGTTTAGCCTTGGGGCGAAGTGACAGATACCTCTGGCGGAGGTTGTCATGATCCGCCGTTCCCCTTGCAACCAAACGAGCCGTCGCGTGCAAGGTCAGCCGAGGATGCGTCAGCGGATCCCCCTGAGGGCCGGGATCCCCAATCAGCAAGGCGCAGGCCGTGTTGTTCTGTAGCGCCCGGCTATGTTCCGACAGGCTTGAAATCAGCGAGATCGGCTGCCTCTCGGCATCTGTTGCAAGAGCAATCCGCGATACTGATGGCAAAGCGGTGCCAGGGCTCAGAACGGCGAGCGCGGCATGGGTCGCCTCATCCATCAATTCGCGGATCAGGCCCCGGACGGTGTCGTCCAGCGGTTGGTAGGGGTCTTTGTTTGGCATTTTGCCTCGCATTGGTAAGCGTGAGGGCAATCCTATCCGCTCTGATCTTTGTGTGCGAGCCGTGTTCTGCCTCGGCTTCGCCACAAATCCCCTGTATCGCGGTGGTATGATGTTTCGCAAATCCAAGTTGGACGAACCCTTGCCGACCAAACGTCAGCTCCGGGCCGAAGCTGCCCGGCGACGCGCGCTCTCTCCCGTGCGTATTCTGCTTATGGTTCTGTGCCTGCCGCTGACCGTCGCGTTGATTTCCTTCAACATGTTCGTGCGCCTTTCAGACTATGGTCGGGATGAAGCCATGGTGCACCTAATCGCGCTGGCCGGGTGCGATGCCTCTCGGGCCGTGGGGTTTGGGACGTTTTACGAAGGCTATGCGGGCTATCATCCGCGCAACGATCCCGACGGTGATGGAGTGGCCTGTGGACCGGATGTGGCGCAGCGTCAAACGGCCCCCTCGCCAAGTACGACCACGCCCCGTCAAACAACCGCCAACCAAAGGTCCTTGGGCAACGCCAAGTTCATCAAGCCCTAAAACCCGTGGGTTGAGGGCTGTCACATCCGCGACCGCTTGGCCTGTGACGCTGCGGGAATCTGCCAGTTCATGCTATGATGCCCCGCGTTGGTACCAGTTTGGTGCCTCCATCGGGCAATTTCGCCCAGCTTGGGAGGACAAAGATGTTTGCACGCGTAACTCAATTTAAAATGAAGCCCGGTACGCGCGAGGCGGCCACGGCGAAGATGAACGAATTGAAATCTGAAATCATGGGCATGCCCGGCATGCATTGTTTTACCAATGTGATGAACGAGGACGGCACCGGATATGTGATCTCGGTGGTCGAGAGCGAGAATATCTCGAACGCAAACGCCCCAAAAGTGGCCGAGCTTTGGGGGCATTTCGCTGATTTCATGGAAGCGCCGCCAACCCCGGCAGGCTTTGACGTGATTGCCCATTGGGACAAAGGCTGAACGCACGTTTGACCGGAGGCCGATCCGCGCCACTTCAGGCAGTGCTACGAGAGCAGCGACGCTGCGCAGGTGCGAAACTTGCGCACCTCTGGCGCGGCGCCTTCCAGTGAGAATTCACTCAGGTGGTCTTGCGTGAAGGCGTAGGCTGTTTGGTTGAACTCCAAGCCATCCAAGACGTTGCCAAAGCCGGTGTCTGAGACGAATAGGGACATCGCATCGTCCGACAGCTTGTGTCTTGGCGTTCCAATCTCAATCGGGTTTGGGCCTTCAAATCGCATGGCAAACCAAGGCGTTTGCGTCCAGCCTTCGGCGCGTCGCATGATTTCGAGGGTATAGAGCGGCTGCGCCGGATCGTAAGTGAGCCGGATCTCCTCTGCTTCGGTCTCGTGTGTCAACGTGCAGATCTCGCCAATCGTGGCGTTCCACGCATAGGCGGGGCTGCCGAGCAGCAGTGAGAGCAGGACAAAGCGCATAGCGAGGAACCTAGCCGCAGATTGCCCTTTGGCAAGTGTGTGACGGGCTAGCCTTTCATCGCATTCAACAAGTCCAGCAGCCGCATTCTGTCATCATCGTCAGCATAGTCACCGGTGGCCAGGCGCTGGGCAATGCTCAGGCGCAGGCGTTCCTGCTGAGTGCGGACATCTTCGCTGGCGGTTTCGGCCAATGTCTTCATAATCGCTGCCACGGCCTGTTTGCGATTGGTGCTGGGGCTGGCGATATAGTCAACAAGGCTTTGCTTACCAGAATCGAGGATGTTTTCGGCCAGATCACGCAGTTGCGCGCCATTGGGCAGCAACGGGGCAGAGGCGCCCTCGGGCGGCAGGATTTCCGGTACGCTACGCGGGGCCTCGGCGAGCGCATTCGCACCGTCGACAAAGGCCTCGGTGATCATCCGGGTGATCCTGATCGCGCGCGGGTCCTTGAACAGGGCCGAGGCGATGGCCACGCCGTAATCCGTATAGACCCACGGATTGACCCGCCGCCCGCCGCGGCCCTTGGGTTTTGAAATCACATTCTGTGATTGCAAATCGGCGACCTCGGCATCGGACAGCTGAAAGCGGTAGCCTTCAAACAGGTCCTTGTTGCGCGAGACGGCCTGATTGAACGCGCTGACGGATTTTCCGTAGAACTGCGCCAGATCCTCGGCCAGCACCACACGGGTGCCGCGCACCCGGTGAATGGCGCTTTGGACCTCATGCGTGCTGGGTAGGGTGTTCGTCATGGCAACCGTTTGGAATCACAATTTGTGATTTCAAACGTGGAGGAGGGTGGGACGAGGCGCAAGGGTGGAGCGCCGAAGTGCTGGTGAAAGGAAAATTTTACTTCATCCTATGATTGTAAGGTTGATCCGCAATCGATGGCTCTGTAATGCGAAACCATCATTAAATTCAGCAGTTTGCAGGGGTTCTGTTTTGCTCGATAAAGTTAAAATCTCGACTGGTGGTGAAGTATCACTTCAGGTGATTCAGGATGTCTACAATGACATTACTGGTAGAACTGAACGTCTAGGTCGGTATTTCTTCGACGCCCATCGAATAGAATTTTCAGACATTGAAAATTTACATCGCTCAATTGAAGCGCTCATGGAGCAGTACCATTGCATGGGGTCCAACTGCTCAATCACAGTTCGATACATCGACGATAAAACGGAGCGCGTTAGTAGCTTTCAAAAATTTGCCGCACAGGGCACAACAAGAAATGAGTGCGTAGAGGAGTTTGAACTTGAATATAACTTCCTAATTATTCTTCCCAAAACGAATGAAGCAAGACCCTACACACTTGAAGTGGGTCTGCGAAACACCATGGCACTTCCAAAGAAGATGGAAAATCTACAAGCATCAGATATACAAAGGAGAATATCATTTGAGTCTATGCGGCTAACAGGTCGAATGACCATCGAATACGTTGACTTGGCAGTTGCCAGAAGCATCGAAGCACAAGTCGAAGACTGATATTCCAGCCTTAGGAAGCAAAACGTTGGCAAAATGCACCTTGCAATTAAGAAAGCAGAGAAGGCAACTTCAATTGTTATTCAAGGCTTAGGCGCACTTGCGGTTTGTGGTGTTCTCCTTTTGCACTTCAATGAACAAAATTTTGATCTAAACTCTCTTTTTCGCGCAGGAATTGTCAGCCTATTTTGTATGATTTTGACCGTAGCTGTATCGCGTAGGCTTGGTTTCTATGCTGAAAGCCAGATAACGAGACTTATGCCTTTGTCGCTGATCCAGCTCACCCAAGCTGACGCGGAACTAGTCGCAAGGAATTCACACACCACTGGTAAAACGATAGGCAGAGTAAGCATTTCTGCATTTTGTACTGTTTTGATCGGACTGATTACTGCGTACTTAGCATCGATAGTAGGGCTTTAGGATGACTAGCGCTTCCTCCGCTTCACATTCCCACCCCGTTGTCCCGGCCTGCCAGCCGTTGACCGCCCGCGTGATTTCACTGCATCCTCGGACGCTTTCTCGACCGCCCATTGGCGCGCCATGGGGTCGTCGGCGACGGCGAGGTCGACCGCTTCCAGACGTTTGATCTCATCCCGGATATTGGCGGCCTCTTCGAATTCCAGGTTCTCGGCGGCTTTGCGCATCTTCTCGCGCAACCCGTCCAGATGGGCCTCCAAATTCGCGCCGTGCATCGGCTTGTCGATGGTGGCGGTGACGCGGTTCATGTCGACATCGCCTTCGTAGAGACCGGCGAGAACGTCCTCGACATTCTTCTTCACCGTCTCGGGCGTGATGCCGTGTTCCTCGTTATAGGCGATCTGCTTGGAGCGGCGGCGGTTGGTCTCGTTCAGGGCGCGCTCCATCGAGCCGGTGATCTTGTCGGCATACATGATCACGCGGCCATCGGCATTCCGCGCGGCGCGGCCGATGGTCTGGACCAGAGAGGTCTCGGAGCGCAGGAAGCCCTCTTTGTCGGCGTCTAGAATGGCGACCAGCCCGCATTCGGGAATGTCGAGGCCTTCGCGCAGCAGGTTGATGCCGACCAGCACGTCAAAGGCCCCCAGCCGCAGGTCGCGCAGGATTTCGATGCGTTCCAGCGTGTCGATATCCGAATGCATGTAGCGGACCTTGATGCCCTGTTCGTGTAGGTATTCGGTCAGGTCCTCGGCCATGCGTTTGGTCAGCGTGGTGACCAGCGTGCGGAAACCGTTGGCGGTGACTTTGCGCACCTCGTCCAGCAGGTCGTCCACCTGCATCGACACCGGGCGGATTTCGACCTCAGGGTCAAGAAGGCCCGTGGGGCGGATCACTTGTTCGGTGAAGACGCCGCCGGTCTGTTCGATCTCCCATTTCGCAGGCGTTGCCGAGACGAAGACGGATTGCGGGCGCATGGCGTCCCATTCCTCGAACTTGAGGGGTCGGTTGTCCATGCACGACGGCAGGCGGAACCCGTGTTCGGCCAGTGTGAATTTGCGCCGATAGTCGCCCCGGTACATGCCGCCGATCTGCGGGACCGAGACATGGGATTCGTCGGCAAAGACAATGGCGTTGTCGGGGATGAATTCAAACAGGGTTGGGGGCGGTTCACCCGGCGCGCGACCCGTGAGGTAGCGCGAATAGTTCTCGATCCCGTTGCAGACACCAGTAGCCTCGAGCATTTCCAGATCGAAATTGGTACGCTGCTCCAGACGTTGCGCTTCCAGCAGTTTGCCTTCGCCCACCAATTGGTCGAGCCGGATGCGGAGTTCCTTTTTGATGCTGATGATCGCCTGCTGCATCGTCGGTTTCGGTGTCACGTAGTGCGAGTTCGCATAGACCCGCACCTGTTCCATCGTGGCGGCGCGTTCGCCGGTCAGCGGGTCGAATTCTGTGATCTGTTCCAGTTCCTCGCCGAAGAACGACAGCTTCCAGGCGCGGTCCTCGAGGTGGGCGGGCCAGATCTCCAGCGAGTCACCCCGCACCCGGAAGGACCCGCGCTGAAACGCCTGATCGTTGCGGCGGTATTGCTGAGCTACGAGATCGGCCATGACCTGCCGTTGATCATATTCATTGCCGACCTTCAGATCCTGCGTCATCGCCCCGTAGGTTTCAACCGAGCCGATACCGTAGATGCACGAGACCGAGGCGACGATGATCACGTCGTCACGTTCCAAAAGCGCGCGGGTGGCTGAGTGGCGCATCCGGTCGATCTGTTCGTTGATCTGGGATTCTTTTTCTATGTAGGTGTCGCTGCGCGGCACATAGGCCTCGG
This sequence comes from Ruegeria sp. AI3, assembly GCF_056541245.1. Classification (NCBI taxonomy): domain Bacteria; kingdom Pseudomonadati; phylum Pseudomonadota; class Alphaproteobacteria; order Rhodobacterales; family Roseobacteraceae; genus Ruegeria; species Ruegeria sp. AI3. The sequence goes on from NZ_JBQFYA010000016.1 coordinate 35,229, forward strand.
GCTGGTAGTAATCGTAGTAAGACACGAAATACTCGACTGAGTTTTCAGGGAAGAAGCCCTTGAACTCGCCATATAGCTGCGCGGCCAGTGTCTTGTTGGGCGCAAGAATGATGGCGGGGCGCTGCGTTTCCTCAATCACTTTGGCCATGGTGAAGGTCTTGCCCGTTCCGGTCGCGCCCAGCAGAACCTGATCGCGCTCGCCATCCAGAACGCCGCCCGCCAGCTCTTTGATGGCCGTAGGCTGGTCCCCGGCGGGCGCAAAATCGGTGTGCATGACAAACGCCTTACCGCCCTCAAGCTTGAGGCGCGCGCGGACGTCTTCTGAGGTCAGCTGGGTCTTGTCGGAATGAGCATAGGCCATAGAGGGGGATTCCTTTCGCGCCTGATTTTGATCTGTTTTTGTTCCGGTTCAAGGGGGCATTTCCATTGCACGCAATTGCGACAATTGCGGACTTGTCCGAATGGATGCTGTGACGCATAAACAAAGCCAGCCAAATGAGTACGGAGAGGCGAGATGCGCGCACGGATATACCAGCCTTCGCGGAATGCGATGACCTCGGGCATGGCCAAGACCCGCAAGTGGGTTTTGGAATATGCGCCTGCGTCTTCGCGTGAAGTTGATCCGCTGATGGGCTGGACCTCATCCGATGACACTCAGACCCAGGTGCGCCTGAAATTCGATACCAAGGAAGAGGCGCTGGATTACGCCAAGGACAATGGTATCGACGTACAGGTCAGCGAGCCGCACAAGCGCAAGCCTAACCTGCGTCCGCGCGGGTATGGCGAGAATTTCGCAACTGACCGTCGCAGCCCCTGGACGCACTAAATGATCGAAATTCGACTGGCCGACCCCACGTCGGGTGCTTTGCGCCCTGTGATTGAGGCGCATTTTTCCCATAGCGAACAAGCGGGTCCGGCGGAAAGCAATCACACCATGGGGCCCGAGGCCTTGTCGGGTGACGACATCCGCTTCTGGGGTCTTTTCGAAGAGGGCCGTGCCCTGGGCTGCGGCGCGTTGAAGACCCTGCCCGATGGTACTGCCGAAGTGAAATCAGTTCACGTTGTCGAAGCCGCACGCGGGCGCGGTCTGGCGCGGGTGATGATGGCATACCTTGCCGATCTGGCGGCCAATGAGGGCACAGAGGCGCTTGTGCTTGAAACGGGCGCCGCGCATCTGCCGGATTATGATGCTGCGCGTAAGCTCTACGAGGCACTGGGTTATTCTTATTGCGACCCGATCTACGGGTATGAAGATGATCCAAACAGCGCCTTCATGCGCTTGGCTCTTGAACCCCGCCCTTAAAACCAGCAAGAAGGGCGCAGCGGTCCCTTAGCTCAACTGGATAGAGCAGCTGACTTCTAATCAGCAGGTTGAGGGTTCGAGTCCTTCAGGGATCGCCATTACACTCAAAAACGCACGGTTTGCCTGATCCGTTCTTCACTTTGGCGGGGAAGGGCCAGAAGGGTTGGCTGAGGGGGTCGCGCCAACCCTTCTTAAGAGGGTTACTGAGTGGTAGGTAAATCAATAACCAATAGTTAACAAATGCGCGCAGCGCGCGAAATTGGGGGATTCCCGTAGTTACTGCGCCGCTACGCGGGATCCTGTGGTGTTCAAACGGGATAGATGGGACCTGAGAACAGCCGCTTCATGTGGTTTCAGAATGGGTGCAGCCGTCGGCCCAAAAGCGTCGGATTTTACCCGCAGCTCGGGGAAAAGTGACAGTATTTCAGCGCGCTGCGGGCGATCCAGCGCTCCGATCGAAGTCGGGGTCACAAAAAAACTCTCGCTAAGGACGCCTTCAGATCTGATGATCTGATGCTGATCGAACATAATATGCCAATAGCTGACATGCCCGCCTTCGCGAATCGATACACCCTCCATGCCGCATAGGAACTTGGCTGCCACCAATGCGTGGGGCGCGCCAAACAGAAGCTCGGCTACGCTGGTGTCGATCATCATCCGGTGCTGCTGCGAGACGACAAGTTCGCTTGGGTTGCCCAGCGTGTTGGGGGCAAAGACCACAGGGGCAAAGCGCCCGGTTGCCGGAACGGATGTGCTCCCGATCCACAGAACTGGCTGCAGGCCGTTGTCCCGTGTCCAGACCTTTTGACCGACGTGGATCTGCTGCACGGGAACCGAACCGTCGGCTGTTTCGATCAATGTGTCCTCAGCAAAGCAAGCCACATAGTCCGAATACAGCGAAGACCCCGTATTTGATCCCGCAACCTTGACGTAGGACGCCCCATCTATCAGCCGCTCTGAGGCCGCAAAACCCCAGACATCCGAAGTCACGCCGTTTTGCGAAAAGACATACAGCCGGATGACAGGTCCCGTTTCCAGACCGTTTTCGTCAAGCTGCCGAATATCGATGAAGGATTCGGATTCCACGGGGGTACCATTAGCCACGATACCGCCGCCATCGGTGACTGTGTGACCAAAGGCCTGATCATCTTCGAACACATCCGGAGTGCCCGAGGTGTCATCTACAGTGACCGTAGTTCCGCCGCCCGCCGTATATTGGAAAACAGTACCGTTCGGCGTGTCTGAGTTGTTGCGGATTGGCGTGCCTACAATCCCCGCGCTGGGGCTAGACGTTACCATCATGTTTTCGCTGTCGACCGAAAAGAAACTACGCAGAACCATCTAGTACCCGTCATGATTGCTGTTGCTTTGAGCGGCCTGAACAGACCATTTGCGGCGCACCCTAGGGTGGTTCTCGACCCCGACCAATTCACGTCATCTTGAGCGTCAGGCTTATTTAGGCTTCGCGTATTCAATTGTTGTTGAGGTGCCGACTGCATCGCCCGCAGACCTTGATCGGAGGACCGATGATAAAACTGTTGCAACCGGTTGCAAAAAAATCCATTGTTGCGCCACAGAACAGGATTCGAGGGTTTGGATGTTGAAGGTTGGATTGCTGGGCGCCGGACGGATCGGGCGGGTGCATGCGCGGGCGATATCAGCCCATCCAGGCAGTGTGCTATTTGCGGTCTCGGATGCCATGGCTCAGGCGGCCGACGATCTGGCCCATGAGCACGGTGCCGAGGTTCGAACCTCGGACCAGATCATAGCTGATCCTGAAATTGACGCGGTGCTGATCGCGACGCCGACCGACACGCATTCGGACCTGATTGAAGCCGCAACAGCGGCGGGTAAAGCTGTTTTGTGCGAAAAACCAGTCGATCTGGACCTTCAGCGGGCCATTTCCTGCCAGCAGTCGGTCGCAGCGCATGGTCAGCCCGTGATGATCGGCTTCAACCGTCGGTTTGATCCCAGCTTTTCGGCATTGAAAGCGGCTGTGGATGCAGGCGAGATCGGCAAGGCTGAACTGTTGTCCATCACCTCGTTTGACCCGGCCCCTCCGCCGGTGAGCTATGTCAAGGTTTCGGGTGGCCTGTTCCGGGACATGATGATCCACGATTTCGACATGGCGAATTTCCTGATGGGAGAGGTCCCGACGACGATTTCCGCTGTTGGCTCGTCGATCGTCGACCCAGAAATCGGCGCGGCCGGAGACGTGGATACCGCCATTGTCACAATGACTTACGCGGATGGTCGTATCGCGGCCATCAAGAATTCACGCCGGGCGGCCTATGGCTATGATCAGCGGGTCGAGCTGCTGGGTTCCGAAGGTCTTTTGCAGGCGCAGAACATGCTGGAAAACACGGTTGTCAAATCGACCTCCGCCGGCGTCGTCGGGGCCAAACCCACCTATTTCTTTCTGGAACGCTACATGCCAGCCTATCAGGCCGAGTGGGCCGCTTTTTTGGAGGCAGCGGCCTCGGGCGCGCAGGTTCCCGTCTCGCTGGAGGATGGGGTTGCCGCCCTCGCAATGGCCGAGGCGGCAACGCTGTCGGCGCAGTCCGGTAGGCCGGTTCATCTGGCTGAAGTTTTGAAACCGGTTGCAAAATGATTGAATTTCTTCAAACTGAAAACAGCTCGGATACAGACCCGGGCAATACAGATTCGGCCCAACCGAATAAATGGGGCTGATAGCCTAGGACGAAAACAGACGGTTTTATGGGAGGAAACCAAATGAACAAGTTTGTGAAACGAGTACTGATGGCCAGTGCTGTCGCGGTGGCGGCCGCAAGCGGTGCCGCGGCTGAAGGCGAAAAGTACATCCTGGTCAGCCATGCCCCTGACAGTGACAGCTGGTGGAACACGATCAAGAACGGTATCGCTTTGGCTGGTGAGCAGATGGGTGTCGAGGTGGAATATCGCAACCCGCCTACTGGTGACCTTGCGGATATGGCGCGCATCATCGATCAGGCTGCGGCCTCCGGTCCCAACGGTATCATCACCACGTTGGCTGACCCGGATATTCTCGAAGGCCCGATCAAAGCTGCTGTAGATTCCGGGATCGACGTGATCATTATGAACACTGGGACACCCGACAAGGCACGCGAAGTTGGCGCCCTGATGTATGTCGGGCAACCAGAATATGACGCTGGCTATGCGGCTGGTCTTCGGGCGAAAGGTGACGGCATTGGCTCTTTCCTTTGTGTGAACCACTACATCGTCCAGCCATCCAGCCAAGAGCGTTGCCAGGGCTTCGCGGACGGCCTGGGTATTGAGCTTGGTGAGCAGATGATCGACGCGGGACAGGACCCTGCGGAGATTAAGAACCGCGTTCTGGCCTACCTGTCGGCTAACCCAGAGACGGACGCTGTTTTGACGCTTGGCCCGACCTCTGCCGATCCAACCATCTTGGCTCTTCAAGAGAACGGCATGGCCGGTGACATTTATTTCGGCACGTTTGATCTGGGTGGCGAGATTGTCAAAGCCATCAAGGACGGTACCATTCAGTGGGGAATCGACCAGCAGCCGTTCCTGCAGGCCTACCTGCCGGTTGTTGTTCTGACTAACTACCACCGTTACGGCGTTCTGCCAGGCAACAACATCAACTCTGGCCCCGGTTTCGTGACTGCTGACGGTCTGGAGAAAATCGAAGAATTCGCAGGTGAATACCGCTGATCTTCCTAGCTGAGCGGGCGTGCTAAGGCGCCCGCTCAGACCTACTTCCAATTTTTCTGGATCACCCGCGAGGGGAGGACCACAATGACTGAGTCAGCTCAATCCACGACAGTTGAAGATGAACGGATCAAAGAGATATCGCCGCTGCGCCGTGCTCTGATCCGCCCTGAGCTGGGTGGAATTGTCGGCACCGTCGCCGTATTCACGTTTTTTCTGTTGTTTGCATTCGATAGTGGCATGTTCACCAGTCAGGGTGTGCTGAACTGGTCGATCGTTTCGGCGCAGTTCATGATCATTGCCGTAGGGGCGTGCCTGCTCATGATCGCAGGCGAATTTGACTTATCGGTTGGTTCGATGATCGGCTTTGCCGGGATGATGATCGCGATCTTCTCAGTCACACTCAGTTGGCCCGTGTGGATGGCTATCATTGTGACGTTTGCGCTCTGTGTGTCGATTGGGGCCTTGAACGGTTTTATCGTGGTGCGAACTGGCCTGCCCAGCTTTATCGTGACTTTGGCCTTTCTGTTTATCCTGCGCGGCTTCACCATTTATCTGCCGCAAACCATTGAGCGGAAGACGATCATTGGCGGAATCAAAGACGTCGCGGAAGGTGACTGGCTGGCATCGATCTTCGGTGGCAAAGTCGGACAAGGGTTCTTCACTTGGCTTGGCGAAAACGGCTTGATCGAAACGTTCGAGCGTGGAACGCGCGCAGGTCAGCCTGTTGTTGACGGTATTCCCATGCTGATTGTCTGGGCCATTGGTATCATTGTTTTTGGTCACGTGCTGCTTACCAAAACCAAGTTTGGTAACTGGATTTTCGCAGCGGGTGGCGACGCCGAGGCAGCGCGAAATTCAGGCGTGCCAGTGAACAAAGTCAAAATACTGATGTTCATGTTCACCGCCTTCTGCGCCACGGTCTTCGCAACTTGTCAGGTTATGGAGTTCGGCTCGGCTGGCGCGGACCGTGGTTTGCTTAAGGAGTTTGAAGCGATTATTGCGGTTGTAATTGGCGGCGCGCTGCTGACCGGCGGATATGGCTCGGTTCTGGGGGCTGCTTTGGGCGCTTTGATTTTTGGCGTGGTACAGCAGGGGCTGTTCTTTGCCGGCGTAGAAAGCTCATTGTTTAGGGTCTTCTTGGGGATCATCCTGTTGGGTGCCGTAATCCTGAACACCTATATCCGCCGCATCATCACAGGAGAACACTGAGATGACTGACGATACCAAGTTCCACCATGGGGACGTGCAGGATAGCAAGCCGATCATTCGTATGGTCGACATCCAGAAACACTTCGGCTCGGTGATTGCGCTGGCAGGCGTCAGCTTTGATCTTAAACCGGGGGAATGCCACTGTCTTCTCGGCGACAATGGTGCAGGCAAGTCGACCTTCATTAAGACGATGTCGGGCGTTCACAAACCAACTTCGGGCGAGATTTTCTTCGAAGACAAGCCGATGCATTTTGAAGACCCGCGCGATGCTATTTCAGCGGGGATCGCAACAGTGCATCAGCATTTGGCCATGATCCCGCTGATGAGTGTCAGCCGCAATTTCTTTATGGGTAACGAACCTACGCGCAAAGTGGCGGGAATCAGCTTCTTCGATAAGAAGCTGGCTGACGAAATCACTATGGAAGAGATGCGCAAGATGGGCATCAACCTGCGTGGCCCGGATCAGGCTGTGGGCACCCTGTCTGGAGGGGAACGCCAGACGGTTGCGATTGCGCGCGCCGTTCATTTCGGTGCCAAGATCCTGATTTTGGACGAGCCAACCTCGGCCCTTGGGGTGCGGCAAACTTCGAACGTGCTGGCGACTATCGACAAGGTGCGCAGCCAAGGCGTCGGAGTGGTTTTCATCAGCCACAACGTGCGCCACGCGCTGGCCGTCGGCGACCGCTTTACCGTACTGAACCGTGGCAAAACGCTGGGCACCGCAAGACGCGGTGAGATCACACCTGAAGAATTACAGGACCTGATGGCAGGAGGGCAGGAATTGGCCCAATTGGAAGGGTCACTGGGCGGAACGGTTTAACGCCGTTCCCCCAAAACGGGACCATTCGGTTCGACATCCAACGAAATCGCAGAATTGGCCAAAATGGCCTTGTGTTGAAAGGGATCACAATGGGCAAGACCGTCCGACTGACCGCAGCGCAAGCTTTGGTGCGCTATCTGGGCGCGCAGATGAATGAGGCTGGAGAGCCTTTTATCGCAGGTGTCTGGGCCATTTTCGGCCACGGAAACGTGGCCGGGCTGGGTGAGGCGCTGCATGGTGTCAAAGACACGCTGCCCACCTATCGCGGCCACAATGAACAGACGATGGCGCATTGCGCGATTGCATATGCCAAACAGATGCGGCGCACACGGGCGATGGCGGTGACCTCGTCCATCGGGCCGGGCGCGACCAATATGGTCACCGCTGCTGCGCTGGCCCATGTGAACCGCCTGCCGGTTCTTCTGCTGCCGGGCGACGTCTTCGCCTCGCGCGGGCCGGACCCGGTGTTGCAACAGATCGAGAGTTTTGGCGATGGCACTATCAGTGCCAATGACTGTTTCCGCCCGGTTAGCCGCTACTATGACCGTATCTCGCGCCCCGAACATCTGCTGACCGCTCTGCCGCGTGCTTTCCGCACGATGACGGATCAGGCGGATTGCGGGCCAGTCACTTTGGCCTTCTGTCAGGACGTGCAGGCCGAGGCCTATGATTACCCCGAAAGCTTCTTTGAACCGCGCGTGTGGTTCCAACGCCGTATTCGCCCAGACGAAGGCGAACTGGCGCGCGCCGTCGCCGCGATTTCCGCAGCCAAACGTCCGGTTATCGTTGCGGGCGGTGGGGTGCACTACTCGGATGCAACCGACGCCCTGCAGAGCTTTGCTGAGACACACAATATCCCAATCACCGAGACGCAGGCCGGCAAATCCGCTTTGGCCTGGGATCATCCCCTGAACCTCGGCCCAATCGGTGTGACCGGCGGCGAACCCGCCAATGACATCTGCGCCGAGGCCGATCTGGTGCTGGCCGTTGGCACGCGCCTTCAGGATTTCACGACCGGCTCTTGGGGCCTGTTCTCGAACTCCGCGCGCGAGATGATCTGCCTCAACACAGCCGCCTATGATGCCGAGAAACACGGCGCGATGCCGTTGCAATCCGACGCGCGCGTTGGCTTGCAGGAGCTGGGCGCGGCGTTGCAGGGCTACAATGCTGATCCTGTGGCGGACACTCTCAAAGCGGATTGGTTTGGCAAGGTCGACGCGCTGACCGACGCACCGGGGGACGGGAACGCGCTTCCCACCGATATGCAGGTGGTCGGCGCGGTACAGCGTGCCTCGCATGACGACACGGTGGTGATGTGCGCCGCTGGCACAATGCCGGGCGAGCTGCACAAGCTGTGGAAAGCGCCACGGCCCGGGGCTTATCACATGGAATACGGGTTCAGTTGCATGGGCTATGAGATCGCGGGTGCGATGGGCATCAAGATGGCCCAGCCGGATCGCGACGTGATCTGCTTTACCGGTGACGGCACCTACATGATGGCGAACTCGGAAATGGCGACGGCTGCGATGATGGGCGTCTCCTTCACCGTCGTAATTACCGACAACCGGGGCTTTGGTTGTATCAACCGCCTGCAAATGGGCACTGGCGGGGCCGAGTTTAACAACCTGTTGGATCACACCGTCCACGAAACCGCCTCGAACATCGATTTCGCGGCACATGCGGCGGCGATGGGGGCGACCTCAGTCAAGGTCAGCTCGATTGCCGAGCTTGAGGACGCGCTGGCCAAACGCGGTGACATCTCAGGCCCTTACGTGGTGGTCATCGACACCGATCCTTACCCCTCGACCGAATATGGCGGCACATGGTGGGAAGTCGCGGTGCCCGAGGTCAGCACCCGCCCCGAAGTGAACGAAAAACGCGCGGCCTATGAGGTTGCCATCAAGGAAAGAAACACGAAATGAGCGTGAAAATCGGGATCTCTCCGATCGCGTGGCAGAATGACGATCTGCCGGACCTGACCGCTGCATACACAATGGAACAAGCGCTGCAGGAGTCGCGTCAGATTGGTTACACCGGCGTCGAACGGGGCCAGCGGATGCCCAGCGATACCGAGGGGCTGCGCGCCTACCTTGAGGGCAACGATATCGCGCTTTGTGGCGGCTGGTGTTCCGGTGCCTCGCTGATCAACGACTTCGCGGCGGAACGAGACGCCGTGCAGGAACAGGTCGCGCAATTCGTGGCGTTGAACAGCCCGTGTATCGTTTACGCCGAATGCTCCAACACCGTTCAGGGCCAGATCGGGACGCCGGTCAATGACCGCCCGAAACTGTCGAAGGATGAGGTGCTCTCCTACGCGGCCAAGCTGACCGAGTTGGCAAAATGGATGGGTGATCAGGGCATGCCGATGGCCTATCACCACCACATGGGCACGATCATCGAAAGCGAGGATGACGTGAACTGGCTGATGGAGGGCTCAGGCCGCGAGCTGAAACTGTGCTTTGACACCGGCCACCTGCTGTTTGGCGGCGGTGACGTGATGGCGACCCTGAACCGCTGGGGCGACCGCGTGCATCACGTGCATTTCAAGGATATCCGCCCCGCCATCGTGCAGGACGTGCGGGAAAACAACCGCAGTTTCCTGGACGCCGTGATCGCAGGCGCGTTCACGGTGCCAAGTGACGGCTACATTGATTTTCAGGCGGTCGCAAATGCGCTGAAAGCGATGGATTATGACGGCTGGATCGTCGTTGAGGCAGAACAGGACCCGGCCAAAGCGCCGCCCTATGAGTACTCCAAAAAAGGCTACGACCACATCGTTGATGTCTGCGGCAAGGCAGGATTGGAGATCACCGCTTAGCACACCGCCCCAAGGGGCAACACCGAAGCCATGAGAAAGGAGAAAGTCATGGTAAATCAAGAACTCGGATATGTCGGCTATTTTGACCGGGAATCCTGTGATCTGGATGAATTCAAGGTGTTGACCTCACAGGCCCTTTCGGCGGACGCGGTGTCGTTTGCTGCGTCTGTGGAAAACAATGTGCCCGTCTATGACATGCAGGCTTTGCGTCCGCTACTAGAGCAAGCAGACAAGCGGCAGGCCTTGCTGTCCGAATGGGCTTGGGTTCTTGCCAAATCTGCAGGCGTCATCGCCCTGAAACAGGCGTATCCGGATACAAGTGTGATCGACCGGGCCACAGAAGTGTTCCGCCAGATCATCGAAGACGAACGTCAGGGCGGCGGGGGTGAGGGCGACCACTTTGCGGCCTCTGGGGCCAATGACCGGATCTGGAACGCGTTGCAGAAACAGTGCCTGCGCGATCCCGAGGGCTTTGCGCTCTATTTCGGAAACACCTCGATTGCCGCCGCGTGTGAGGCTTGGCTTGGCCCGAACTATCAGGTCACGGCGCAGATCAACCAGGTGCGCCCCGGCGGGCAGGCACAGCAAGCGCACCGTGACTATCACCTTGGCTTTCAAACGGCAGACAGCGCTGCGCGATACCCCGCGCATGCGCATTTTCTAACGGCAGCTCTGACATTGCAGGGCGCTGTGGCGCATTGCGATATGCCGGTGGAGTCCGGCCCAACCAAGCTGCTGCCGTTCTCGCAGCTTTATGCGCCCGGATATCTTGCCTTCCACGACACGGATCACCGCGCGCATTTCGAAGAGAACTACGTGCAGTTGCCTTTGCAAAAAGGGGATGCCGTGTTCTTCAACCCTGCGCTGTTCCATGCAGCGGGCGAAAACCGCAGCGCGGACATTGATCGCATGGCAAACCTGCTTCAGGTGTCCTCGGGTTTTGGTCGGGCGATGGAGGCTGTGGATCGCCGCGCGATGTCCGAGGCGGTGCTTCCGTCGCTCATCACCTTGAAACAGAGAGGTGACCTGACTGCTACTCAGCTAGAGGCCGCGATTGCCGCAACTGCCGAAGGGTATCCCTTCCCAACCAATCTCGACACGGATCCTCCGGTCGGGGGGAATGCGCCGGACAGTCAGGCGGATATCCTGCGCCGCGCTGTGGCCGAGGGGTGGTCTGAGGCGCAGCTATCGAACGCGCTTTCGGCGCTGACCACGCGGCAATCCGCCTGAAATAAGAACCGGGCGGTCTGAAGGGCCGCCCATTACCGGAGACCAACATGGCAGATTTGCTCAAGAAACCATTCGGCACCCGTGGCAAGGTCCACGACATAACTCCGGCCAGCGCCGGGTGGCGCTATGTCGGATTCGGCCTCTACCACCTGCGCGCGGGCGACAAGGCGGCCGAGGTCACTGGAGATCGTGAGGTCATTCTGGTCATGGTCGAAGGCAAGGCGCAGATCTCCGGCGCCGGGCAGGATTGGGGCGTTCTGGGCGACCGGATGAATGTGTTTGAGAAATCACCACCTCATTGCCTCTATCTGCCCAACGGCACCGAATGGGAGGCCGTGGCCGAAACTGATTGCGTCATCGCTGTCTGCTCGGCCCCCGGAAAGGGCGGGCATCAGGCCCGGCGGATTGGACCGGATGGCATTACTCTGACCCAGCGTGGCAAGGGCGTGAACACACGCCATATCAACAATATCGCGATGGAGAATGAAGACTACGCCGACAGCCTGTTGGTTACCGAGGTGTTCACCCCAAACGGCCATTGGTCCTCATACCCCAGTCACCGCCATGATGAGGATGACTTCCCGCGTATCACCTATCTTGAGGAAACCTACTACCACCGCCTAAACCCGGCGAACGGGTTCGGAATTCAGCGCGTCTACACAGATGACGGTCAGTTGGATGAAACGATGGCAGTCTCGGATGGCGATGTTGTGACCGTTCCGCGCGGACACCACCCTTGCGGAGCACCCTATGGGTTTGAGATGTATTATCTGAACGTCATGGCCGGACCATTGCGGAAATGGCGATTTGTTGCGGCCCCCGAGGTCGAATGGATCATGGAGCGTGACGGATGACCCCAGAATTTGCCACCTATCCCAGCCTGAACGGCAAGACCGTTTTCATCACCGGCGGGGCTGGGGGGATTGGGGCGGAAACGGTTCGGGCCTTTGCTGAACAGGGGGCCAAGGTGGGTTTTCTGGACCTCAACGCGGATGCCGGCCATGAGTTGCTGGCGGAGTTGGAAGGCGAGCATGCCTTCGCCCAATGCGATCTGCGCGATATCGATGCGCTGCGCGATGCGCTGGAGCAACTGACCGAGGAACTGGGCGCAGCGCATGTTCTGGTCAACAACGCGGCACAAGATGACCGACATGACTGGCGCGAGGTTACTGCGGACTATTGGGATGAACGCATGGCGACCAATATCCGCCATATGTTCTTTGCCATTCAGGCGGTTGCCCCCGCAATGATCGAACGGGGCGCAGGCTCCATAGTCAATCTGGGGTCGAATTCCTGGTGGGAGGCCGGCGCAGGTTTCCCCGCCTATGCCACCGCCAAATCTGCGGTTCATGGCCTCACCCGAACCATGGCGCGCGAGCTGGGGGATCACCGTATCCGCGTAAACACTGTTGTCCCCGGTTGGATCATGACCCAGCGCCAGAAAGACCTGTGGGTCACGCCCGAGGCGCTGGCAAAACAAGTTGACCGCCAATGCCTGCCGGACCCGATCGACCCGGTCTATGTGGCGCGGATGGTGGTGTTTCTGGCCTCAGACGACGCCGCCATGTGCAGCGCCGGGAATTTCATGGTCGAAGGCGGCTCGATCTAGACTTAGTTTGATCATTCGGCATGGGCCAAGCAATTGTTGTCCCGTCGCCGGATATCTCAATGAAGCACCGGTTTATACTTTTAGACAGATGGTTTCGAAACCTGCCATCCAAAACGATTCCATCGAGGGACGAGTTGCGGGACAAATTGAGCTTTCGCTACAGTTGCGCCAATGACAGCTTTGCCGACGAGTAGTTCATTTCAAGAACTGCCCAGCCGCTAGCTGTTCTTCCAACTCTGGGCGTAAGTATACCTTTGCGTGTTGTTCCTCTCCTCGGCATGCACCGATCCATTCCCCAGAGTATTTTGCGAGAGCTTCTTTCAGAAAAGCTATCGCGTCCTCTTGCTGCTCGATTGAGATAAAATGTTCGTCAAGAGCAACAGGCTCAAAGCGGTGGGATGGGTTGTGGACGTGGCGTGAGGTATGCGTTTGTGCCAATGTATCGAAATAGAGTGGCATACCAAGAGAGCCTATTTCCCAAGTCGTTTCTCGCTTAGGCCCCTGATAAACGCTGGGAGGGAACGGTCTGCCTCCCTTTTGACCGATCTGAATACTCAGACCGTCCAGTTTTAAAAACAAATACATTACCGCTTCCATTCCGCCGGTTCTGACAAAATTCAACGATACGTTAAAGTTTGAAGTAGCAATCCGCCTGCTTTCGTGTTCATACCAGAACTTCAGACCTCCAGTTGTTCGGTAGTTCTGGGGGGTACATACGAGTTTCTTGGGTTGAGGTACGATGCGTCTATTGTTCTGAGCCATAGCGCTGTTCCGCTTCTCCACGTACACTGCAAGTCCAGAGGTGCCTTCGAGTCCAAATTGGCCCACTCGTTGCACCTCCAGAGCATACAGCGGACATTTAGTGTTATGCAGCATTCGGTACTAAGGGCTCTTTTTCCTCTTTCGCCGCTCGCTGGCCGAAGGACCGCTTTATCCCAGTTACACAAACACTGCCTGAGAAAGGCAATTCATCTAGGCGCAGGGTTAAACTAAGTAGCCATTCACATCTCGATCTAACTATTTCTGAGGTGGCGCGCCGAAGGCCCGGATCACGGTGCGGGCGGCAGCCTCGACCGGGTCGTGTGTCTCTTTCAGGATGCTCACGCGGTCGAACCGCTCCGGGTCGCTATTCACAGCGTCGCGTAGGGCGTTACCGAAGGCCATACGCAGCTCGGTCCCGATGTTGAATTTGCAGATCGAGGTGCCTTGGGCCAAGCGCGTGCGCTGCTCGACTGGCACGCCCGAGCCTCCGTGGATCACCAGCGGCACCTCGGTCAGCGCGTCGATCCGAGCGATCCGGTCTTCGTCAAGACCGCCTTCTTTGTTCTGCTGCAGGTGGACATTCCCAACCGAGATCGCCATCGCATCCACGCCGGTGTCACGGGCGAATTGCGCGGCCTCCTCGGGGTCAGTTCCGTTCGATCCTTCGCCGCCGGAATAGCCGACAAACCCGATCTCACCTTCACAGGAAATCCCGGCCGCATGGGCCATTTCGGCAATGGCGGAGGTCTCGTCGATATTCTGCTGCAACGGTTTGCGCGACCCGTCGAACATCAGCGACGTAAAACCGCTGTCCAACGCGATCTTACAGTCTTCATACGTGTAACCATGGTCCAGATGCGCGACCACGGGGACCGAGGCTCCCTCGGCCAGATGGCGGAACATTTTACCAAGGATGGGCAGGGGCGTGTGTTCGCGACAGCTGGGACCGGCTTGCAGGATGACCGGTGCGTTTTCGGCCTCGGCAGCGGCTACATAGGCGCGCATATCCTCCCAGCCGAGGGTTACCAAACCGCCTACGGCATAGCCATGTTCATAAGCCGGCTGCAGGACGTCTTTCAGGGTGACAAGGGTCATTTAAACTTCGCGATCATGTCTTTGATGCCCGGAATCGTCTCGACCTGATAGGCATGGGTGGGTTGGAAATACTGCACCAATGAGCGCTGCGTCAGTCCGCCGAGGATGGTGAAATAGTACATCTCATATCCCGGTAATACGCAGCAGGGATGATAGCCCTTGTCGATACAAACGGTTGAGCCATCGACGATGTGATAGGCATCGCCCGGTTCATTGTCTTCGCGCTGCAACATCTGAAGGCCCGAGCCCCAGTTGGGTTTGAAGCGGAAGTTATAGGTCTCGTCGTGGCGCGTCTCATCCGGCAGGCGGTTGGTGTCGTGTTTGTGGCTGGGAAAGCCCGACCAGCCGCCTTGGCCGACGGTGAACAGCTCACTCACCAATAGGCGGCCGACCTTGTCCTGTTGTTTCTGGCCCAGGATATGTTTGATCTTGCGATGCGTTTTGGTGTCGTCGCTGCCGTACTGCACGAGGTCATGCTCGCGTACATCGAACGGGTCCAGAACCTTGTCATACTTGGCCCCGGCGATGAAAACCTCGGCCGCGTCCGACACGCAGACCAGCTGCGTTTTGGCGCCAACCGGGACATAGACGCCCTCTGGCTCACCATCCCAAACGTCCTCGCCACGGTTGCCCAGTTTGGCGAATTGCACGCCTTCGACGTCTACATCCACCGAGCCGGTGGCGGGGGCGATGCAGGTCTCATAGCCCGGCACCTGGTATTCGAACGCCTCACCGCGCTTGAGTTTGACGATGTTGAAATAGTTCAGCGGAACCAGCGGGTCGTCGACATCGACGATGGCTTTGTTTTGGTTGTCATGGGGCGCGATGTGCATGGGGGCCTCCTATGTGGTCGGGCCGGGGTGGTCGGCCAGAAACGCATCCAGCTCGGGCGTTGTGGGCATGGCGGGGGCGCATCCGGGTTTCGAAACCACGATGGATGCACAGGCCGAACCGCGCATGACGGCTTCTTCCAACGAATAGCCAGCGGCGACAGAGGCCAGCAAGCCTGCCATAAAGCTGTCACCTGCTCCGTTGGGTTTGACTGCGGTAATCGGGTAGATGCCCGTGTGAATCTCCTGACTGTCCATCATCGTGACGGCACCTTTTTCACCCATCTTGTAGATAACGATGCGGCCTGGCTTTTCGGCCAATTCCTTGGCCTTTGCGAACCCTTTTTCGATACCGCCGGCCATGAAGCCGAATTCCTCGTCATTGCCGACAATCAGGTCACTGGCCTCTCCGGCCCGGGACAGGACATCGGCCGCCACTTCGGGCGATGGCCAGCTATAAGGGCGATAGTCGATATCGAAAATTATTGGCAACCCTGCGGCGCGGGCATTGTCAAAAGCCCGAAACGTGGCACTGCGTGATGGTTCCGCTGCAAAGACAGTTCCGGCGGATATCACGGCTGAAAATGCCGCATAATCGATCCGGTCCATGTCCTCTTCGGTGACTTGGAAATCGACCGCCCCGTTGCGGTAGATGACGTTCTGAAAATTCTCGATCCGGCTTTCATAGATCGCTAGGGATATGCGGAATTCACCGCCGACAATGCGGATGTAAGAGGTGTCGACACCGTAGTGCCGCAGGCGGTTCAGACAGAATCGACCAACTGCATCGTCCGAGACCGAGGTAACCAATGATGCCTGACTGCCGAGCTTGACCAGACCCGCGCAAATATTGGCCGAGGACCCGCCGAGATCGGCATGGAAAGTGTCGGCATCCTCGCTTTTGACACCGATTGGATCGGCAAACATATCCATTCCGGCACGACCGAAAACCGCAAACCGATTTCCTTTGATGCCCTCGATCAAAGCGCTCACGTGATGTTCCTCCGGCGTAGCGTCGTCGGCAAAGTTTGGACCTTGCGTTGAATCGATTCACACGATACTGATTTTGCAACCGGTTGCAAATAGTATGTTCGGAGCCGCGACAGATGCCTGAAATCGGAATTGGAATTGTTGGTGGCGGCTATATGGGCAAGGCGCATTCTGTTGCCATGTCCGCCGTGGGCGCTGTGTTCAACACTGCTCTGCGTCCGCAGCTCGAGGTGATTTGCGCCTCGTCCACTGAAAGTGCCGAACGATACCGTGCGGCCTATGGGTTCCAGCGCGCGACCGACGATTGGCGCGCTCTGGTTGAGGATCCGAAGGTCGAAGCGATTGTCATCGCATCGCCTCAGGAAACGCACCGCCAGATCGCCGAGGCAGCCTTTGCCTTGGGCAAGCCGGTCCTGTGCGAAAAACCTCTGGGCGCGTCGCTGGAGGACAGTCAGGCGATGACACGCGCGGCCGAGGAAGCCGGCGTCGTCAACATGGTGGGTTTCAACTATATCCGCACTCCCGCCAGCCAGTATGCGCGCCAGCTGATTACTGATGGTGAGATCGGCGACGTCACCTGGTTTCGCGGTGAGCATACTGAGGATTTCTATGCCGACCCCGACGCTCCCGCCACGTGGCGCACGACCGGCATGGCCAACGGCACGATCGGAGATCTGGCCCCGCATATGGTAAACGGCGCGCTGGCGCTGATCGGCCCGATCGCGCAGGTCATGGCTGATGTCGAAACCGTTCACCGCACGCGTCCGGGCGGAGAGGTTACGAATGACGATCACGCCCAGATTATGTGCCGCTTTGAAAAAGGTGTGATGGGCAATCTCTATTTCAGCCGCGTCGCGACGGGTCGCAAGATGGGTTATGCCTATGAGATCTCGGGCACCAAGGGCGCAATCCGGTTCGATCAGGAAGATCAGAACGCCCTCTGGCTCTATCGCCGCGAAGGGCCGGAAGGGCAGCGAGGCTTCACCAAGATTCTGACCGGCCCCGCCCATCCGGACTATGAGCCCTTCTGCCAGGGCCCCGGTCACGGTACCGGCTATCAGGACCAGATCATCATCGAGGCCAAGGATTTCCTACAAGCCATTCACACTGGCAATCCGATCTGGCCGACCTTCCGCGACGGGCATGAGGTCAACCGGGTGCTGGCGGCTGCGCTGGCTTCGTCGGACCAGCGGCAGTGGAAAGATATCAGCGATTTTTGATCGCTCTAGCTCGGTAAAATTGAAGAGAGACAAAGACCATGGCAAAGCTGAAATGGGGCATGATTGGTGGCGGCGAAGGCAGCCAGATCGGACCTGCCCATCGGTTGGGCGCGCAGGCGGACGGGATGTTCGAGTTCGCGGCAGGCGCTTTGGATCATCGGCCCGAGGTGGGCCGTGAATATGCTCAGCGGTTGGGTATCAACGCCGACCGCGCCTATGGCAGCTGGCAGGACATGCTGGCAGGCGAAAAAGACCGCCCCGACAGGATTGATCTGGTCACGATTGCCACGCCGAACTCCACCCATTTCGAAATCGCTAAGGCGTTTCTTGAGGCCGGCTTCAACGTCCTGTGCGAAAAGCCCATGACCATGACGGTCGAAGAAGGCGAAGAGATCGTACGCGTGGCCGAGGCCTCAGGCAAGATCTGCGCGGTGAACTACTGCTACTCGGCCTATCCGATGATCCGGCAGGCCCGTGCGATGGTGCGGGCAGGAGATATCGGCAAGGTGCGGTTGGTGGTGACCAATTTCAGCCATGGCCATCATGGCGATGCGACGGATGCCGAAAACCCTAGGGTTCGCTGGCGCTATGATCCGGCGATGGCGGGTGTCTCAGGCCAATTCGCCGATTGTGGTATTCATGCGCTGCATATGGCCAGTTTCGTCTGCGATGATCAGGTGAAATCCTTGTCCGCTGATATGGCCTCGACCATTTCCAGCCGCGAGCTGGAAGATGACGCGATGATCAATTTCCGTACCGAAGGCGGCACGGTTGGTCGCCTGTGGACGTCGTCCGTGGCGATCGGGCGGCAACACGGGTTCGACATTCAAGTGTTTGGTGAAACCGGCGGTTTGCGCTGGGCGTCTGAGCAGCCCAACCAGCTGATCTACACCCCAGTCGGAGGGCGCACCCAGATCATCGAAAAGGGCGAGGGTGGTCTGCATGACGAAGTGCAACGACTGTCGCGCGTGGCCATCGCCCACCCTGAGGGCTTCCCGCTGGCTGTGGCCAATATCTACTGCGATCTGGCCGATGCGATCCGGGGTGAGGCCCGTGACGGTCTGCCCGGGGCTTCAGACGGTGTGCGTTCGATCGCCGCCGTTCATGCTGCTGTCGCGTCGGGCAAAGAGGACGGCGCTTGGAAAGACGCGCGTCCGCCAATGTTCCGGTAGTCAGGCACGGGGGCGCAGCGTGCCCCTCTCGATCACCCGGCAGGGGAAAATACGGGCCTCAGGGTATCTCTGAGGCTCTTTCAACATCTCCTCGACCAGATCCACCGAGGCGTTGATGATCTGCTTGATCGGCTGGTGAATGGTGGTCAGGTCGACGCTTTCCCAACGAGACATTTCCATATCGTTCAGGCCGATGACGCCGATGTCGTGTCCTGGCGTCAGCCCATGATCCTTGAGGGCCGACAGCGCGCCAATCGACAGGATGTCATCGCCGCAGAAATACCCCTCGGCCGGGGCGCCACCCAACAGCCGCAGCATCTCGGCCCGCCCGGCATCGAACGAGTAATTCTGCGCGAAAGAATACGACACCTCGAGGTTCGCATATTGCGCTGTTTCCTCGATGAACCCGCGATATCGGTCCATCGCCGAGGTCGCATCCTTCGGTCCCCCAAGATACCCGACGCGTGTGTACCCCCGTGCCACCAGCTCTCGCGCGGCCATACGCCCGCATTCCACGTTGTCGATGCCAACCACATGCACCTCGGGCGAGGTGGCCGAGCGGCCAAATGTATGCACGACGGGAACCCCAGCGTCGTGGAACGCTTTGGCAAAACTGGGGGGCAAGGTCGATGAGGCGACAATGGCGGCATCGACCGAGTATTGCCGCAACATCCGAACGGAATTGGCGGGCTCGGTCTCGTCGGTCAGGTTCACGATCAAAGGACGCAGTCCGCGCTCCTGCAGGGCCCGTGTGAACTGGTCGAACACCTCCAAAAAGATCGGGTTGTGGAAGTTGTTCGAGATCAGCCCGATCAGCTTGGTCCGCCCGGTTGTCAGCGACGAGGCCAGCGCATTGGGGCTATATCCCAGCTCTTTCGCGGCTTTTTCCACCTTACTGCGGGTTTTGGCCGAGACCGAGGCGCCTTCGGTAAAGGTGCGCGACACGGCTGATCGCGACACACCCGCCAGCGCGGCAACATCTTTGAGGGTGACGCTCATGGCAGGTGCCTTGCGGGCAATTGGGCGGGGAGGGCGCTGGGTAGTGTCATGGTGTCAGCATTATGCACCAAGTCCGCATTGTTGCAACCGGTTGCAACAAAGCCACATCAACATCGTGCGAGGAGGAGCGTTTTTCAAAAGAAGCATCCTGGGTGATGAGAGACACGAAACCCAACGAACCTATGCGATCGAATTTACCGTGTAGGGTGCTGTAGTTGTGGAACCGACTACACAATAGTTCTAATGACCAAAGATCAGGCTATGCGTCCAGCCCGCCCGCATTCTGGATAAGAGCTGCACATTTAATCTCGATGCCGAGGCTCGGTACATGGGTGTTATCGGCAGGGCCATCGGATGATCGAGCAGGTCCGTCGCCGGTATAGCAAGTTGCACGACATCTTCATCATGTTAGGCACTGGTTTACTTGGAGCTTGGACGCCAACACAGAAGAAAGGTGTTTCGGTTTGTCCGGGGCAAGCGGACCTGAGCTGCATCCGCAAGAGCAACTCACTCGATCATGAAAGGCGGCCGTTCGCAGCAGGGAAGGCAAGACAAAAAGTCTAGCGGAGCATCCAAGTAGGACTGCACAAACGTAGGCTTGCACAGTCGCCATAATTGGCCCTTTGCCAAATCGATTGGTGATGTCTGACATAAACTCGAGCGATATGGGGTCTTTTAAGGGCTGCAACACGCGCCCGTGTTTTTGAACCCGTTCAATCGACCATGTACACCGTTTCGCCCGTGTCTATCGCCCGTTGCGCCGCTTGCCCCATTCTGACCGCCCAGAGGCCGTCGTTTAAACTTACGTCCGGCTTATCTTTTTCGCCACGAAGCACGGCCAAGAAACCTTTGTGCTGATAGTAGGTTGATCCATTGTGATCCCCAGCCGCCAATAGGTTCGGGTCCACTGGAACGTCCATTGATACGGGGCCTTTGGGATTGCGCGGACTCACGATTACGCGCGGAGGTGGAGGAGCGCCCAAGTGATCCTGCCAAAAGCGCACCGGTCCTGGAACCAGCGCTTCGATTTTAGCGTCTGGTCCGACGGCTGATATCTCTTCCTGATAGCGAGAGCCTTCGGCAAACATGCAGAGTTCCAACATCGCGCGCGCACCCGAGGCAAAATCCACAAGAACATAGCCGTGATCCAGAATATCTGGGGTTTGACCATCGTAGCTCTCGTCCAAATGGTTCACTGCCTGCCCACCACTTGCCGTTATGCGTACCGGGTCGGATTGCAATATTAGACGCATGAGGTCGAAGAAGTGGCAGCATTTTTCGACGAAAGTACCGCCAGTATTGCGGTTGAAGCGGTTCCAATGGCCGACCTTGTCGAGGAACGGAAAACGATGCTCGCGGATCGATAGCATTTTTATACCACCGGCCACCTGAGCCTTCTCGATCAGAGCAGCAATAGGGGGCATGTACCGGTATTCCATCGCAACCCAAATCGGGCAGGGGTAGTCGCGCTGCAACTGCTCGAGGCGAGCCCCGTCTTGCGGGTCGGTGAATAGTGGCTTTTCTACCAAAAGCGGTAGCGGACGTGTTTCAGCGATCGCGCAAATCTGGTCCACATGAAGATGGTTTGGGCTAACAATGACGACGCAGTCCAGTGCTTCAATCGCCAGAAGCTCTTGCATGGAACCCACCATGGCCGCATTTGGCGCAATTGCCTTGGCAGCTTTTGCCATCTCTGGATCGGGCTCAAAGATCGCTGCTACATTGGTGCCTTCCAGCAATCCGATATTGTGCAGGTGCTCTTGCCCCATCATGCCGCATCCAATCAGCCCGTAATTGATGGTCCGGGTCATGTGCAATTCCTTTTACTTCAAACGTTGTACGTAGTTGGCCCGATCTGGGTCGAACCATGTTTTTGAGAATTCAACGGGTTCGGCGTTTTCCGACCAGCTGAACCGCTCGATGTAGCCTACCGATTGGCCCGCTGGTTTGGTGAAGTCAGGAGGTGTCCAGTCCGGTAACGGTTGGACCGAGACTCTGTCTTCGGCTCTTGCGATCCAGAAGCCCAATTGGCGCTGATAGAAGCGATAGAGTGAGTCGGACAGCAGGCTCTGGTCGATCAGGCCCGCTGATTCGTCTAGCCAAATTTCTTCGACTGCGATGATTGTATCATTCAGATAGCGCATCCGCCGGACACGCGAACCAGCATCAGAAGCACCGAATTTCGGCAGATTGGCTGGCTTCTTCAGATGGTCAACTGACAGGATATCCGCACGTGGCAGGCCACCCCCTTCAGGTAGTTCCAGCCTGAACATTGCATAGACGCTGTTTTGTGTACCGGTCTCGCGGATGTAATTGCCTGAGCCCTGGATACGCTCCAACATCCCCTTTTTTTCTAGCTCAGAGAGTGATTTTCGGAGCGTTCCAACCGAGACATTCAACTCCGCCGCCATCTCTCGCTCGGGTGGCAAACGCTCGCCATCGATAAGGCGCCCGGCAGCGACGTCGCGGATCAGAAGTTCCGCGATTTGAATATATACCGGCAAGGCATTTGGGTTTCGGTTGGAGGCAGACACGGTCGACGCTTCACTCGGTCGCAGGAAAAATTGATACACTATTGATCTACATCAAAGCGATTGCTACGCAAGAGGAAAGTCAAAGATGTACGGAGCGTGAATCAAATGAGCATCGTCCCCATCACATCCCCCGATCTGGATGCGGCCGAAGTTTCGTGGTTTGCTGCGCTGTGTTCCGATGACTACCAGTTCCTTGGCGTGCCCGATGGCGACCTGCGGTCGAGTTGGGAGCATTGTTCCGGCATCGTGAAAGAGGCCGAAGCGCAGGGGTTCCGCAATATCCTCTGCCCGTCCTCCTATCAGGTCGGTCAGGACACGCTGAGCTTTGTCGCTGGTTGCGCACCGATTACCGAAAAGATCAACATGCTGGCCGCCGTACGCTGTGGCGAGATGCAGCCCATCATGCTTGCTCGCACCATTGCGACGCTGGATCACATGCTGAAGGGGCGGTTGACGGTCAACATCATCTCCTCCGACTTTCCCGGTGAGAAAGCCGACAGCGCGTTCCGCTATCAGCGCTCGCGCGAAGTGGTAGAGATTCTGAAACAGGCCTGGACGCAGGATGAGATCAATCATGCAGGCGAGGTCTATAACTTCTCAGGTCTGACCACTGACCCGGCCAAGCCATACCAGGTTGGAGGGCCGCTGCTCTATTTCGGCGGCTATTCCCCCTCCGCGCTCGACCTTTGTGGCGAGCATTGTGACGTCTACCTGATGTGGCCCGAAACCAAGGACCAACTTGCCGAACGCATGAAGGCCGTTCATGCGGTCGCCGAGAACTACAACCGCACGCTGGACTACGGTTTGCGTGTTCACATGATCGTTCGGGATACCGAGGCAGAGGCGCAGGAATATGCGGATTACATCGTTTCGAAACTGGATGACGAATATGGTCGTGCAATCCGGGAGCGGGCGCTTGACTCGACCTCTCTCGGCGTTGCGCATCAGGCCAAGAACCGCGATCTGGCGGATGAATATGGTTATGTTGAACCGGGTCTCTGGACCGGTGTTGGGCGTGCGCGTTCGGGCTGTGGCGCAGCGCTTGTCGGTTCGACCGATCAGGTTATGAGCAAGATTGAAGAATACCAAAAGATGGGCATCCGCGCCTTCATCTTTTCGGGCTATCCGCACATGGATGAAGCCAAACATTTCGGCGCCCGCGTGCTGCCCAACCTGAAAACCTGTTCGCTGCCCGAAGCTTATGGGCGCGTGCCTGCAACTACCCCGGCGACCCCGCTGGGCAACGGAGTTCGTCGCTGATGCAACGCGTGAAACTATCTGACTCGCTGGAAATGAGCCGCCTTGTCTATGGCATGTGGCGCTTGGGCGACGACTCAGACACATCGGCGGCACATGTCGAAGCCAAGATCCAGGCCTGTCTGGATCAGGGTATCACCACCTTCGATCAGGCCGATATCTATGGCGATTACGGGGCCGAGGCAGTTCTGGGCAATGCCCTGCGCTCCAATCCCGGTCTGCGTCAGCGGATGGAGATCGTTACTAAATGCGACATCGTCGCGCCGGTTGGCCGTTATGCGGACGCCAAGGTAAAATACTATGACACCTCGCGCGCGCATATCGTGAAATCGGTGGACACGTCCCTGTCCGAAATGGCGATTGACCATATCGATCTGCTTCTGATCCACCGCCCTGATCCCATGATGGACCACCATGAGACCGGAGCTGCGCTAGACGAGGTCGTCGCCAGTGGTAAGGTCGGCGCGGTCGGCGTGTCGAACTTCCGGCCTTGGGATTGGTCACTGCTGCAATCGGCGATGAAGACCCAACTGGTCACCAACCAGATCGAGGTGTCTCTGGGTGAGATCAGCCCCTTCACCAATGGTGATCTGGCTTTTCACCAGCAACATGGTCATCCGCTGATGGCATGGTCGCCGTTGGGGGGTGGGTTGTTGATGGCCGGAAACCCTCCGGTCGGCGTTGTCGCGGATGAAATCGCAGCCGAGTTCGGCGTGGATCGCGCCGCGGTTGCCATGGCCTTCTTGTTGGCGCATCCGGCCAACATCCTGCCAGTTCTGGGCACCAACAATCTGGACCGGATCAAACGCGCCTCGGACGCGTTGAAAGTCAAACTGGATCGTGAAAGCTGGTACCGCCTCTATGAGGCGGCACTGGGCCATGAAGTACCATGATGAATGCAATCTCAAAGGACATGACCCACACCTTCGTTCCGCACAAGGACGACACCCGCACTCTGCGCGACGCTTTCGGCCGTTTTGCGACCGGCGTCACCATCGTCACATGCGACAGCGCTGATGGCCCGGTCTGCATTACGGCCAACAGCTTTTCGTCGCTGTCATTGGACCCGCCCTTGATCATGTGGGCGGGTGACCGCAACTCGCGCCGCTTCCCCTATTTTCACAAGGCCCTTCATTTCAGCGTGCATGTGCTGTCCTCGGAACAGGCCGAGCTGTGCTTTGGCTGCTCGAAAGACGCCTTTGCGCTGCGCGACATCGCGCATGAGCGCTGTGAGAACGGAACGCCGATCCTACCGGACTGCCTGGCGCGGTTCGAATGTGAACAACACGCGTATCACGATGCGGGCGATCACGTTATTGTGGTGGGAAAGGTTCTTAAGGCCAGCATGGCGGACGGAGACGCGCTGACCTTTTATGCCGGGAAACTCGGCCAATTCGCGCAGCACTAAGCGCGATTTGACGACCGCGGGACATACCCGCGGCTGAACAAGGGAGGATCCGCATGAGCGGACTGGCATCGGTGCTTGCACCGATTGCATTCGTGAACGAAACCGTGCTGCGTCTGGGCCGCGCGGTTGGTGTCGTTGCGATTGCACTCATGGTGATCGCAATCCTAATCCAAGTGTTTTTCCGGTATGTACTGGGCAATGCACTGCCATGGCCGGATGAGGCCGCGCGGTTTTGCATGTTGTGGATGACCGGGCTTATGGCCCCCACCGCGTTCCGGCGAGGCGGCTTTGTGGCCATCGATATGCTGGAGCGCTTTCTACCGCGCGTAACCGGCCAATCACTGAACCTGTTCCTGCTGCTGATTTCGCTCGCCGTCTTGCTGGTTGCCGTCAGTATCGGCTGGTCCGAGGTCACTGGCTTTGGAGGTAGATTCGCCACCGCCGCGCTATACCTTCCTACCTCACTCGGGTTCGACGAATGGTACCGCATTCCGCGCAGTTGGATGATGGCCTCGTTGCTGGTGGGGATCATTCTGCTGATTTCGGTGAATATCGAGCTGATCCTGCGATCCTTCATCACTCTGCTCGGTGGGGGCCACCTGTTGCCTGAAATTCCTGACGCGGCAGTGGGGGCCGAATAGATGCTGATCTGGTTCCTGCCCACCTTCCTGATTTTCCTACTGATCGGCCTGCCGGTCTTTTTCGCTTTGCTAGCCGCGCCCGGTATCCTGCTTTGGCTGAACGGACAGACCAACGACATCACGCTTCTCTATCGCAATGTCTATAACGGTATGGACAGCTTCCCGCTGATGGCGATTCCCTTCTTCATGCTGGCCGGAGAGTTGATGAACCGGGGCGGCATCACCATCCGTCTGGTCGAGTTCAGCCAGGCACTGATGGGCCATCTGCGCGGCGGTCTTGCGCATGTGAACGTCCTCAGCTCAATCCTCTTCGCGGGCCTCTCGGGGTCCGCTGTGGCGGACACCTCGGCGCTTGGGTCGATGCTAATCCCAGCGATGGAGAAGCAGGGCTATACCCGCAAATTCGCCGCCGCCATCACGGCGGCCAGTTCGGTGATCGGACCAATTATCCCACCTTCGGGCATTATGATCATCTACGCCTACGTCATGGGCGAAAGCGTCGCCGCGCTGTTCCTAGCGGGCATCGTGCCGGGCGTGATGGTGGGTGTTGGCCTGATGCTGATGATCAAACTCATGGCAGACCGCTACGACTTCCCCGTTGCCAGCCGCAAATACACATGGCCCGAGCGGCGTCAGGCCAGCCTGAAAGCCTTCTTCCCATTGATGACACCGGTGATCATTCTGGGCGGTATTCTAGGCGGCATTTTCACACCAACCGAAGCCGCCGCCGTCGCCGTGGGCTACGCGTTCATCATCGGCTTCTTCGTCCTGCGCACATTGACTTGGAAAGAAGTTCCCGAAGTGCTCAGCAACGCAGGCATGACCTCCGCCGTCGTCCTTCTGCTGGTCGGCGCGGCGATGGCGTTCAAGACGGTTGTCAGCCTCAGCCATGCGCCGGAACAACTGGCCTCGCTGATCCTCAGCCTGTCGGAAAACCCGCTGATCCTGCTGTTCCTGATCAACCTGCTACTGTTCATCGTCGGCATGTTTCTGGATGCAGGCCCCGCGATCATTATCCTTGGTCCGATCCTTGGCCCCATCTTCACCAGCCTCGGCGTCGACCCGATCCACTTTGCGATCATCATGAGCGTCAACCTGACCGTCGGCCTAGCCACACCGCCAATGGGCTTGGTGCTGTTCGTGGCCGCCGCCGTATCGCGTGAGCGGGTCGAAACCATCGCCAAGGCGATTCTGCCGTTCCTAGCCGTTGAAATCATAGTGATCTTCCTGATCACCTATATCCCCGCACTATCCATGACGATCCCGAGGATAACGGGATTTGCCAACTAACTGAGTTCCATAGGGAGGAAACGCATGCTCAGAGATTTCATCAAAACCGCAGCGGTGGCCACATCGCTCGTGGCCGCGTCCGCTATGGCCGCCACAGCCGCCGACTACACGCTGCGCGCCACTGCCAACTCGAACGAAAATGACGAAGACTATGATGGTCTGATTGTCTTCAAGAACTATGTCGAGGCCGCGTCGAACGGCGCGATCGAGGTTGAACTTTTCATCGGAACCCAGCTTTGCTCAAACGGTGCGGAATGCCTGCAGGGCGTGGCGGATGGCACGATTGATATCTACATCTCCACCTCGGGCGGCGCGTCGGGCATCTTCCCTTACGTGCAGGTTCTGGACCTGCCTTACCTGATGGCCGATGACCGCATTGCCGAGCATGTTTTGTCCGGCGACTTCACCCGCACCATGCGCAACATGGCGCTGGAGGACTCGGGCGGCGCGATCCGTCTGATGACCATAGGTAACACCGGCGGCTGGCGCAACTTCGCCAACACCCAGCGCCGCATCGCCGAGCCTGCCGACATGGAAGGTCTGAAAATCCGCACCGTGGTCGCCGACCTGCCGCAGGAACTGGTCAAAGCCCTGGGCGCTTCGCCGACACCGATCCCATGGCCGGAACTGTTCACCAGCTTCCAGACCGGTGTTGTTGAGGGTTCCAAGAACGGCATCACTGACATCATGGGCATGAAATTCCCTGACGCGGGTCTGCAATATGTCACGCTGGACGGCCATGCCTATATGGGCGCGCTGTGGTGGATGAACAACGCCAAGTTCCAGGAGATGCCTGAGGATATGCGCCGTGTCGTTGTCGACGGTTTCTATGCGCTGCAGCAGGCCACCTTTGCCTCGCCCAAGCGCAAGTCGATTCAGGCCTATGAGGATTTTGTCGCCGGTGGCGGAGACCTCTACGT
This sequence comes from Ruegeria sp. AI3, assembly GCF_056541245.1. Taxonomy (NCBI): domain Bacteria; kingdom Pseudomonadati; phylum Pseudomonadota; class Alphaproteobacteria; order Rhodobacterales; family Roseobacteraceae; genus Ruegeria; species Ruegeria sp. AI3. The sequence continues at coordinate 63,011 of NZ_JBQFYA010000016.1, forward strand.
GCTGACGCCCGATCAGAAGGCCGCGTTCAAAGAGGCCGCAACCCCGGTGTATGACTGGTTCCAATCCAACGTTGCCCGTGGGGACGAAATCTTTGGTGCGTTGACCGAAGCGGTAGCTGCGGCTGAGGCCGATGTAAACGCCTCACGCGATGCGGACTTGAACTAAGTACATAGGCCGGGCTTTGTGGCCCGGCCCTCACCGAAACGGGTACATCCACCCTTTGTAGTCGTTGACCAGCACATGCGCCCTTTCGATCTGCTCTGGCGACATTTTCTTGACCACTTCCTCAAGGCTGATCGCTGCATCGGGGTCGCCGCCGATAGCGCTGAGCGTGTACCACATATAGGCGCGCACCAGATCGGGCGCGGGCATACCCAGACCCAATTCATAGTACCAGCCAACGCCCGACTGAGCCCCCGGATGCCCCTTCATCGAGGCGCGCAGATACCATTCAAAGGCCCGCTCGTAGTCCTGCTCGACTCCGAGGCCCAGACCGTACATCACGCCGATCAACTCCTCAGCCTCGGCGTTGCCCGAGCGCGCGGCTGGAAGAAGCTCCTGTCGCGCGGCTTCAAACTGTCCGGCCTCCATCATATCTCGCGCTTGCTCCAGCTCCGCCAGAGCCGGAGGCGCAAATATGCAAAGGGCGAAAACAAGCTGACGCATGGGTTGGTTGCTCTCTTCTGGGTTGGGGCCGCTGCGGCACAGGACTTGCCGCGCCCGCTCACCGATGATGACTTTATCCCATTTGATATGGAACAGGCTGCCGTTGGTCATCAACTGTTTTACGACTCGATCCTGTCGGGCAACCAGAACATCAGCTGTGCCCATTGCCACCACCCGGATTTTGGCACCTCAGATGGGTTGTCACTAGGCATAGGAGAAGGCGGGCAGGGGTTGGGACCGGACCGCACACCCGGTACCGGGGCAGACAGAATACGCAAACGCATCCCTCGCAACTCTCCGGGCTTGTGGAACCTTGGGGCCAAGGAAATTCACACGGTCTTTCACGACGGTAGGCTGAGTATTTCAGACGTCTACGGCAACGGCTTCAATTCCCCAGCGCAGGAGTGGCTGCCCGAGGGCCTGAATTCCCTACTGGCGGCGCAGGCTCTGTTTCCCCTGACCTCACAATTCGAGATGGCAGGCAATGTGGCCGAGAATGAAGTCACAGGCGCGGTGCATGATCGGATCGACAAAGGCTGGCCTATTCTGGCGAAACGCGTCCGCACCGATCCACGCTATGGCCCGGCCATCGTCGCCGCCTTTGATGAGGTCGAGACAACCGAAGATATCACGATCACGCAAATCGCCAATGCTCTGGCCGCTTTCATGGCGATCGAGTGGCAGAGCACCGACAGCCCGTTTGACCACTACCTCGAGGGTGACTCGAATGCCCTTTCACCAGCCCAATTGGATGGGATGGAGCTTTTCTACGGCAAAGCCCAATGCTCCAGCTGCCACGCCGGACCTCTCATGTCAGATCAGAAGTTCCATGCTTTAGGTTTGCCGCCCTTTGGACCGGGCCGCACCCGGCAGTGGGATCCCTTCGTTCGGGATGTAGGCCGTATGGGTGAAAGCAACCGCCTAGAGGATGCATATAGGTTCCGCACCCCTATGTTGCGCAATGTTGCCCTGACCGCGCCCTACGGTCACAATGGCGCTTTCCCCGATCTGGAAAGCGTCATTCGCCATCACTTGAACCCACAGGCAAGCCTGGACAACTGGAGGCCTGAAATGGCTGCTTTGCCCGAGGTGCCATGGTTGCAAAAAACCGATTTCATAGTGTGGGAGGACGATTATGAAATGGAGCGTCAACGCATTAAAAGCGACATTGTTCCGATCCAACTCACGGAGTTGGAAATTCAAAACCTGATTGCTTTTCTGCATTCGTTGACAGGTATCAGCGTAGATTCATTGAAGTTCGGAGTGCCGAAAGGATTTATTCCTTAGCCACCCCTCGCATCGGCAAGGTGCCGTCAGAGAAATCGTCTCCTGCAGTCCTTTTTGGTTGTCCCTTTCGAGGAGATCTTGGGCCGAAATGATCTGCAGGGAAAAAGACTCTGACGAGCGGCGCGAAACAAAACAATCCAGGCACTTAAAAGGGTATCAAACCAGCTTAGCCTCACAAGACCTGCATAGAATCCGACGCACCGTTCTTGTGGGAGACATAACTCCGGTATCGGGGCAATTGTCCCACTGCGATCCTTGAATAGGGTTCCAAAATTTTGTCGCAAATTCTTGTCGACCCGCACTTTCTATGAAGGGGGCAAGCAGTCCCAGTAGTTACAACGAACTTATGCACCAAGACGGAACTTGGTTGGTGTCATTCCGGTTTGACCACGGAAAAAGCGCGTGAAATGGGACTTGTCTGAGTAGCCAAGGAGTAGACCGATCTCAGCAATTGTCATCTTGTCATCTCTGAGGTGCTCTTTGGCGACATCGACACGCAGCCGTTTTATTTCGCGGGGGAGTGTTGTGCCTTGTTGTTGAAGTGCTTTCAGAAACCGTTCCGGCTGTATTCCCAGTAGTCCGGCCACAACCTCTGGTCCCAGATCGGTTTCATCCAGTTTGTCGCGTAAGACGGATCGCAAAGCGGCCACCACCGTTACTTCTTCGTTTTGTCGAGCTGAGGCTATGTGTTTGACAGAACCCTCGGAGGCATGGTGCAGAAACAACCATTCCACAGGAAAACTGATTTGCATTCCGGGATCAGGTCCCAAGCCAACTTCGATCCCTTTGTAGTTGACCGGTAGACCCGTAATATACCGGCTTTCCCACCGCACACGCGAAGAATCCCAGGATTCTCCGACGACAGTCTCCAGAAGCCGTACATAGATCGCGGCTCCAAAACCGGTCACTTGAATGGGTGGGACAGCGGGTTCCTGTTGCCTCTCGATACGATAGGTTGCTTTGTCCGCTTCGATGACAAGGCTGTGCCGCACGGAATTGGACTCCTGCGGGACAAGCCCAATAAAGCGGGTAAAGAACTCGAACAGCGAGTTTGTCGATTGTAGGGCTTGAGCGAACGGAGGCCATTCCCGCAGGTCAAAAGTCTCGCCTACATTCAGGCCAAGGTATCGGTCCCCAGACACGTCTGAGAAGGCATTTAGCAGACCGTAAACCAGCTCTGAGTGGACATAGACAGAAGGGTCAGACAACAGTTCGGACTTCAAGCCGACCTGATCCAAGGCCGGTTGCGGATCGAGCTCGCGGTCAGTGAGATACTGCAGAAACGGAGCTGCCAAAGCGAGGCGAATGAACCCTTCGCTATGCTCTTGAGAGGTGGAGTTGAACGGCAATTTCGTCTCCCTTTCAGGATCAAATGCTGTGATCAGTGGCCATTTTTGTAGTCACATTCGTACATCCTAATTCAAAAGGGGCAACCGAGCCAATGAATTCCAGACTATAGTTGGCAAAACATGAATATGAAGGGAGTACTTATGTCCGGCTTACGAATGTCTCTTTGCTCGACGGCAATTGTCGCGGCAGTTCTTTCTTTTTCGGCGACCGCGCAGGCTCAGGATCAAGAAGAACCCCAAACGCTGTTTACCAACGTGCATGTCTTCGACGGTGTGAATGAGCAACGCATTGAAAATGCCAGTGTTCTGGTCGAGGGCAATCTGATCAAGTCCGTCTCAACCGATGCCATTGATGCGCCGAGCGCGACGGTTATCGACGGCGGTGGGCGCACTCTGACACCGGGCTTTATAGAGAATCACGCGCACCTGATGCTCATGGGGCCATCGATTGCCGAGATGGAAACCAACTCGACCTGGGAGGATTTCGCCATCCACGGGACCCGGATGGCCGAAATGTACCTGATGCAGGGCTTCACGACCGTTCGCGATGCCGGGGGCGCTGGCGGCGGGCTGCGGCGCGCAATTGACGCCGGCCAGATCGTCGGCCCCCGCTTTTATCCTTCCGGGGCATTTCTCGGAACACGTGGTGGTCACGCCGATTTCGCATCCTTCACATCTCCGCCGGGTGGGGTGACCAACTTTGGGACTCTGAATATGGCCCAACAGGTCAACGGTGTTGACGAAATTTACATGTATGGCCGCAACAACCTGCGCATGGGTGCCACGCAATTGAAGTTCATGCAATCAGGTGGGGTGATTTCGGCATTCGATCCATGGCAGTTGCTCGCCGGTTCGAAAGAAGAGATCGAGGCCGCTGTTCAGGTTGCCAACGAGTACGGCACCTATGTCATGGCACATTCCTACCGCAAAGAAGCGATCATCAATGCCCTGAATGCAGGGGTCAGAACCATTGAACACGGATTTCACTTTGACTGCGAGATTTCTGCTTTGATGAAAGAAAAAGGAGCGTACATCACGACGAACATCACAGCATTTGATCCAGGCCTACTTGATGTTCCTTCCGTGAAAAACAACCCCAACAGTTTGAGGAAGGCCAAATCGGCCTCGGCGACCTTCGAAGCCTACATTCCAAGTATGAAGGAATGCCCGGCGCCGCGCGGTTTCCAAACCGATTGCGTCGGCTCGGTCGAAGCGTGCAACATCCAGATCGCCTACGAGAAACATCTGAATAACCATTTCTTCGGCCCCTATGCGTCGATGGTAACCCTAACTTCGGTAGGTGGCGAGATCGCGGCACTTAGCGGTGATTTCATGAACCCCTATCCGGAAGGCAAACTGGGTGTGATCGAAGAAGGAGCTTATGCGGATATCCTGCTAATCGACGGTAATCCACTTGAAGACTTCTCGGTTGTTGGCACAGGTGATCAGTGGTTCGGTGCCGATCCGAGGCCAGAAAGTCCAGATACGATCCGACTGATCATGAAGGACGGCGTCATCTATAAAAACACACTGGATTGACCTGTCTAAACAGTCGGAGAGTATTTATGCACCATTGGTTTCGCTGGGTAGTATTCGCAGGGTTATTTTGGTGTGGGCATTCTGCGCTGGCGGCGCCTGAAACCGCATTAGATTGGGCCGACCTGCCAGACCCATCTGCGCAGGTCTTCGAAGACCCCTATCGCGAGCTCAGCCCTGAACAATTCGACGATGTTCTTTACGTCGTTCGATTGCGCGGCAGGCTGCAGCAGGATGGTGGCAGCGAAGAAGAGCGGCAAAAGTGGCAAGTACTTTTGACCGAGACTGAGGATGCCTTGGCTGCTGATGGAATTGATATCGACTGGCTGCTCGATCAGCGCGAAGTTGTGATGGAACGTCGGAGAAAGGCGGGGACAAACGGAAATCCGCAATTCGATGGTCAAACAATCACACTGGCTGGTTTCGCCATTCCTGCTCCGAATGATCCGGACGGTCGGGCTGTGGCGTATTTGGTTCCGGAACGCGGGATGTGCAGTCACATGCCTCCCCCTCCGCCCAACCAGATGATCCGTGTGCGGTTGAACGGGGACTGGGCGCCCAGCTATTTTCATGAACCCGTTCGGCTGACGGGCATGCTGACCATCGATCCGTCTGTTCAGAATATGATGGTTGTGGATGGCCAGATGCCAATGAACGCGACTTTCCAGTTGGAAACAGAACGTGTCGAAACGCTCGAAACCAAGGCGGACAGGCTGGAATGGAAGCAACGCGCCGCTGATCGCATCCGCGCGGCGGGCAATCGCAAGACCGGTGGGGCAAGGGCGTCTGAATGATAAGACTTCTGGCCGCTACACTGAGTATTGCTGTCGCTGGCGCTGCCTCGGCGCAAGGACTGTCCGGGCCTTCGTCGGTCGAAGCTGATCTTATCCCCGGAGATGGGCTGACCGACCCACAATACCGTTCCGATTTTCCACGTAACATCGCACCGGGTTGGTTTGGGTGGAAAGACCGGCTGGCTGAGGGTGGGTTTCGGTTCAATATTGATTACTTGGCGCTGGGCCAAACCACGAATGCTGATCTGGGAACCGGCGAAGCGGCCAGCGGAATTGCACGTTTCTACGGGAGTTGGCAGGCGACTGAACGGGGGTCTCTCACATTCAAGATCGAAGACCGGCATAGCTATTCCGATGTCGCCCCGCAGTTCCTTGGGCTGGATGGCGGAGCGCTTTCGATCACCGGGACAGCCTTCAACGATAGCGGTCTGCTGTTGACCAATCTGTTCTGGACCCAAAGGGCCGAAAACGGTTCGTGGACGCTGCAATTCGGTCAGATTGATGTAACGGACTTTGTAGATATCTATGGGTTGGTAAGCCCCTATAGTGGTTTCCAAAACCTGTCCTTCAACACCAACCCGACACTCAACGCACCCAACCCTGGTCTTGGTATTGCCGGTGGGATCAAGCTGAGCGGAAATTTCTACGCTGTAGCGAGCGTTGCAGACGCAAATGCCGATCCGTCTGATCCAAACTTTGATGTGTTCAGCGATGGCAATCTCTTCAAATCACTCGAACTTGGGTACACATCCGGCTTTGATCGCATTTATTTCGACAATCTCCATCTGACCCTCTGGCATGCGGATGCGGCCGAAGATGGCAGCCGGGCGGAAGACTACGGCGCTGCGTTTTCTGCCGCATGGTTTGTTGACAATAAGTGGATGCCGTTCTTTCGGGCAGGGGCCTCAAAAGGGACCGCAGCGCTGTATGACCGATCGGTTTCTGCCGGTGTGGGCTACTATGGTCGCAATACCGATCTGGCCGGTCTGGGCCTGAACTGGGCCGAGGCCCGAGGCATAGATGGCGACCAGTTTACGCTCGAAGCCTTCTACCGGTTTTCAATCTCACCCGGGCTGCAGATCACGCCGTCCCTGCAGTACATTTCAAACCCGCTACTGAACCCAGGTCAGGATAGCATTACGCTGTTCGGCCTGCGAACCCGGATCGTTTTCTGATGTGGGGCGAAAGCAGACGTCAAAAGCGTCGAAACATGCAATTCTGCTGATCAAAGGGAGGATCTATCCATGCGTACCCTGTTTCTGGCTGGCACGTTGTCCGTGTTTTCCACTTTCTGCGTCGCGCAAACTTACGACGTGGTGATCCTCAACGGTCGGGTAATGGATCCGGAAACCGGGTTCGATCAGATCGCCAACGTTGGAATAAGCAATGGCTGGATCACTGCGATTACCGACGAAGATATTGACGGCAGCGAAGCCATCGACGCGACAGGGTATGTTGTGGCCCCCGGGTTTAGCGACCTTGAACAACACGGGCTGGATCCTTGGGGTATCAAGGTCAACCTTCGCGATGGTGTTACTACTCAAATGGATTTTGAGGTCGGAGCCGCGAATATCGACGAATGGTACGCTGCGCGCCAAGGCGTGACGCAGGCGAACTACGGCACAGTCGTTGGACAAGAATTCGCACGGATGCGGGTGCATGACGGCCTTGTGCTGGAAGGTGGGGATATAGACTTCCGGAACTTTTTCGCACTTCGGGCACAATCCGTGGAAGACGGTGTCGAGGGGTGGTCGTCGGTTCCAAGCAACCGCGAGCAGATGAACGAAATCACCGCCCAACTGGATGAGGGGCTTCGTCTCGGAGCACTCGGCGTGGGATCGACCATCGGCTACGCCCGCGAAGGCATCACAACCTATGAGATGTTCGAGGCACAGCGGGCCGCAGCGCGCTATGGCCGTCTAACTTCGGTGCACCACCGGTTTCATCCCAGTGCTTCGACGCCCACCGAAACACAGACCGGCGTTAACGAAATCCTGGTCAATGCGATGGTGCTCGACGCGCCGCTGCACATTCACCACGACAATGATTATGGGTGGTGGGAAAATCAGGAAAAGCTCCAGATGGCCCGCGACCAAGGCTACAACGTCTGGTCCAGCTACTATCCTTGGACCGCCGGATCGGGAAACTACGGCGCTTCGATCATCGCCCCCGAAAACTGGGAAGGGTCGATGGGGTACAAATACGAAGACACTATCTTTGACCCCCAGCTTGATCGCTTCGTAACCAAAGACGAATTCTTGAGCTTCGCCGAGAATGAACCGGGACGGACGGCCATTGTTTTCAGCCCGCCAAGAGAGCAATGGTTGAATGATTGGATCACCATCGTGGGCTATGGCATCTCGGGCGACGGTATGGCCGGGTTGGATATCGAGGGCAACTTGATGAGTTGGGATGCCCCCTACGAAGACTATGCCGGGCACCCTCGGTCCGCAGGCAGTCACGCGCTTGTCTTGAGACTGGCTCGCGAAGCGAATGTACCGCTGATGCTCACACTCACTCAGTTGAGTTACATACATGCGAAGCGGCTAGGTGACACAGGGTTGCGCGCAATGCAGGTGCGTGGGCGTATGCAAGAAGGCATGGTCGCGGATATAACGATTTTTGATCCGGAGACTGTGACCGAAAAGGCGAACTATACTCTTGGTCAGCAAGGTCTGCCGTCAGAAGGCATTCCGTATGTGCTGGTTAATGGAACTATTGTTGTCCGGAACAGCGAAGTGCAGCGGGATGTTTATGCAGGGCAGCCGATCCGGTTTCCAATCGAGGAAAGCGGGCGTTTTGTTCCGGCTGGTCGCGAGCAGATCATGGGTATCCTCACACCGGATACTGGCACGGCACGTCCGACACTGCTTGACGATATCACAGACAATGAAGCCAATATTGTACCCGCCGCGCCATCAACCAACCAATTTGCATCGGTAAAGCCAACCGACCCGTTTGATTGGTTTACGCCTCGCAACGGTCTAGATGACGGTGCCCTTTTCTTTTGCGTCGTGCATGCTCGCTTCGAGGACCCTGCGCAGGCAAAACGCGACTATGCGAAGGCCATGATGTCAAAAATGGGAGGGCCTAGGCCTAATCAGTCGGAACAACGCAGAGCAAACTAATACGTAGAGTCTTGGAGCAGTGAAAAATGAAAGCCTACTTTAGGCTGAGATCGATCATCATCAACCAGTCAGGTTACGGCAGCTTTTCCCGCAAGGCAGCCGTTCGTAAGACCGGATCGAATGACCACTCTGAGCCTAATGTGTCAAATGCCGCGCCGAAGCCAAAAAAAACCGCTTTGCTTGACTCCAGGGACGAAACTCCTTCGCGCGCAACTCAGTCTCTCGCGGCCAGTTCGCCGCATCAGAACGCTCTAGTAACGATTTGGGTCGAGATCGAACGCCCTTCCGCAAAGTCGTCTGCCAATTGCTGATAGTTCGTTTACGAATTTTGCCGTCGCCCAAAGCTCCTGTATCGTGGACATCTTTTCCGTATAACAGAAGCGGAGGCCCAGCCGACATCGTTTCATGCGCAGTACAACAATAGGTGCTAGTCGCGTAAGAACTTGATACTTTGTGGGGAAAGGATGGTGGGTGATGAGAGACTCGAACTCCCGACATCTTCGGTGTAAACGAAGCGCTCTACCAACTGAGCTAATCACCCGTGACGGTGCATGTAGCCAAGCCTGAGGGCGGGTGCAAGAGGGTTTGCGCGAATTTCTTACCTTTCTTCGGGTGGCGCGTCAGCTATGGCTGTCTGTACCGCCAAAGGCATCACTGCACACCCGATTGAAGGCAAAGTCGGAAAGGCGCTTGCGCGGGGCCTGTTGCCTCCGATATCCCCAGAAGGGACCGAAACCCCTCAGGCCGGAGAGGACATGGCCCGACACTCCCCTTGCCGTTTTCTTGTGGCAGCGCTGGCGCTTGGCGCGTTTTTGCTGGCTCCGCTTCGGGCCGGGGCAGATGGGATTTTGGTGTTTGCGGCGGCCAGTCTGAAGACTGCTTTGGACGAGGTTTCGACCGCGTATCAGCGCGAAACCGGCAACGATGTCACGATTTCATATGCCGCGTCCTCGGTTCTTGCGCGTCAGTTGCAGCAAGGCGCTCCGGCTGACCTGTTCATTTCCGCGAATGAGGATTGGATGGATGTGTTGCAGCAGGATGGCGTGATCAAACCCGAAACCCGAGTCGCCCTCTTGGGCAATGGGATGGTTCTGATCGGAGCCGCACCCCAGACGCATATTGGCGAGGTCTCGGCGACCTATGATCTGTCCGAACAGCTTGAAGGCGGGTTTCTTGCCATGGCATTGTTCGATGCCGTCCCCGCAGGAATCTACGGAAAGGCTGCGTTGCAGGGTCTTGGCCTGTGGGACGCGGTGCAGCGTCAGGTCGCGCAAACCGACAATGTGCGAGCGGCACTGGCTTTGGTCGCGACCGGGGCGGCACCGATGGGCATTGTCTACCGGACGGACGCTCAGGCTGACGCGCGGGTTAGTATTGTTGGCAGCTTCCCAGAGGACAGTCACCCGCCTATCATTTACCCGGTCGCCGAGACGTCCTTTGCCAAGCCAGAGGCGCAGGATTTTCTGACCTTTCTCCAGAGCGAACTCGCGTCAGATGTGTTCAAGGGGCAGGGGTTCTCTCTGCCTGAACGGTGAGCCTTATGGATTGGTTGGGCCCTGCCGAGATTGAGGCGTTGAAATTGTCCCTGCGTGTGTCGTTCTGGGCAACGCTGGCGACTTTGCCCTTTGGGATATTCGTAGCTTATGCTTTGGCGCGCTGGCGCTTTCCGGGGCGGCAGGTGCTGAATGGTCTGGTGCATTTGCCCCTGATCCTACCACCTGTGGTCACCGGCTACCTTCTGCTGCTGACTTTCGGCATTCAGGGTCCTATCGGGCGCATATTGGCCGAGTTCGGGATCGTTGTTGCCTTTCGATGGACCGGTGCTGCAATGGCGGCTGGGATTATGGCGTTCCCTTTGATGGTGCGAGCCATCCGTCTGTCAATCGAGGCCGTTGACCCTCGGCTTGAACAGGCTGGGGCTACGCTGGGAGCCTCGCGCCCTTGGGTGTTTGCGACGGTGACATTGCCGATGATCCTGCCGGGGGTCATCGCGGGTGCCATTCTGGCCTTTGCCAAGGCGATGGGCGAATTCGGGGCTACAATCACCTTTGTCTCGAACATTCCGGGCCAGACTCAAACACTGCCATCAGCCGTCTACGCCTTCCTGCAGGTGCCGGGGGGCGAGGCAGCGGCGACCCGGTTGGTCGTCATCTCGATCATCATCGCGATGGGGGCGTTATTGTTGTCAGAATACGTCGGGCGCCGTGCGGCGGCGCGGGTGGCCGGGTCATGAGCCTGTCTGTTCGTCTGCGCCACAGCCTTGCGGGGCTGGATCTGGACCTCAGCTTTGAGGCTCCGCCTGGAGTGACGGTTCTATTCGGGCGTTCGGGGTCGGGCAAGACTACGGTGGTGAATGCCGTGGCGGGTCTGTTGCGACCCGAGGCCGGGCGCGTCGCCGTGGACGATTGGGTCCTTTTCGACACGGACACCAAGCTTTGGCTGCCGCCGCACAAACGCAGGCTCGGCTATATCTTTCAGGAAGGACGTCTGTTCCCTCACCTGACCGTGCGACAGAACCTGTCTTTCGGGCGCTGGTTTGCACCTCGGTCTGCAAATCGTGAAGACCCAGACAAAGTGATTGAGATGCTAGGCATCGGTCATCTGCTCGACCGCCGTCCGGCTGGTTTGTCCGGGGGGGAGAAGCAGCGGGTCGCGATCGGACGCGCCTTGCTAGCCAGCCCACGCCTAATTCTGGCCGACGAACCTCTGGCTGCGTTGGACGAAGGCCGCAAGGCCGAAATCCTGCCTTACTTTGAGCGTCTTCGGGATGAGGTCTCAGTTCCAATTCTCTATGTCACGCATTCCGCGGCCGAGGTCGCACGTTTGGCGACCTCGGTTGTTGCACTGCAGGATGGCAAGGTGGCGCGCCATGGCCCAGCCTCTGAAGTGCTGGCCGATCCGTCCGTGACACCTGCAGGTGTGCGCGCGGTTGGCGCGGTGCTGCAGGTGCGTGTGCGGGCGCATCACGAGGACGGTTTGACCGAGTTGGACGCGGGTGGAGAGTCTCTGTTTTTGCCGCGTATCCCGCATCAGATCGGCGCAGAGCTTCGCATTCGTATCCCCGCGCAAGAGGTGATCTTGTCCAACCAACCCCCTGCGGGGCTGTCGGCCTTGAACGTTCTGGCGGGCACGGTCGAGACGATCCGCGCCGGGGACGGGCCGGGTGCGATTATCTCGATGGATACTTCGGCAGGTATCGTTCTGGCGCGGATCACCCGCCGTTCCGTCGCGGGGCTTGGTTTGCAACCGGGCGTGCGATGCTATGCGGTGATCAAGACGGTTGCATTGGCGCCGCAGGATGTGGGCGGGCGGATCGGCCCGACAGGTTAGAGTCAGGCCAAGGCACGGGCCTCATGCTCGCGCAGGATCATACGAGCAGCGCGTCCGAAGCCGGTGGATTTATCCGGGGTGCGATCGGGAAAGATCGAGGCCAGCTCCTGCAGCCCGTCCGAGGACAGGGAATGCAACGCTTCGTCGCCCAGAAACAGGCTCTCTGCCAATGCGCCTTCGGCGGTCAGAATCTCATGCTGATCCAGCAGGATATGCAGGTATTCGACCGGCTGGTCTGAGGTGTCGACGAAGATACCCGGCCATGAACACAGGTGTTTTGCGGCGACCAGAACCTCGGCGGCGCCAAACAGCAGCTCGACTTTCGGTCCTTGAATCAGGACGCGATGTTGCTGCGACACCAGAAGATCGCGCGAGGGTATGTCGGGCCCAAGGCTGCCGCGCAGGATACGCACGGGCCGCAGATCAGGGTCACGACGCAATCGCTCGGGTGGGATCGGGCTGGCTTCAATCCACCGAATAGGCTGCAGCCCGTGATCTTTGGTCTGGACCAGATCGCCGACTGTCAGGGCCTCGACGAGGTCTGGTCCGGTTCCGGTTTCGATCAACGTTCCGGCGGTGAAGCAGACGCCCTGAATGGAAATGGTGATGGTCGCCTGACCAACGAAAATCCCATCGGACCCCTGAATGACGAACGTGTCGGTCGCAATCTGGTTAAAGTCGAGGCTGTCAAAGAACGTGGGATCGACCGTATAGGTCCATTCGCCGGTATCCGCGTCTATCGTAGCTGTCCCATTGGCCGGAGGGGTCGCGATTGCCCAATTGTCGACATCAAACGTTCCCGGGGTAGTGCCAAGAATGACCTGCCCGGTGGCAACGTTTGGCGGTGAGCCAGTGACATCTCCTGTCAAATCACCCGTGACCGGAACCGAGACCATGCTAGCCCTCGCCTTGTTCCAGCAGGCGTTTGAAATCCTTCTTACGATAGAGCTTCATATGGACCTCGCCCGCGGCATCACGGCCCCATTCTACGATCCGGTTCTGGCCCATGTCACCAACCAGACGGTTCGTTCGGACGCGGGGGTGTGGTATTTCTGCCTTGAGAATGTCGACAATTTCATTCGTCTGCCCGAACGGCGCAACCAGATCGACGATCCAGAACGAGGACCCGCTAGTGAAATCCGCATCCTTCAGGGGCTTTTCCTGAATGGCATATCTATTTTCAGCCTCACGGCTGAGGCCGGCAAAGGTTACGAACCCTCGGGGAAAGCCGTTCTGGCGGAAGATGTGATACTGCCCCAGCCGCAACGGCGTTTCAAAGGCATAGAGAACCTGCGCCAAACTGCGTCTCTGATGCGTTGGGGTCAGGCCCGCCAAGTAGAACATTGCCCCGAAATCGGCGTATTTCTCAGGCGAGAGATCAAACCAGTCCTTTGGAAATGTTTGGCTCACAGGGACACCAGACTTGCAATAAATATCATGATGATATGCGTCGACTCGTCAGTTGCATATAGGTATTTTGATGTGTTTGCGGTCTGTTGCCGACCCCCTCTCGACCCAACCTCCAATTGTGTTACTCTCATGGGACAGAGTTTATTTCAGGATGTTAAGATGATGCGTGTTGCCAAGCTCATTGCGGTCTCAGCCTTTGTTTTCGCACCCCAACTTGCACAGGCTGTCGGCTTCGGTGTTCGTGTGGGGCCACAAAACCGGACCCAGATAACGCCGTTGGAGGGTGGCATCTATGAGGTCAAGGCCATCGGATCATCGGCGCCAGTGAACTACTGGTGCGGGATCGGCGATTTCGCGATACGTACGCTGGGCGTACCCGGCCCAACGCGAATTTATATCTACCGAGCCTATGAGCCGGGCGTGCGCACTGTGCAATTTTCGCTGACGCCGCCTCCGGGCGCAGATACCGATCCAGGCTATTCGATCACGGTCAGAAAGGTCGGAGAGAATATGTCGGCGACCTCTGCGCAAGCCTATTGCTTTGACAACTTCATGGATTTTGGGTTCTAAGCCTCAGACCCATTTCGCCATGGGCGGCAAGCTCATCAGCACCGCATCCGGATCGTGGCCTGTCTCAAGCCCGAACTTGGTGCCGCGGTCATACACAAGATTATACTCGGCATAGAGGCCCCGATGCACCAGCTGAGTGTCTTTGTCCGCGTCTGAAAAGCTCTGGACCCGGCGTTTTTCGACCAACGGCAGGAACGCGGGCAGAAAGGCTTTTCCGATGTCCTGCGTCAGGGCGAAATCCGCCTGCCAGTCATCGGTGCAGTAGTCATCCATGAAGATACCACCAACACCGCGCGCGCGTTTGCGGTGGGGGATGTAGAAATACTCATCCGCCCAGTCCTTAAGGCGCGGATAGTGGCTTGGTCCGTGCGGGTCCAGATGCGCCTTCTGGGTCGCGTGGAAGTGGGCGGTATCGTCGTCATATTCGATGCAAGGGTTCAGGTCTGACCCGCCGCCGAACCACCAGGCATGTGGTGTCCAGAACATGCGCGTGTTCATGTGAACGGCGGGGGCATGTGGGTTTTGCATGTGGGCGACCAGAGAAATGCCGGAGGCCCAGAACCGAGGGTCCTCGGTCATGCCGGGGATGCCCTTTCGTGCCGCCATGGCCTGTTGTGCGCGTTCGCCCAACGTGCCGTAGACGGTCGAGACATTGACGCCGACCTTTTCGAACACGCGCCCGCTCCGCATCACAGACATCAGCCCGCCGCCCGCGTCCGAGCCGTCCTCGGACTGGCGTTTGGTTTCTTTTACTTCGAAACGACCGGGAGTTGCGTCAGCAAACGGACCGGTGTCGTGGCTGTCCTCCAGCGCTTCAAAAGCAGCAACGATATCGTCGCGCAATTGGCGGAACCAGGCTGAGGCGGTGGTCTTTTCGGTATCAAACATGGTCAATGCGCCGGGGCTGCAACGGGGTCTAGCAAGGTGCGGCCGCCGTCAATTGTTAGGATCTGGCCAGTGATAAACCCTGCTGCGTCCGAGGCCAGAAACTGCGCTGTTTCCGTCAGCTCGGTCGGGGCCGCGATCCGGGCCAGAGGGGTGTGTTTCTCGATGTCGTCGCGGAAATCGCGGTTTTCTTTCAGCGTCGATTGCAGCGATGCGCTCATCACCGACCCCAGCGCTATCGAGTTCACGCGGATACGATTGGGGGCCAGTGCAACCGCCAGCGAGCGGGTCATTTGATCCAAAGCTGCGGTCGAGACGGAATAGGCCATCAGGTCCGGATGGGTGCGCCGCGCTGCGATCGAGGACAGGTTGATGATGGAGCCCGCCGGGTTTTCCTCATCCTCGCCGGATTGTTTGATCATCCGCTTGGCTACCAATTGGCTGAGGCGCAAGGCGGGCATCAGGTTCTGGTTCAGCAAGGTCCGGACCGAGTCGTCATCGGGGTCCAGCGGGTCAGACGGGATCACCTGACGCGCGCCGTTGATCAGAATGTCGACCTGATCGAACGCATCCAGCGTGGCCGAAAGCAGGTTGGCGATGGTCAGCTTTTCGCGCAAATCACCGGCGAAATAGCGGATGTTGCTATCGTCGGCCTGCTCACCCAATTCCTCGGCCAGCCGTTTTTCATCCATATCTGCAAAGACGACATTGGCCCCGGCATCTGCAAAATGCCGCCCGATGGCCAACCCAATCCCGTTGGCCCCGCCGGTTACAATCGCTGTCTTGCCAGCTATGGAAAAGGACATCCGAATCCTCCTGATTTGGGGCAGGTTAGCCGGGCTTAGGCCCGGGGGCGAGAGGCTTGAAACACCTTGAACCGATTGTCGCCGGCTACTTCCTGAACTTGGGCGAAGGATTCGGCCAGTGTTGCCTCATAGGGCAGGTGGCGGTTGGCAACCATCCACAGGGTGCCGTTGCGGGTCAGGTTCTTCGCGGCGGACTTGATGAAGCCTTGCCCCAGCGCCGGGTCGGCACTGCGCGAGGTATGAAAGGGCGGGTTCATGATGACGGTGTCGATCGGCTCGGGTGCGGTCCAGGTCACCGCATCCGCCCAGTGAAACTGAGCACGCGCATCGGGGACGTTTGCTTGCGCGCATGTCAGCGCGGCGTGATCCGCCTCAACCAGATGAAGGGCTTTGAGGCGGTCACTCTGCAGCAGACCCGCCGACAGATACCCCCAACCTGCGCCCAAATCAGCCACGCGGGGGCCAATCTTGTCCGGCAAGGACTGTGCCAGAAGGGCCGAGGCCGGGTCGATCCCATCGGCAGAAAACACACCCGGAGCGGTCACGTAACCATCCACGCTTTGCTTCTCGGGTGCTGCCCAATCGGTAAAGGCTTCGGCGTCGGCCTGAAACCAGAAGATCTTGCCATGGGCCTTGGAAATAGGGCCTTCGATGGCAACACGCTTGCGGATGTCTTTTAGAATGCTGTCGACACCGTTGGTTTTGGCGCCATCAACCACGATTGTCCCGCTCGCATGGCTGCACGCTTGTTGGATCAGCGATCGGGCCAGCGCCTTGGCACGCGGCAAGAACACCAGCGCATCGCTGCAAGCGGCGTCAAGCTTCGGTTTGGTGGCAAAGCCCTGACCAGCGAAATGATCGTGGTAAGGTTTGAACGGCTGAATCACCTGAGCCTCGCGCGGCAAGGCTGACAGATCCTCTTCGGGGGACGGGCCGATCACCACCAGCGGTTGCGACAGGGTCAAACCGCTGTTCAGGGCAAGATCAAGACGAGGGGACATGTTTAATTCCGGGCGGCCCGGCCTGCGTTATTCTTCGCGTTCCATCGTGCATTGCAGCGGATGCTGATGCCGACGTGCGAAATCCATCACCTGGCCCACTTTGGTCTCGGCAATCTCGTGGCTGAACACACCAACTACCGCGACGCCCTTTTTATGCACGGTCAGCATGATCTCGAACGCCTGCGCGTGGGTCATGCCGAAAAAGCGCTCCAACACGTGAACGACAAACTCCATCGGGGTGTAGTCATCGTTCAGTAAAAGCACTTTATACAGTGGAGGGCGCTTGGTTTTGGGTCGCGTCTGCAGCAGGACGGACGAGTCGCCGTCGTCATCTGATTTGTCAGACATCATCCAGGGGTTTTCCAGCATCGCGCGCAACTGTCCGATTCAGGCATTGGGTTTATCTGAGGGCTTATATAACGTTGACGCCGTCAGAATAAAGAGGCAGCGGACCCTTTCGGAATGGACAGTAAACTGACCACAATCGCCTTCGATGCGGATGACACGCTGTGGCATAACGAGCGTTTTTTCCAACTGACACAGGCTCATTTCGCCCAATTGCTGGCAGACCACGCCGAACGCGACCACCTTATGGAACGTCTTTTGGCCGCCGAAAAGCGGAACATCCAGCACTATGGCTATGGAATCAAAGGCTTTGTCCTGTCGATGATCGAAACGGCGATTGATGTGACCGAAGACCGGGTTCCAGCCTCGGTCATCCGTCAGTTGATCGACGCGGGGCAAGAGATGCTGGCCCATCCCATCGAACTTCTACCCCATGCGCGCGAGGCGGTCGAGGGCGTGGCCGAGAACCATCGCGTTATTCTGATCACCAAGGGCGACCTGATTGATCAGGAGCGTAAGCTGGCGCAATCGGGGTTGGGGGATTTGTTCGACGGGGTCGAGATCGTCTCGGAAAAGACAGCCGAGACCTATCGGACGATTTTTGAGCAGCATGGCGAGGGGCCTTTGAGCGCGATGATGGTGGGCAACTCAATGCGGTCGGATGTGGTGGCGCCGATTGCCGCCGGGTGCTGGGGCGTTCATGTCCCGCATGGGCTGGTGTGGGAGGTCGAGCACGCCGAAACACCCTCTGACCATCCCCGATTCCGAGAGCTTTCGGATCTAGGCGGACTTTCGGATCTGGTGCGCGCCCTAGGCTGATGTTGCCGTTCGGCCGCAGTTCCGGAAAAAACCGCGCAACCTTTGCCTTGTTCCCGTCATCATCGCTCATCTGGTGGGTCGGTATAGGGGCTTCGCCTATATATAGAAGGTGTTCGTGCCCCTCATGATGCCGGGAAAACCCCAGCTTTTGGTTTATTTTGCCGGGGTCCTGTGTTAGCCTTAGCGATAATCAATAAATTTCATCCGACCGGGAAAACCCGGCGGAACGAGGCAGACAGAGGCAAAGATCGTGCAGAGTCGGTGGACAGTCCCGGCCCGGATGGGCGTATTCCTCACAGCGTTTATGTTGGTGCTTTCTTTCGCGCCGCCTAAAGCCTTGGCCGCGCCCTACGCGGCGATGGTGATCGACGCGCGAACGGGCGAGGTTTTGCACTCGCGCAACGCTGATACCCGCTTGCACCCGGCCTCACTGACAAAGATGATGACCCTTTATATCGCGTTCGAAGCGGTACGGAACGGAGAGATCACGCTGGATACGCAGGTTCGCATTACGCGGGCGGCAGCGGCTGAACCGCCGTCGAAGCTGGGCCTGCGTTCGGGACAGACGATTGCGTTCCGCTACCTGATCCGCGCGGCGGCGGTGAAATCGGCCAATGATGCCGCAACGGCTATCGGGATTGCGATCAGCGGGTCCGAGGCCGCCTTTGCCCGCCGCATGACGCGTACCGCCAAGGCGATGGGGATGAGCCGCACAACCTTTAAGAACGCGCATGGCCTGACGGAATCGGGGCATATGTCGACCGCGCGTGACATGACCACGCTGGGGCGGCATCTGCTCTATGACTACCCGCAGTATTACAACCTGTTCTCGCGCCAATCGACAAATGCCGGGATCAAGACGGTTCCCAACACGAACCGCCGCCTGTTGGCCGCGTATAAAGGCGCAGACGGGATCAAGACGGGCTATACCCGCGCGGCCGGGTTCAACCTTGTGGCCTCGGCCAAGCGCAAGGACGAGCGCATCATCGCAACGGTCTTTGGCGGCAAATCGGGTGCTTCTCGGAACGCCAAAGTGGCTGAGCTGCTGGATCTTGGTTTCCGCCGCGCCCCGTCGCGCGCCCCGATCCGCCGCCCTGCGCGCCCGGCTTATGCGGGCAATGCCGGTTTGGGCGGCACGCAGGTTGCCCGTTTGACCGGCGCACCCAAGACCAGCCTGCGCCCGGCGATGCGTCCATCCGCGTCGGTTCAGGTGGCCAGTGCTGTTGTTGACGCCGCCGATGAAAACCGCGACCGCATCAAGGACGGGATCGCTGCGGCCATTGCACAGGCGGATATCGCGCCGACGGCGCCTCCGGTCGAAAGCTCGGATACACGTCCGGCCTTGCGGCCCGACAATCTGGTGCTGGCCTCGACCCAACCGGCCGAGCAACCGGAGCCGGAACAAGAGGTCGTCACGCGGCTGTCCACCTCGGGCGGGCATCTGTGGGGCGTGAATGTTGGCCGCTACACCACGCGCTATGAGGCCGAGAAGGTGCTGCTGAAAACTGCCCTTTCCGAGATGACAGCGCTAGACGGCACGCTGCGCAAGGTCAATCAAAGCTCTAAAGGGTTCGAGGCCACGTTCCAGGGCATGACCCGTGAACAGGCCGATCTGGCATGCCGCCGCCTTCAGGCGCGCAATGTCACCTGTTTCATGATCGGGCCATCATAAGACCCGACATATACTCTCCTGATGGGTCTGGGCTGCGGTTTTTCGCAGCCCTTTTTTATGCGCTACGGTCAATCGAAGACATGGCCGTGTTCGTACTGCTCATCCTGCCCGGCGGCGGCTGTCAGCGCGGCGACGTTGTCTTTGGTGAAGAACCCGTCGTACTGGTGGCACCGTTCGATGTATTCGGTGATCAGCAGCGTATTCTTTGAGTGTTTCGAGAAGATCTGTTTCAGGTTGGGATCGTCTTTGCATTCCCCCACCACATGGGCGAGGAACGGAACACCCTTGTCTTTGAGCGTATTGACGACGAAATCCACGTTCTTTTCGCCCGCGCTGTGGTCGCCATCCTGAATCTCGACCGCCATGTGATGCAGGCGGCGGCCGAAGTTGCGCACGAAATCCTCGGTCGGCATTGGCAGTTTGGCAAATGAGTTCACGAAGGACGGCGTGTTGTTTGCCGTAAACACCTTGGCCGGGGATTTCTTGTCGTCATCCACATTGGCGTTGCGATTCACATTGGTAGACGAGTTCATGTCGAAGATGTTGTACGCCCCCCAGAAATAATAGGGCACCATCGTCAGAAACTCGAGGATCGCGTCCTCGCGCTCTCCGGCCAGAACCCGCGTGGCGAGGTGGTCGATCCCCAGCATCAGCGGCGCAATATTCGAATCCGTGCCAAAAGCTGTGGCCTCTTGCAACCGAGCTTTCTCAGTATCGCTCAGCAGTACACGGTCACCAAGGCCCAGACTGTCGGGGTCGTTGAAATCTAGGGTGGAATAGCCCGCGCGGTTGCAGGTGAAATCCGAGGGCGTGGTAAAGCGAAAGCCATCCAGTGTGTAGAACGGGTTTTCCGTATCACCTGCATATTCAAACCGGATGTTCTGCTCTTCCAGAGTTTTGCTAAGCTCTTTCAGATCGCAGGCGGCAAAGACCTCACCCACATACCGCGTTTGTGGGGTGGGGCGGGCCAGAGGGTACATCCGGTTGATGCGGGGTATGAAGTCCTCGAAACTGTCGCTCAACGGGGCCATCAGGATCAGTGCTGGATAGTCGGGATGCGAATGCAGGACTGCGAACTTGTGTGTCTGCCCCAGATAGCTAGCCGAGTGGCGGTAGGGCGTCATCACATAAAGCTCGACCATCGTATCGAACAGCGCCGTGGATTCGACCTGGATGACGATCGCGCGCATCGGCCCGACCTGATCCGCGACACCCGAGCTGGTCCTGCGCTCGTAGATCATTGGCAGGTATTCGTGAAAGAAGTCCGAGTTCTTTTTGTCACCTCGGGGTGTGTAAGACATCAGATCGAAAGACATGTACGCCTCCTTGCCGGGCATCTGGCGGCGAGCGCGGGGCCAGCCAATAGCGTTGCTAGAAATACGGTATTCAGAACATGCACTTGCGGGCATGCTATGCGCTCAACCGAATTCAGGCAACAGCCATAGGATATGGGCCCAGGATTACGGGCTGATGTCTATCGGGTGAACTTTGTCACCTCGACCCCGCCCTCGATCAGGTTTTCCCGGACCGACCGGGCGATCTGCACGGCAGTTGCGCCGTCCCCATGCAGGCAGATCGTGTCGATGGACGTCTCCAGCCGTTTGCCGGATTCGGTGATGATGGCCCCTTCGCGCACCATGTTCAGGATGCGTGGGCCTGCAAGCTCGGGGTCGTGGATCACCGCGCCGGGCAGGCTGCGATCCACCAAAGTGCCATCGTCATAGTATGCCCGGTCAGCGAAGATCTCGCCCACCCATTTGCAGCCAAGCTCTCGTACGGCGTCTTCCTGCTTGGTGACCGCCAGCACCATGATGATGATATCAGGATCGACATCCAGCGCACCTTGGTAACAGGCGCGCGCCATGTCGAGGTCGACCGAACACATATTGGCCAAAGCGCCGTGCAGTTTCAGATGCCGCACCTTTGTGCCAGTGGCTGCGGCCATACCCAAAGCCGCGCCCAGCTGATAGCGCACCAGATTGCGCAGGCTGCCATGGGGCACTTTCATATTGCGCCGCCCGAATCCCTGTAGGTCAGGAAAGCCGGGATGTGCCCCGATGCCCACATCATTCTCAGCGGCCAGTGTCATGGTCTTAGCCATCACGTCCCAGTCACCTGCATGAAACCCGCAGGCGATGTTGGCGGATGTAATGATCTTCAGCAGGCTTTCGTCATCGCCCATCTTCCAGGTGCCAAAGCTCTCGCCCATATCGGCGTTCAGATCCACGCGCGGCATCAGATAGTCTCCTTAGTCGGTGGCAGAGATCACTCCGCCGATCAATTGGTAGGACAACAGGTCCGGGATGTCATGAGGGTCGCGGACCAGAGGCTCAACACGGCTCGGAAGGCGCGCAAGATCCGCTCGAAACGCAGCATCAATCTCTACAGCCTGTTCCAGAGTCACGAATTCAAACCGAACCGTCCCGCCCGCCGGGGTCTGAGCAGCCTTGGACATGTCGCAGGGTAAGACGGTCGCTATTCGGGGGTAGCCTCCGGTCGTCTGGCATTCGGGCAGCAGAATGAAAGGGTTGCCGGTGCCAGTCATCTGAATGTCGCCGGGAGTGATCACCTCGGACACGATATTGAGCTGATCTTTGGCCGCAAAACCCGGCCCGTTGCTTTCCAGCTGCATCCCCATACGGTTGGCTCGCGCGCCACGCGTGAACTCTGTCTGTGCAAAGCGATCCAGCGTTTCATTATCGAACAACGCGGTTTGAAAGCTGGCGACGACGCGAAGGGTGCCGCCGTTGAACCGGCCCGAAGGGGACAGCTTCATTCTGCCATCGCCCGCAGTATTCCCGGCGGGCAACAAATCACCCACCGCAACGGCGCGACCGATCTTTGCCGTCAGATGCGTCGCGCGCGAGCCGAGGAACAGCTCGGTCTCAATGCCGCCCTCCAAATGCAGATAGCCGTAGTTGCCCTGAATGGTCGCACCGATCGTCAGCGTTTGCCCTTGCTCAAGAACATGGGACGCGTTCCAGACGATCGGTGATCCGTCGACACTTGCCTGCATCGCCGCACCAGTCAGAGCGATCCTTGTGCGTTGCGTCGCCTCGAACGTGCCGCCCATGCCTGCCATCTCCAGCGCGGACAGATCGGGGCTTTGGCCAAGCAACGCCGCGCCCTCATGCAGCGCCAGCAAATCCGCCGCCCCGGAACGTGACAAGCCCTGATCCAAATAACCGATGCGCCCCTGATCCTGAACCGTACAAGCCGGTCCAATTCGGTGAACCAACAGAGTCATCAGGCGATCTCCTGGCAGGTTGCGCCACCAAGGCCGTCATCATTGTTGGCGCGGATTGTCTCAAGTTCTTCACGCGAGACAGAGGTGAACTGTAGCTCATCACCGGGCCGCAGGGTAAACGCTTGATCCTTGTCGGGCTGAAAGCACCGGAACGCCGTTTGGCCAACATGCCTCCATCCGGTCGGAGTCGGGCCGGAGAACAGCACAAATTGCGAGATCGCGAGGACGAGTGCTCCCTCGGGCACCATGGGCGTCAGCTCCTGCAGGCGCGGTATATTGAACTCGGGTCCCAACGGCCCGAGATAGGGTTGCCCCGGTGCAAAACCGATGGTCAGCACCCGCACTTGTGTCTGACTGAGCCGCCGGACAGCCTCGGCCGGGGCCAGCCCGGCAACACGCGCGGCATCCTCCAGCTGTGGGGCAAGATCCGTGCCATATACGGTCGGCACCCGCCATACTCTTCGTCCGCTTGGTAGAGGGGCACTATACCAGTCCTGCTGGTTCAGGATCTGCTTCAGGTGACTTGTGATCTCGAGATGTGAAACCACCTGAGGGTCAAAGCGCAGATATGCAGATCCCAGAGAGGCTGATGTCTCTATAATCCCGCGCGCCGCTAAGCTGTCCACCTGCGCCCGAAACGCCAAGGCCGCGCGGTTTGCGGCCTCATCCATCTTGTCTGCAAATGTCACCAAAGCCCCGTCGAGCCCGACGGTGCGTACCAGTGGGTAGGAAAGACCTTCAGTCATGGGTGGGCCGAGATTGGATCGTGTCTTGTCATTCGGGAACCAGACCGCATCCGAATGAAATGCGCAAGTAGAGGAAAGAGTGATCCACACCGACGCGCAAAGCGGAGTTTTTGAAGCCTGTCACCGGATTCGACTCGCGGGCGCGAGTCGGGCTTTATTGTATCCGTGGGTTAACTTGGCCCAAAATGTTGTGGTTTGCCATTGTGGGGTTCTGGTCGGGCTATGGTGTTCCTTGGATGACGTGCCTGTATCCTGCTGTCTTGGCGCTTGAAAGCATTAGTTAAATCATTGATTTTAAACTTATAAATTAGAAGTCGCAAAAAAATGCGCCGATATGTAATTTTCCACTTGCGGCTTTGTGGGGTAAACCTTAGAACCCCCTTCACCGGCGCTGCTGAGGCGCTGGGGCGCTGCTGAGGCGGCGGGGACGC
>NZ_JBQFYA010000017.1:0-74855 GCF_056541245.1 Ruegeria sp. AI3
AGCGTGACAAACACGCCGAGGCACCACAGGCCGCAGAATAAACCAATCAAAACACAAACAATCCAAGCGCCGCCCAAAAGGGCGGCGCTTTCGCGTGTCGCATCCTGCAAGCACATATCGCTATCAGAGAGGTCAGCGCGCCGCGAATCCGTCATTTTGGTTCCAAGATGGAGGATTGCCCTTTGAATATTCGAACCCAATCACGTTCCGGAGGCCGCGCGGCGCGGCGTGCACAACGCACAGCCCCGAACTTTGAGATGCTGCCCGGCCTGACCCGCGCCATCCCCGAATGCGAGGTGATGGACGGCAGCCAGGTCGAGATGATCGACAATGCCGCCATGGACATTCTGGAAAATGTCGGCGTTCAGTTTCGCGACCCGATCGCGCTGGAAGACTGGAAGAAAGCTGGCGCCAAAGTTGACGGCGAATTGGTCTATCTGGACCGCAACATGGTGCGCGAGCTGATCTCGACCATTCCGGCACAGTTCACCTATCACGCGCGCAACCCGGCCAATAACGTCAAACTAGGTGGCAAGCATTCAGTCTTTGTGCCGATGACAGGCGCACCTTTCCTGCGCGATCTGGACGATGTGCGCCGCAACCCGCTGCTGGAAGATCTGGCGATGTTCCACAAGCTCAGCCATATGATGCCCGCGCTGCACAGTTCGGCCCACCATATCGTCGAGCCTTATGATCACCCGATCAGCCAGCGCCACCTGCGCATTACCTACTCGTCGATGAAATACTCGGACAAGATGTTCATGGGTATGACCACCTCGCCCAAGAATGCCGAGGACGTGATGGATATGTGCGCGATTCTGTTCGGGGATGAGTTCATCGACACTCACCCCGTGACCACCGGCAACTGCAACGGCAACAGCCCTCTGGTCTGGGATGAGACGATGCTGGGCGCGATGCGTGCTTTCTGCCGCCGCAATCAGCCGGTCCTCTGCTCGCCCTTCGTTCTGGGCGGTGCAAACACGCCTGCCTCTGTGCCTGCCACCGTGGCGCAATTGACGGCCGAGGCACTTTCTGCGCTGGCCTATACCCAGGTGGTCCGCAAAGGGGCGCCCGCGATCTGGGGTCACTATCTGTCGACCGTGTCGATGAAATCCGGCGCGCCGATGGCGGGTACGCCCGAGATCAGCCTGATGAATTTCATGATCGGTCAGATGGCGCGGTTCTATGATGTTCCCTGGCGCACCTCGAACACGTTGGGTGGGGCTAAAACGTTTGATGCACAGGCTGGCTACGAATCTGCCACGACGCTCAGTGCAGTTTTGCATGCCGGGGCGAACTACATCTGGCATTCGGCGGGCTGGAATGAGGCCGGTATGCATTGCTCGGTCGCCAAGTTCATTGTCGACTCGGAGCAATGCGCCATGGCCTATCGAATGGCTGAAGGTCCCAAATGGGGCGACTTCGATCAGGCACTGGCCGCCGTTCCGGATGTCGGACCGGGCGGCCACTATCTGGGCCATCCGCACACGCAGGACAACTTCCAGACGGCGTTCTTTATGCCCGAGTTGTTCGACAACAACTCGATCGAGCAGTGGCAGGCCGAAGGCAGCGTTGAGATCACGGAACGCGCCCTCAAACACGCTAAGAAACTGCTGGCCGAGTATCAGGAACCAAAACTGGACGAGGCCAAGAACGAAGAGCTTCTGGACTATATCGCGCGTCGGGAACGGGAAATTCCGGCAGCGGATGAGTTGAACCAGACCTACTGATACCAACTCCCCTACTGGCCCGCCCACCATTCAGGGCGGGCCTTTTTTTTGCAAAACAGGCGAAAGAATGTGCGTATCTCAGGCCGCTCGGTGTAGGCAGACTCGGTTGAGCCCGCCGTACTCATTCATCCCGCGCACGCCTTTCTTTCCATCGCAACACGGCATTCGCCCCGATTTCCCGGAATGGCTGGGGCGGCAGGCGTTTGGGGGCCTCTTCGGCCTCGAAAAAGCCCGTGATGTCAGAAGTGTGGCCGCAGGCCCTCTCGGCTGCGACGATCCCGGTCAGGGTCCCGCGCGCAGTGCCCAGCCCGTTCTGAACGCAACCGGAATAAACGCCCGGCTCGATCTCTCGGGCGACCGAGACGCTATTGAGGCTGAGGCACAGGTGACCGGCCCATTGATGCTCCATCCTCAGCCCGGCCAGTTGCGGGAATCGCTGATCGAACTTGCGCTGCATCACTTTGGCGGCACGCGCCAGATCGCGGGAGGTTGCACTCATGCCCGGACGCAACGCCGCACAGGTCCGGGTGACAATGCGATTGCCGCCCTGGCCGGTGTCGATCCTACGCATGGTCGTTCCCATCGGGTCCGAGGGTGTCACGCCCCAGCGCGGCTGCCCGCCCAGACGCGCCAGCGCATCGGCGTCCAACTCGGGCGTCATGGAGGCAAAGAGAAACAGCTGCATCAACCGGTCACGCTCGATCCCGAAGCTTTCCAGATGGCCGTTAACCGTCAGGATGATCTTGCCGGTGCTTACGGTGCCTTTCGCAGTCCGCACCATCCAATCGCTGCCGCGTTTTTCAAACCCAAGAACGGGCGAGTTTTCGAAAATGGCGACCCCGTCCCCGGCCAGCCCTGCTGCCAACCCCCGAACATAGCCCGCCGGTTGCAGCATGACGGTTCCAGGCGTGAACAGGCCCGATTGATAGTGCCGTGATCCGGTGAGCTCGTGCATCTGCGCGGGGTCCAGCATCTCGCTGGTCTCGCCCAGAGTTTCCAAATGCCGCGCATAGCTGACATTGTGCGCATGGCCCGTGTCGCCAAACGCTCCGTTGACCTTGCCCACTTCGTCGAAAAAATTGCGGTTGATCTGGTATTGCTCAACTGCGGACCGAGCGAATGCGATGGCCTGCCGATTGAGCGCGATCATGATCTTGTCATCCCCCGCACCGGCATAGTCGTCCGATGCCAGGTCGTGCGGCAGATCGATCATGAAGCCCGAGTTTCGCCCTGCGGCCCCTTCGGCCACGCGACCTGCTTCAAGCACGATCACACGAGCCTTGGGGTCCAATTGCGTCAGACGCCGCGCCGCCGACAAACCGGCAAAGCCGGCGCCGACGACCACGACATCAGCCGTCAGGTCCTTGTACAAATCCACCGCGAGCGGCTGGGCGCCGAGGATGGCGCTCCAGGCCGCAGGGCCGCGATGGGTTGGCAGTTTGCGTGCTGAGTATGCGCTCAATCGACAGCCTCATCCGCATCATCGGCCAGATCAATCCAGATGGTCTTCAACTGGGTGTACTGATCATGCGCATGGACGGAGTTGTCGCGCCCGCCGAAGCCGGACTGCTTGTAGCCGCCAAAGGGCGTGGTGATATCCCCTTCGCCAAAGCTGTTCACCGTGACAGTGCCAGCCCGGATCGCCCGCGCGCCCCGGATCGCGCGTTTCGCGTTGGCCGTGAAGATCGAGGCGCAGAGGCCATACTCCGTATCATTGGCGATTTTGATGGCCTCATCGAAGCCTGAGACCTCAATCACCGACAGGACGGGGCCAAAGATCTCCTCGCGCGCCAAAGTGGCGTCATTGCCCGAGACTTCGACGACGGTAGCTTCGACAAACCCTTTTTCGGCCTTGCCTCCGATCACCACGTTCTCGGCCTGATCCAGATAGCCACACACTTTGTTAAAGTGCCCTTCGCTGACCAGCGCGCCCATGCGGGTTTCCGGGTCCAGCGGGTCGCCAATGTTCCACTGTTTGGTGTGATGGGCGATGCGCTCCAGCAACTCGGCCTTTACATCCTTGTGCACGATCAGCCGCGACGAGGCCGAGCAGTTTTCGCCCATGTTCCAGAACGCACCATTCACGATATGCGCGGCCACGCGATCCAGGTTTTCGGCATCATCCATAACGATGGCAGGGTTTTTGCCGCCCATCTCAAGCACGACCTCTTTGGCGTTGCTTTCAGCCGAGTAGGTCAGGAACCGCTTGCCGGTCACGGTCGAACCGGTGAACGAGACCATGTCGACATCCATATGCCGTCCGATCGGCTCACCCACAGCGGCACCGCCGCCGGGCACGATGTTGAGAACGCCACGCGGCAGACCCGCCTCCATTGCGAGTTCGGCCAGACGCAGCGCAGTCAGCGTGGTCTCGGCTGCGGGCTTCACAACGACCGAGCAACCCGCCGCCAGAGCCGGTCCGATTTTCCAGGCCAGCATGAGCAGCGGGAAGTTCCACGGCAGTACCAGACCCACAACGCCAATCGGCTCACGTACGACCATGGCGATGTGGTCGTCACTGGCAGGTGAGACCTGATCGTAGATCTTGTCGATCGCTTCCGCGTGCCATTTCAGACAGTGGATCGTTTCAGGCACGTCTACGGTTTCACAGTCATAGATGGTCTTGCCGCTGTCGATGCTCTCCATCACCGCCAGTTCGCGGGCGTTGCGGGTCATCAGCTTGCAGAGCCGGATCAACACGTCCTTGCGGTCCGATGGGTGCAGTTTAGACCACCGCCCATCGTCAAAGGCTTCGCGCGCTTTCTCGACCGCGAAATCAACGTCCGCAGCACCACAAGAGGCAATATCGGCCAGCTTCTCACCGGTGGCGGGGTTCACCGTCTCGAACGTCTCGCCCGAGATCGCCGGGCGGTACGCGCCATCAATGAATGCTCCGGTCGGCAGAGTCAGGTCTGCGGCGATGGATTTGTATTCGTCCTGTGTCAGCAATTCCATGCCTTAGCCCCCAATCTTCTTTTCAGCTACGATATCAGCGATTGTTTTCTTCAACACGCGCGTCACCTGTTCCAGCGCCCGCTTGTCATCCTTGTTCAGCCCCTTCAGCGGAGCCCGCATTGCCCCCGCCTCAATGCCGTTCATTGTGACGCCATGTTTAATGGTCTGAATGAACTTGCCGCCCTGCTCCAGCACCCGCATCAAAGGCATCATCGCGCTCATGATCCGGCGGCCTTTGGCGAAGTCTCCTTCGATCACACAGGCGTTGTAGAGCGCCACATGCTCTTCCGGCAGGAAGTTCGACCCGCCGCACACCCAGAACGGCGCGCCCCAGGCAAAGAACTCCAGCGCCTGATCGTCCATGCCGCATCCCAGCTGGATATGCGGGTAGTCGCGCGCCAGCAGATGGACCCGGTTGATATCGCCCGAGCTTTCCTTAATGCCGCAGAAATTATGGCTGCGGCCCACACGGTCGAGGAACTCTTCTCCCATCATCGTCCCGGTCCGGTGTGGGTAGTTGTACAGCATCACCGGCAGGTCAGCGGCCTTGTCGATGGCCAGCGCGTTCAGCGCATTCTCACGATCGGTGGGCACCGAATAAGGCGGGCTTGCTAGCAGGATCGAATCTGCTCCGATCTCACGCGCGCCAGCGGCCAGCGTAATCGAATCCGGCGTCAGCATCGCACCGGTACCGACGACTAGAGGCAGGCGGCCTTTCAACTGCGCATGTGTGAACTTTGCCAGCTCCAGCCGCTCTTCCACGGTCTGGGCATAGTTTTCGCCGGTCGAGCCGCCCGAGATCAGCCCGTGAACGCCGCTGGCGATCAGGTATTCGATCACGTCGGACAAAGCGTCCCAATTCACGCTGCCATCCTCGTGATAGGGCGTGACCACAGGGGTATAAATCCCCTCAAACTTGAAAATCGGGTTCATTCCGTCCTCATGCAGGTTTCGAAAGAGGCGGGATGCCCATCGGGACATCCAGCGCATCAGGCATCACGAACAGCTCAATCTGATCGCGAGACAGGTTCCAGTGGTCCTCGGCCAGCTGCGCAGCAGCCGCCTCATCGCCCGCCTCGATGGCGGCGATGATGGCGTCGTGCTGACGGCTGGCTTCAGTCAGATTTTCGGTCAGACCCGCGTTGCGTGGTCTGTAAAAGGTCATGCCGATCCGCGCATGGTCGATCAAAAGGCGATTGAACGACGGCAACAGATATACATTGCCGGACATCTGCCCCGTGACATCGTGAAACCGGTTATTGGCCAGCGCGCGATCCTCGGCCGAGCCTGACTGCAAAGCTGAACAAAAGGACCGCTGGGCATCCTTCAAGTCCTCAATCTGATCTGGCAGAGCGTTGCGCGCGGCCAGCCTAAGGATGGCGCCATACACCATCGGAGCCGCCAGAAAGAAATCCCGCAGCGTGGTATGCGACATCTCAGATACGCGCGTGCTGCGATTGGCGCGTTGATCCAGATACCCCTCACCGGCCAGTTGCCGGAACACTTCGCGCAGCGGGGTTCGCGACAGGCCGAAAGCTTCGGACAGATGCGCCTCATCCAGATCCGCACCGGGTTGTAGCCGCAAGGTCAGAATCGAGACCTTGAGGTGTTCTGCAAGATCAGATTTGCGCGAACGCGCTTCGTCCTTCATCCGCCTATCCCTTTGTCGCAGCCGCTTGGCGAATCTAGATCGCCCAGCCAAGGGTGTTGTATGCGATTAAAATACAACTTGTATACAATTAATTTTCGTGCAGCATAGGCAACCTGCGAATAATGTCGAAACCACCCAGCAGCCCGGAAGCGCAAAGACCGCCATGCCCGATCCCAGCCACATCACCTTCATTCTGATCGAGGAGTTCTCGCACCTCGCGTTTTCCTGCGCGGTCGAGCCTTTACGGATTGCCAACCTCGTCAGCGGGCAGGATCTCTACAGCTGGTCTTTTGTGTCTGAGCATGGCGAACACGCTGTCTGCTCCAACGGCTCGGTGACTCTGGTCCATGGGGGATTCGATTGCCTGCCCAAATCTGATCAGATTTTCGTGCTGTCTGGTATCCACATGCGGAACCACGCCTCCAAACCTCTGCTAGCTTTGCTGCGCCGTGAACGGGCACGAGGGACAGCGATCGGCGCACTATGTTCGGGCGCTTGGCTTTTGGCAGAGGCCGGTTTTCTGAACGAAATGCAGGCCGCCATTCACTGGGAATACCATGACGCCTTCACCGAGGCATTTCCCGATGTGAACCTGGTGCGCAGCGTGTTTGTGGTCGACGAGAAGCACATCACCGCCTCGGGCGGCACGGCGACAGCCGACCTTATGTTGCACTTGATCGAACGAGACCACGGGGTCGAGCTGGCCATGGATGTGGCCGATCAGATGGTTTACAACGCCGTGCGCAACGCAACGGCCAAACAGCGCGTTTCCCTGCAATCGCGCAACGGCATGCGCAACATCCATCTGGCCAAAGCGATTGAGGTCATGCGAAACAACATCGAAACGCCAGTCTCGCCCTCTGCGATTGCAGATGAGCTCGGTATTTCGACACGGCAGCTCGAACGGCTTTTCGGCAAATACCTGAATACCTCGCCCAAAAAGTACTTTATGGAGATGCGTCTGGAACGCGCGCAAAAGCTACTGTTGCAAACCGAGGCCTCTGTGACCGAGGTCG
The DNA here is from genome assembly GCF_056541245.1 of Ruegeria sp. AI3. NCBI lineage: Bacteria > Pseudomonadati > Pseudomonadota > Alphaproteobacteria > Rhodobacterales > Roseobacteraceae > Ruegeria > Ruegeria sp. AI3. The sequence continues at coordinate 7,353 of NZ_JBQFYA010000017.1, forward strand.
CCATGGCATGCGGATTTGAGAACCCCGGCCATTTCTCACGCGTGTTTCGTCTGAGTTTTGGCGTCACGCCTCACGCACAGCGCAACAAGATTGACTGAAATCAAGCAAACCCACTACTGGGGGAGAGCGTCCTGATCTGCCCGAAACTGGGCACATCCACGCTCATCCCCCGATCCCTTCGAGAACCCCCTCATTAAAATCGGACTAGTCAACACCTCGGTAGGATAGTGTGGTGGTACCGACGAATATTGGCACAACTATTGCCAATTCGTGTCAGATCTTGGTTTCTTTCCGACACAAACATTAATTTTGCGGAATTTGATCAGAATTCAGGTCAGAGCTGAGTGTTTTGTGCACGCATAAGCACCCACGCACCCGCTCAGACCCCAGGTGATTCCGGTCCGACTTTCGAGCTTGTCTACTTTGCTCGTCGATCCACCCTGCCGAAACCCTTTTCACTAAGCATGGAGGCAGTATTAGTCCGAGCCTTGCAAAGCCGAGACATCAAGGACCGGAGACTGCGAGGTAACATGGACGCGCCGCGTAACACCCTGCGACGATGCGGTGATATCGAGCATCGAAACTTGATCAAAACGCTCAAAATACGCGAATTCGATCATATCCAGAGCGGCCATGTCCGAACACTGAATAACATACTCGGCCAGAAACTCGGGCGCGCCCACCGCGTCTGCATCCGACCCCAGCCCTTCGCCCGTCAAAGACACATTGGCCGATGCCGTGGCGCACCCAGCCTGTTCAGGGACAAGAAAAAGGGTTAACGGCTTTGACAAGGACGAAATGGCATCCGCGATCGCGGACCGATCCGCGTCATCTGCTGCGCGATGGTCGAACCCCAAAATATCCTCGCTCGGAACCGCTAACGACACGCTGAACTGAGTTTCCTCAAAGGAAATATCCAATGACCCCGCAACAGCACTCTGCGCGGGAACCTGATCCCCTGCCCATGCCTGGACGGTTACTGCACACAAACCGATCGAAGCACTCAACCACTTCATGAACTCACACCACTCGCAATAGAATCACATGGATTAGTTTAACTTTATACGAACATGGCGCAATCGCGACGGCGTGTATCAGACCCACCAGATATGGGGATGTAGCGCCCCTGCAGTAAATCCGACAATAAAACTCAGGTTGACATTGTCGACTATTTCACTCAGCTATGTGCGTGCAAGTGCAGCCCCTTTTGGACGCACCTGTACGAGATTTCTGACATGAAAGACCTGAACCCAATGACGAAATTCTTTGCTGCCGCCAGCCCTCTGACCCTATGCGTGGCCACCGCCGCATCGGCCGGTGACGCCCCTGCAAAAGCGGACGTGCTGGACACTTACGCCGATATTGCAGAAGCCAAATATGATGACAGTCTGATCGCCGCCAAAGCGCTGCAAAACGCCGTCAACGCGCTGATCGCCGACCCGTCGGACGCTACGTTGAACGCCGCGCGTGCGGCCTGGATTGCCGCCCGCGTCCCTTATCAGCAGACCGAGGTCTACCGCTTTGGCAACGCCATCGTCGATGATTGGGAAGGCAAAGTGAACGCGTGGCCGCTGGACGAAGGCCTGATCGACTATGTCGACGCCTCCTACGGCGGCGCCACGGATGAGAACGAATTCGCCGTTCTCAACGTCATCGCAAACCCGAGTTTCGAGCTTTCGGGAACCGCGATTGACGCGACCGAGATCACCCCCGAACTGCTGGCAGACACCCTGCACGAAGCCGACGGGATCGAGGCCAACGTCGCCACCGGCTACCACGCCATTGAATTCCTGCTGTGGGGTCAGGACCTGAACGGCCACGGCGCAGGCGCGGGCAACCGCCCGGCAACCGACTATGCCAAAGGCGACGACTGCACCAACGGCAACTGCGACCGCCGCGCGCAATACCTAAGCGCCGCAACCGACCTGCTGGTCAGCGATCTGGAATGGATGACCGCACAATGGGCCGAAGGTGGTGATGCACGCGCCGCCCTGACTGAGAATGAATCCGCGGGCATCAGCGCCATTCTGACTGGCATGGGTTCGCTGTCTTACGGCGAACAGGCTGGTGAGCGTATGCGCCTGGGCCTGATGCTGAACGACCCGGAAGAAGAGCATGATTGCTTTGCCGACAACACGCACAACAGCCACTACTATGATGGCCTTGGCATCCAGAACGTCTATCTGGGCAGCTATACCCGCATCGACGGCACCCCGATCTCGGGCGCGTCTCTTTCGGATCTGGTTATCGCTGTTGACCCGACGCTGGACACCGAGATGAAGGCAAAACTGTCGACCACCATGCAAGCTCTGGGCCGTATCAAATCGACCGCTGAGGCCGGTTTCGCCTATGACCAGATGCTGGAACGCGGCAATGCCGGTGGCGAGGCCTTGATCATGGGCGGCGTCAACGGTCTGGTCGATCAGACCAAGACCATCGAGCGTATCGTATCGACCCTCGACCTCGACGGCATCGCGTTCGAAGGATCGGACAGCTTGGACAACCCTGACGCGGTTTTCCACTAAACTCCTTAAAGGGCCGGGGGCGTCGGTAAGACGACGCCTCCGGCAACCCGGCCACCACAAGGTGACTAGACTTGAAGGCATTACCTTACTAAATAAGTAAGAAAATCAACGAGCCTCGATTCGCCATGATCGTCTGCCACTGCACAAACATCTCCGACCACGACATCCGGGCCGCTATCGACTGGATGCGAACCGCTGACGCGCAAGCGATCATTACCCCTGGAAAAATCTACCACGCCCTTGGAAAATCTGCCGACTGTGGCGGGTGCATGCCGCTTTTCCTAGACACGATGCGAACCGACGATAATCTGGAAGTCCCCATGCAGCTGCGTGCGTTACGCAGCGGCCTATCACAGGAGAAGGCAGATGAAGGGCGATCCCAAGGTCATAGAGTATCTCAACAAATCCCTGCGGCATGAGCTGACGGCCGTCAGCCAGTATTGGCTGCACTACCGGCTTCAGGAAGACTGGGGCCTGGCCCATATGGCCAAGAAAAGCCGCGAAGAAAGCATCGAAGAGATGGGCCATGCGGACAAGCTGATCGAACGGATCATCTTTCTGGAAGGCCACCCGAACCTGCAAAAGCTCGACCCTCTGCGGATCGGGCAGAACCCCAAGGAAACGCTGGAATGCGATCTGGCCGCCGAACACGATGCCCGCACATTGTATGTCGAAGCGCGGGAATATTGCCGCGAGGCGGGCGACTATGTCTCTATGTCGCTCTTCGAGGAATTGATCAGCGATGAAGAAGGTCATATCGACTTCCTCGAGACGCAGCTCGATCTTTACGAAAGGATTGGCGACGCCAATTATGCGCAACTCAACGCCGCGAAAATGGACGCCGAAGAATAGTATTCTCGCCCTCTTGGTGGTCGCAACTGCGGCCACCCCTTCCCTGTCAGCCGAGCTGCAGGACCTTCACCTCAACTTCACCCCACGCACCGAAGACGAACGCGCCCGTATTGCCGGTGTCACCGCACTGCCGCAGGATTTCAGCGCGCCGCAAAGGTTCGAAGAGTTGCCTGCCGGGGCCGCAACCGTGCGTGTGCGCAACAACGCTAACGCGTTCTCGCAACCGTCCAAGAACCTGAGCTTTGAACAAGAGCTGGACTTCAAGGTCGGCAACGGGTTGTTCAAGAAAATCTGGGTCTCTGCGCCGTCTTCGACCCTCGCATCGGATGGCCTTGGACCGCTGTACAACGCGCGGTCGTGCCAGCGCTGTCATATCAAGGATGGGCGTGGGCATACACCGAACGGGCCGGATGACAACGCCGTCTCGATGTTCTTGCGCGCGTCCATTCCCGGAGGCCCTCAGGACGCGCCGGAAGGGATCGAAGACTATCTCGCCACCCTGCCCGAGCCGAACTACGGCGGCCAGATGCAAGATTTCGCTCTGGCCGGGCACCCTGCAGAATACCGGTTGGAGATCACTTACGAAGAGATCCCAGTTGCGCTGTCAGATGGCGAAACCGCCTCGCTCCGCCGTCCCACCTACACGGCTACCGATCTGGGATATGGCCCATTGCACCCCGACGCCATGCTCAGCCCGCGCGTTGCCCCTCAGATGATCGGCCTTGGCTTGCTTGAGGCGATCCCGGTCGAGGACCTGCTGGCCAAAGCCGACCCGGACGATATGGATGGCGATGGCATCTCGGGCCGGGCGAACATTGTCTGGTCGACCGAGTTTGACGCCCCGATGATGGGCCGCTTTGGCCACAAAGCCGGTATGCCCACGGTCATGGAGCAATCGGCGGCGGCTTTTGCAGGTGATATCGGCATCTCGACCCCGCTGTTTCCGGCCCCGTACGGAGATTGCACCGATGCGCAGGACAATTGCGTAAAAGCCCCGCATGGCGACGGTGATGTGCGCGTCTTCGAGGTTGATCAGGTCGGTATGGACCTTGTGGTCTTTTACAGCCGCAATCTGGGCGTCCCCGGCCGCCGGGATGCGGATGACCCGCAAGTGCTGCGCGGGAAAGAGGTGTTCCACACCGCAGGTTGCGGTGCCTGTCACACTCCGGCCCATGTCACCCATCGCATGAAAGACCGGCTCGAGCATAGTTTTCAGCTGATCTGGCCCTATACCGACCTGCTGCTGCATGACATGGGCGACGGCCTGGCCGACAATCGCCCCGAAGCCCGTGCCACAGGCCGCGAATGGCGCACGCCGCCCCTTTGGGGGATCGGTCTGACCCAGCGCGTGTCCGGCCATACCGAGTTCCTGCATGACGGGCGTGCCCGCAACCTGCTGGAGGCCGTGCTTTGGCACGGGGGCGAGGCGCAATCCGCCCGTGACACTGTCGTGACCATGCCCAAAGTCGACCGCGACGCCCTTATCCGTTTTCTCGAAAGTCTTTGACCCATGCGCCTATTTGCTTTTGCCATTGCCCTAGTCGTCCCTCTGGCGGCGTCAGCCCAAGACCGTAAAGCGATCCTGACGGATGTGCCTGCCGCCCATATTCTGCCGCGCCTTGCTGAATTGGCCGATTCGACCGAGGCTCTGTCCGACGCGTCCCAATCCGATTGCGCGCCGCAGTCTGAGGCTCTGCGCGCGGCCTATGGCACCGCATTTGACGCGTGGATATCGGCTAGCCATTTGCGCTTTGGCCCTACTGAGGCCGACGACCGCGCCTTTGCCATGGCCTTTTGGCCAGACACCAAAGGTTTCACGCCCAAGGCCCTTTCGCAGCATATCGCAGCCGAAGACCCCGCGGTGAACGACACGGCCGCCTATGCCGAAACCTCGGTCGCGGGGCGTGGGTTCTTCGCGCTTGAGCAAATGCTGTACGACCCCAAATTCGCTGATCAGGGCAGTGCCGCCTACCGATGCGCTCTGATCCGGGCCATCACGTCCGATATCGACGCAAATGCCGATGCGATGACTGAAGAGTGGCAAGAATATGCGAAAACCCTCGAACAGCCGGGGGGCGACAGCCCGTACCGCACGCAGGATGAGGCGATGCAGGAGCTGTTCAAAGCGCTCTCAACCGGGCTGCAATTCACCGCCGAGACCCGATTGGGCCGCCCCCTTGGAACTTTCGACCGTCCCCGCCCCAACAGGGCCGAAGCCCACCGCTCGGAACGCGCCTTGCGCCATGTCGAGCTGTCCTTGATTGCGCTGCAGGACCTTGCAGCGCGGCTGTCCGCCGACCATCCCGAGATTGCGCAGGATCTGGATATAGCGTTCAACCGCGCGATCAAAAACGCCCGCTCCATCGACGACCCCGCCTTCGCTGGCGTGGCCGATCCCGCAGGCCGGTTCCGCATCGAAGCGCTGCAACAGGCGGTGAATGACATCCGCACCATTGCCACGACCGAGCTTGGCCCAACCCTCGGCATCAGCGCCGGATTCAACTCTCTCGACGGGGATTGAACCATGACCAACCGCCGCCATTTCCTGGCCGGTCTCGCGGCTGCAAGCCTTGCGCCCGCAACGGGGTGGACCTCGGTTGGGGCGCCCGCTTTTCTGGCCGCCGGGCTGTTTCCGGATGGCGCGTTCCGTCTGGCCGGTCTGGATGAAGGCGGAGACATCCTGTTCTCGCTGCCCCTGCCCGCAAGGGGCCACGCTGCCGCCGCGCACCCCCGCAAGGCGCAGGCCGTGGCCTTTGCCCGCCGCCCCGGCACGTTTGCGCTGGTCATAGACTGCGCAACCGGGCAAGAGCTTACTCGGCTACAGGCCCCCGAGGGGCGGCATTTCTATGGTCACGGCACGTTCACAACAGACGGCACCCGGTTCTTTGCCACCGAAAACGACTATGAGGCTGGCGAAGGCCGTATCAGCCTATGGGATGCCAACAGCTTTGAACGTCTGGGAGAGTTTCCGTCAGGCGGTGTTGGCCCGCATGACATGCGCCTGATGCCGGACGGCAAGAGCCTTGTGATCGCCAACGGGGGCATTGAGACCCACCCCGAGACCGGGCGGACCAAGCTGAACCTACCCGTCATGCAGCCGAACCTGACCTATCTGGACCTGTCCGGGAACCTGCTTGAAAGGGTCGAGTTGCCGGGCGACTTGCACAAGAACTCCATCCGCCATCTCAGCGTGCGCAACGACGGGCTGGTCGGGTTCGCGATGCAGTGGCAGGGCAGCCAGACCAAGCACCCGCCATTGTTGGGCCTGCACCGTCGGGGCGCGGCTCCGCAGCTTCTGTCCGCACCGGAAGACCTGCAAAACACCTTGCAAGGCTATGCTGGCAGCATCGCCTTCTCGGCCAGCGGAACCGAGGTCGCCATAACCTGCCCACGCGGAAATGCGCTGCATCTGTTCGATGTAGCAGGTGGCAGCTTCACAAGAGCTTTCGAACTGGAGGATGTCTGCGGTCTGGGCGCAGGTCCGGACGGGCTGGTCTTCACCACCGGCACGGGCACGTTTGGCGCTGTAGACGGGCAGCGCGCGCGGGTTCTGGCCCGCCCCGATTGTCAATGGGACAACCACCTGATCCCGATCCGCGCAAACGTGTAACATTCGGCAATCCCTGTCACATAGTTTACACTTGGACGAATCAAGATGCTGCCGTATTGGCGGGCGCGAAACCGGCACCTCTGAGTTAAGGACTGACTTGATTGAAACACACGCCCGACGCACCGCATACCATCTACGGGGTTGAGAAATGGGGCAAAGGCCTCATCGAGGTGACGGAGCAGGGCGAGATCGGTCTGCGCAACCCGATGTCTCCGGACACAGCGGCGATCAGCCTGCCCGGTATCCTCAGCGATCTGGACGACCGGGGGATCAAGGCACCGATGTTGCTGCGCGTCAGTTCGTATCTGGAACATGAGATCGAGCATCTGAATGAAAGCTTCGCCGACGCCATCGCGCGGGTGGGCTACAAAGGCCCCTATCGCGGCGTGTTTCCGATCAAGGTGAACCAGCAGGCGCAGGTGGTGGACCGCATCGTCGAGTTCGGTAAGAAATACAACTATGGCCTCGAGGCCGGATCAAAGCCCGAACTGGTCGTGGCTCTTGCCCACCGGCTAGCCCCTGAGGCGCTGATCGTCTGCAACGGCGTCAAGGATGCCGAGTTCATCCAGCTGGCGATCCTGTCCCGCAAGATCGGGTTCAACACCGTCATCGTGCTGGAAAGCCCGAAAGAGGCGGACACGGTGATCGAGGTCTATAAGGAGCTCGGTATCGAACCTCTGATCGGCGTGCGGGTGAAGCTGACCAACCAGATCAGCGGCAAATGGGAAGAAAGCTCGGGCGATCGCTCGGCCTTCGGGATGAACACCGACCAGTTGGTAGCCACGGTCGACAAGCTGAAAGCAGCTGGTCTGCTGCATTGCCTGAAACTGCAGCACTCGCATCTGGGGTCTCAGGTACAGGACGTCAACGACGTGCGCCGCGCCGTAGGTGAGGCATGTCGCTACTACACCGAACTGACCCGCGAAGGCGTGCCGTTGACCCATCTGGACCTCGGCGGCGGCATGGGTGTAGACTATACTGGCGAGAAGAAGGCCGCGGAAAACTCGATCAACTACACGGTCGAGGAATATTGCAGCAACGTGGTCGAAACCGTCGCCTACGCGATGGACGAGGCCGAGATTGCGCACCCGACATTGGTCACCGAAAGCGGCCGCGCCGTGGTGGCGACCTCATCCATGCTGGTGTTCAACGTTCTGGAAACCACGCTCTATGACGCGCCCACGGCACCGGATGTGGAACCTGATGACCACCATCTGGTCTCGGACCTTGCGGCCGTACACGGATACCTCAGCAGCGACCGCCTGCAGGAATGCTGGAACGACGCTACTTTTTATCGCAATGAGTTGCGGGCCCTGTTCCGCCGTGGCTATGTCGACTTGCGCCAGATGGCCCGGGCTGAACGTATCTACCTGTCGCTAGTGGCCCGCCTCAAGGCACTGGCCGCCAGTGATGATCTGGAAACGGATGTGGACGACCAGCTTGAGAAAGTGGCCGATATCTATCACTGCAACTTCTCGCTGTTCCAATCCCTGCCCGATGTCTGGGCCATCGACCAGCTGCACCCGATCGTGCCGCTGCAAGGTTTGAACACAACGCCCGACCGGCGCGCAGTGCTGTCTGACATCACCTGCGACAGCGACGGCAAGATCGACCAGTTCATTCTGGCCGACGGTGTCTCACCCAGCCTGCCGGCGCATTCGCTGCCGGATGAGGGCGAGTACTTCATGGGCGTCTTCTTTGTCGGTGCCTACCAGGAAACACTGGGCGACCTGCACAACCTGTTCGGAGACACCAACGTCGTCACCATCGACCTGCGGGCAGATGGCGGGTTCGACCTGCTCCATGAACAAGAGGGCGACACGATCAGCCAGGTCCTATCTTACGTTGAATTCGACCCGCAAGACTGCGTCGCAGCCTTCCGCAAAATGGTGGACGAGGCGATCTCGACCGGTACTCTGCAAGCCAAGGACCGCAAAACCCTGATGAGCGCCTATCGCGACTCGATCAACGGCTACACCTATTACGAATAAAAAGGAGACAGACCATGGGCAAAACACTGGTTGTCGGCGCGGGCGGCGTATCCCACGCAGCCGTGCACAAGATGGCGATGAACTCGGATATCTTCACCGAGATCACTCTGGCCAGCCGCACGAAATCGAAATGCGATGCCATCGCCAAGGCTGTGAAGGAGCGTGTCGGCGTTGATATCAAGACAGCCGAACTGGACGCCTACAAGGTCGAAGACACGGTCAAGCTGATCAAAGAAACCGGTGCCGAGATTTTGGTAAACCTTGCCCTACCCTATCAGGATCTTGTGTTGATGGATGCGTGCCTTGACGCTGGTATCCACTACCTCGACACCGCGAATTACGAACCCGAAGATGAGGCTAAATTCGAATACCACTGGCAATGGGCCTATCAGGAACGGTTCAAAGAGGCCGGCCTGACCGCCATCCTCGGCTCGGGCTTTGATCCGGGCGTGACATCCGTCTTCGCGAAATGGCTGAAGAAGCACAAGCTGGACACGATCCGCCAGATCGACGTGCTGGACGCCAATGGCGGCAGCAACGACCAGGAGTTCGCCACCAACTTCAACCCGGAAATCAACCTGCGCGAAGTGTTGGCCGAAGTGCGCCACTGGGAAGGTGGCGCGTGGCAACACTCCCCCGCCATGACCCACAAGGTCGAGTTCGACTTCCCAGCCATCGGCCCCAAAAACATGTACCTGATGTATCACGAGGAACTGGAGTCACTCAGCACCCACTTCCCCGAGATCGAGCGCGCCCGCTTCTGGATGACCTTCGGCGATGCCTACATCACCCATGCCAAAGTGCTGGAAAACGTCGGCATGACCCGCATCGACCCGGTGATGCATGACGGCAATGAGATCATCCCGATCCAGTTCCTGAAAACCCTGCTGCCCGATCCCGGCGATCTGGGCGCGGAAACCAAGGGCAAAGCCTGCATCGGCGACATCGCCACAGGTCAGGCCAAGGACGGCTCGGGTGAGAAGACCTTCTACATCTACAACATCTGCGACCACGAAGAATGCTACGCCGAGGTCGGCTCCCAGGCCGTCAGCTATACCACCGGCGTCCCCGCCATGATCGGCGCGGCACAGGTGCTGAAAGGCAACTGGACCGAGCCGGGCGTCTGGAACATGGAACAACTCGACCCAGATGACTTCATGGACATGCTGAACAATCACGGCCTGCCCTGGCAAGTCCACGAACTCGACGGCCCAGTCGAGTTTTAGTTTTCGAACTTCATCTGGCCAAAAATATCCCGGGGGGTCCGGGGGGCTGGCCCCCGGCCTCTCCACAATCGGAGACGCCTGACATGTCCGACATGATGACAACCCAAGCCGGTGACGCCGGTGCCTTCCGCAACTTCGACCTCAGCCGCGTCCCAACACCCTGCTTCGTGGTTGACGAAAAAGCTGTCGAACGCAACCTGAACCTCCTCTCCGATATCGGCACCCGCTCCGGCGCGCATATCCTCAGCGCGCTCAAGGCGTTTTCCATGTTCTCACTCGCCCCGCTGGTACGCCAACACCTTGGCGGCACCTGCGCCTCTGGCATTTATGAGGCACGTCTGGGCCGCGAGGAATATGGCGGCGAGGTCGCAACCTTCTGCGCCGGGTACAAGGATGCGGATATCGATGAGATCCTGTCGCTGTCCGACCACATCATCTTTAACTCGCCCGCTCAAAAAGACCGTTTCCTCGCCAAAGCCCAAGCGGCCAATGTGCAGATCGGCCTGCGCATCAATCCGGAACATTCCGAAGGAGAGATTCCCAAATACGATCCCTGCGCCCCCTGTTCACGCCTCGGGACACCCGTAAGCCAACTGTCCGAAGACACTCTGATCGGAGTAGACGGCCTGCACATGCACACGCTCTGCGAACAGGGATTCGAACCCCTGCAACGCACATGGGCTGCCGTCGAGCCGAAACTCAAACCTTTCCTCGGCCAACTCAAATGGCTGAACTTCGGCGGCGGTCACCATATCACCCGCGACGATTACGACCGCGACGGGCTGGTCGAATTCATCAAATCCATCCGCGCGAAATACGATGTCGACGTCTACCTCGAACCCGGCGAGGCCGTCGCGTTGGACGCGGGCATTCTGGTCGGAGAAATCCTCGACCTGCCCACCAATGGCATGACCCTTGCGATCACCGATATCTCGGCCACCTGCCACATGCCCGACGTCATCGAGGCCCCCTATCGCCCCGCCCTGTTGGACGAGGCCGAAGCGGGCCATACCTACCGTCTGGGCGGGCCGTCATGCCTGGCAGGCGATGTGATCGGCGATTACACGTGGGACAAGCCGCTGGAGATCGGGCAACGCTTTGCCTTCCTCGATCAGGCGCATTACTCAATGGTCAAGACAAATACCTTCAACGGTGTTCCCCTGCCGACGATCGCCTTATGGAACAGCGAAACGGACGAGCTGAAGATCATCAAACAATTCGGCTATGACGACTTTAAGGACCGCCTCTCATGAGCATTTTCCTCGACAGTGAACTGACCGCCGCTGAGCGTTCGGAAGAAGCGCGCTTTCGCGTGATCCCGGTGCCGCTGGAACGCACGGTTTCGTATGGGTCCGGCACCGCCAAAGGTCCCGAGGCCATCATCGAGGCCAGCAACGAACTCGAACGCATCACCGGCCACACCGAGCCTTGCGTCGAAGGTATCTTCACCGAAGCACCGCTGGATTGCGGCGGTCCCTTGCCCGAGGTGATGGAGCGCCTCGCCCAACGCACCGAGGCCGCCATTCGCGCGGGCAAAGTACCGGTGACACTGGGCGGAGAACATTCCCTCAGCTACGGCGCGGTGATGGGTGTGGCGCGGACGCTGAACCAACCCATCGGCATCGTTCAGATCGACGCTCATGCCGACCTGCGCAACGCGTATCAGGGCGAGAAACACTCCCACGCCTCGGTCATGCATCTACTGGCCGAAGAAGGCGTGCGACTGACCCAGTTCGGTGTGCGCGCGTTTTCAACCGAAGAGGCCAAAAGCCGTCTGAAAAACCAAGTCTTCCACGTCGACGCCGAGGAACTGGTCACCGGCAATATCCACGCCGTCGACCTACCCGAGGACTTCCCTGAGTTGGTTTATGTCAGCTTTGACGTGGACGGTCTGGACCCGTCCCAAATGCCCGCCACAGGAACACCCGTACCGGGCGGTTTGGGATACTATCAGGCGCTGCGGCTGGTCGAGCACGCCCTCAAAGGCCGCAAATGCGTGGGCTTCGACGTTGTCGAACTGGCCCCCGACGGCAATGCCGCCTGGGATTTCACTGCAGCTCAGATCGTCTATCGCCTGATGGCGGCCTGTTAACTCTCTGAGGTTTCGTTCAGCTCCATGTGCCCTTCGCCCTTGTTCAGCACGCGGCGTAGCATGGGCTCGAAAAACTCCAGCGGTTTGGTCGGATAGTCCGGGTCAAACGCCTTCTGATCGTATTCATGGCAGAAATAGCGGCAGTCCTCCCAATAGGGGCTGTCGCGATACTTGTCGCGCGCGTTGCGGTCTCCGCCAAGATGATGGTTGTAGTAATAGCCCTGAAACACACAGTGATGCTTGAGAATCCAATGGGTTTTCTCACTGACATAGGGCTTCATCATCGCCGCTGACAGCTCACCATGGTTGTAGGGGGACAGGATATCGCCCGTATCGTGGATCAGCGCGGCGACCACAAGTTCCTCATCCGCGCCATCCTCATAGGCCCGCGTCGCAGCCTGCAGAGAGTGTTGATAGCGGTTCACCGGATACGGCGTCCATTCCTCATCCAACGAACGAATCGCGTCCAGAATTCGGTCTGGCAGGGCGGCATTATAGGCCTCTTCATAGTCCATAACGGCGTCCCAGTCGGCTTTTGTGGCTTCTTCAAAACTGGTCCAGGTCGGCTTGTGGCTTTTGTCCAGCATGGCATGTCCTCTGTCCTGATCGGGAACAGGATATCTCAACTTGCGTGCTGAAAAAAATGAATTGATTTTATCAAAACGATCAAAAAATACTGCCGCTATGCAGATCAAAGCTTTTGAAACGTTTCTATGCGTGGCCGAGACCGGAGGGTTTCACGCAGCAGCGCGCAAGCTGAATGTGACCCAAACGGCTGTCAGCGCGCGCATACGGCAGATCGAGGACGCCACCGGAAAGCCCCTTTTCACCCGCGGGGCCGGAGGCACGTCACTAACGGACTTCGGCCGCCAATTTCGCCCTTACGCCGAGCAAATGCTCTCACTCTGGTCCTATGCTTCGACTGATTTGCCCACGCAAAACCAGAATCGCCCGGCACTCAGGCTGGGGGCGCAGCTCAGCGTTTGGGATCCCTTGCTGGTCGATCTAGCCATACGTTTCGAACAGCATCTCGGCCAATTACTGCTGACGCTGAACTACGATCATGATCTGGATATGGTGGACGCAGTCGCAACACATGTGTTGGACGCCGCGCTGACCCACGAAAAACCCTCAGACCGGAGGGTGATGTTTGAAACCCTTTCACCAGAGCGATTGGTCCTGGTCGAAACCGCTGAGGCATTGGTCGACAACCCGGTCTTCGTCAATCTCGAACTTGGAACCGCCTACCAGGACCATGTACGGACCACGGCCCGCCAGGCAGAGGGGCAGACGGTCTTTCTGGGCAATTGTATGATGGCCCTGCGCTATGTCCTCAAACGAGGGGGGCGTGGTTTTTTTCCAGCCTATTTGACTGCCGAGCATCTTCGCTCTGGCGCGCTTGTGCGGGTTGACCAAAGCCCGGACCTGATGTTGCCGCTCTATCTCGTAACCCGCCCAGACAGCGCTGCGTTCGAGGATATTCTAGACTGCCTGCAGGTTCTGCGAGACCCTGCCTAGACAGCGACCTCGGCCCTGGAACGGCGCCAAATTGGGCGTCCGGCAACCGCCAAGAACAGGCACGAGATCAGGATACCAATGACCGCCGGTGCATAGAGAACGATCCAAAGACCCGGCTCATCTATCACGATCGGAGAAACAAACCCCCGAACTCCTTCCAGCAGAACCAGAATGGTAAACGCCCCCAGAATCTGCGGCCACAACCCGAACCTCGAGAAACTGCCCAGCATCAGGGTGGCATATCCGACCAGCCCGACGGCGACGCAAATCGCGATCCACGAAAATCGCTGGTGCAACTCATCCGTCAGTTCGCCCGGGCTGAACCCTTCGGCGTTGGCGATAGCCTCGCGGTCCCGGATCAATTCCATCGTGGGGATCGCTTCAAGGCTGCGGGTATTCACGCCGCCGGTACTGGTCAGCGCCGAGATATCGTAAGAGGCGTCCTGAAACAGGGTCGATGACAGGGTGCGCCCGTCCTTGTCCAGACGCAGCGCCACCCCATCCAGCATGACAAGGTTGATGCCGGCCGCATTGTTCACCAGATACGCCGTTGAACTTGAATAGCTGACAGAATTCGCTGGGTCTCGCCGGTCTGAGACAAAGACCTCGTGCAAAGTCCCGTCCAGATCAATCCGACCGATATAGACCGTGACACCGTCGGCGGGATGCAGAAACTCACCTTCGTTCAGCAATTGGGCGGTGACATCACCCGCAACCTCGGCCTGCCGGATCTCGAGCTGTTCGACCGAGGCGGGGCGCAGGAAAACGCTGATCGCCGCCATCATCATCCCTGTGACAAGACCGAACAGCACCACAGCCCGCGCGAGGCGCCAAGGGCTAGAGCCGGTCGCCAGCATGACCGTCATCTCACTTTCCCGGCTGAGGCGGTTCGTGGCGTAAACGGCCGCAGCGAACACAGCCATCGGCATTACTGTCCGGATCAGGGTCGGAAGCGTCAGAGCGGTGAATTCGAGGAAAACAACCGCCGACTGGCCGCCACTGATAACACGGTCAAACAGGCTGACGGACCGCGTGATCCAGAAAACACCGACCAGAACCAGAGTGAAAAAGCCAAACAGCACCAGCAACTGCCGCAGGAAGTAACCATCGAAACGCGACATGTACCCTCATTCCCGGTGTCTGCGATTTGCAGGGACTTTAGGCCATCCCGCAGGCAGAGGAAAGACGGTCGCCGCCCTGCTTTGAGATCGGGTGGGGTTTCAGATGGCCAGAAGATCGACCTGATGTTTGATCTGCGCGAACGCTTCACGTGACACGGGATGAAAGCCCCCAGCATGACGATAAACGCTCTGGTAGTTGTCAAATAGCAGGTCACACGGCTCTTGCTGGGCGCTGTGCTGTCCGTCCGGGGTGAATTCCAAAAATATCGGTGGCCTGTAGTCTGCGATGAGTTGCTTCATCCCCTTCAGGGCGGATAGCTCATGGCCCTCAACATCCATCCAAACCAGCCCAATTTGATCAGCCTGAAGGGTGTCCGACTGCACCAGATCGTCAATCCGAACAATCTCGACTGAAAAACTCTCTCGGGTTTTGCCGCTTGTGCGTTTGGCCCCCAGACGTGAGCCGCCGCGGTTGAACAGATCTCGGGTAAACTCCGCCGTTCCACTCGTGTCCGAAGCCGCGACACCCAAAGTCTTCACTTTGTCTGTCAGCCCATTCAACGCAAGATTGTGACGCAGCAGGTTCATGTTGTCCGGGTCTGGCTCGATCGCAACGACGGCGTCACACTGGAGATCGAGGAAGAAATAGACGGTTTGGGTGCCGATGTTGGCCCCAATCTCCAGAACGGACATGCCGGGCCTATAGGCATTGTTCTGTTCAAGAAACGTCCGCAGATCCGTGACTGAGCCACGGGCGAATTCACCGTTCTGGAAAAGTGAACGTCCGATTGCATCCGTTGGAAAGAAGGCAAAGGCATGATCGCCCAAGTCCCGAAACAACAAAGTATCCTGATCAAGCAGCTCATTCATGATGGCGCGCCGGGTTTTACCGTTGCCCAGAACACGTGAGGCAATCTTTTCGGCAATCAGGCTTCGCAATCCCATTCAACACCTTTGAATACAAAACAAATATTGTTCACGGTGCATATCGCCGCGTTGGCCGCGCCGCAACACTGGGATCGAATTGATACGAAACATGGTGCATTTGCGCCCTACCGGGGTAGGCATGTTCGCCGCAAGCTTACATTCGGCAAGTGTCAATGCCTTCATCGCATGTTTGCGGCTTATTCATTTCCAGCAACGTCGTTTGAAACAGGCTCCGGAATTCGGCCTCTTTCGCCGTGGGTTCACTTGCTTCTTCATCCACAGCACAAGTCTCTTCTGGCCGAGGCCGCGTCAGTCGTGCCGCCTGCGCGCGAGGGTCGCGAAAGATCGACCAAAAACTCTGTATCAAATTCCTTCCCTCCCAATGAGCTGTGCAAACCTTGTCACTGCGGGGCCGATCCGAACCTCAGTGGTTGGCCGAGGCTCAAGGATCACAGTCCGTGAGTGGCACCCCGCAGCGACGAGGTGCATTTAGGGATTTCATTTTGAGACGTAAGGGGGAAGAAAACGCCGGTTTTCGTCACTTTTGTGCATGCAAAACAAAAAAGCGAGCCGAAGCTTACGTTTACGTCAACTACGACGAGGCAGAAGAAATTTCGGGACGCTACGTCAAATCCTGACCCACTGCACAATATGGCCGTCGCTTTAAAGGCCCCAGAGGAACATCGAATGGAATTTCGTTCGGCAAGTCTGGGGTTCGACACCGCCGCGAAAGCGAATATTCAAGTTTTGGGAAGTTTTGAATGGCAGGGGCAGCAGGGTTCGAACCCGCGACCTACGGTTTTGGAGACCGTCGCTCTACCAACTGAGCTATACCCCTAGGCTGAGCCTCAGATATGCCAGCCGCGCGGCGGACTCAAGAGGCTTTTTCAGTTTCTCGACCACTTCTCGACAAGACAAACAAGTTGCACGCGGCGTTGAGTTCTATAAGACACGGTTTGGCCAGTATGAGGGACCCATCCGTGAGTATCCGCAAAAAGATCGCCGACAGCGAAGCCGTGTTAAACTGGGCGGCGCGCCGTATTGCGAGCTATATTCGGATGGTCAACCGCAACACCAAATGGCAGCGCATCGGCTATGAAGAACTGGACCAGCTTGCCGAACAGGGCGAACCGGTCATCGTTGTTCTGTGGCATCAGCGGCTGGCGCAGTCACCCTATTTCTTCCCGCTGGACAAGGCGCAGATCTGCTCGATCACGTCCTCGGCGCGGGCGGGCAGCATGGTGGGCCGTGTGCAAAAGCTGTTCGGCATGGACACGATCGCCATGGCCAGCAAACACAAAAGCAACGTCGCGGTGTCGCGCGAGGTTCTGGGCAAGATGAAACAGGGGATTTCTATTGGCATTGCCGCCGACGGACCCCGCGGGCCGGAGCGGGTTCTGTCGACCGTGCCTTTGGTCTGGGCGCGCACATCCGGCAAACGGGTGTTCGGAATCACCTTCTCGGCCCGTCACGGCAGCGAGGCCGGTACATGGGACCGCTTGTTGATGCCCCGGCCCTGGCGCAACGAAGGTGTGTTTCTGTGCCGCGAATGGACCGAAACAGTCCCGCGCAAAGCCAGCGAAGAAGAAATCGAAACCCTGCGCCAAAGCCTAGAGCAGCACATGAACGACATTACGGCCGAGGCCGACCGGATGGTCGGGCGCGAACCGTGGTCGCCTAAACCTTAAAGCTTTCTGCGCTTTGCGCGCAGCAAGACCGTCGAAATGCGCGTTCGACCACAGGCAGAGGCAGCGTATTTCGATTCAAATCAAACGCAAAACGATCTAACCACCGCGCAGCCTCTGCATCAGATAGACTTCGCTGCCTGCCGGGATGGGTTCCGTCAGGCCCGTTGCAATCACGCGCCCGTCGATCGCGATTGAGACGCCCGCATCAATAGGGGCCTGCAATTGCGGATGCGCGCGCACCAGGGCGCGCAGCAACTCTCCGGTTGTTTTGGCCTCGACCTCGACGACGGCCAAGCCCCCGGTCAGAGACCGGAGGCCGGACCAGAGGTGAACCTCAACCATTGCCCTTGAGCGCGGCCAGAATGCGCGGAGGCGACATCGGCAGTTGCTTCATCCGCACACCCGCCGCGTTGGAAACCGCGTTGGCGATGGCGGCAAGCGGCGGCACGATGCCAGTCTCGCCCACACCGCGCACCCCAAACGGGTGGCCGGGGTTGGGCACTTCGACAATCACCGTGTCGATCATCGGCAGGTCACTGGCAACGGGGATCCGGTAGTCGAGGAAGATCGAGTTCTGCAACCGCCCGTCCTCGCCGTAGATATATTCCTCGTTCAGCGCCCAGCCGATGCCTTGCGCGGCACCGCCCTGGAACTGGCCTTCCACATAAGTTGGGTGGATCGCCTTTCCGGCGTCCTGAATGACCGTGTAGCGTGTCACGCTGGTCTTGCCGGTTTCCGGGTCAACCTCGGCATCAACGATGTGAGTGCCAAAGGACACGCCCGCACCTTCCGGAGTTGCCTCGAAATGGCCCGAGATCGGGCCGCCGGTGCGCCCCATATCCGCCGTGATGTCGGAAAGCGCCAGCGGATCGAAATCGCCTGCGTTGGGGCCTGAGGGCACGGCGCAGCCGTCCTCCCATTTCACAGCCTCGACCGGGATACCCCACTTGGCAGCCGCTCGTTCGCACAGTTTTTCGACTGCGTGTTTGGCCGCCTTGATGGTCGCCAGACCCGACGCGTAGGTCACGCGCGAGCCGTGTGAGACGTCGTTATAGCCCAGCGTCGCGGTGTCAGCGATGGTGACGCGGATATTCTCGTAAGGAATGCCCAGAACCTCGGCCGCCATCAGCGCCATCGACGCGCGTGAGCCGCCGATATCCGGCGTTCCCACCATCAGCTGAGCCGAGCCGTCCTCGGACAGGGCCAGCGAAACCGAGGTCTCACCGCCGTGGTTGAACCAGAAGCCACAGGAAATCCCGCGCCCCTGCCCCGGCTTCAGCGGGGCCGAATAGTGCGGGTGCGCCTTGGCAGCCTCCAGCGTTTCGACCAGACCAATACGTTCGTAGGTCGGGCCATAGCTGGCCTTGGTCCCTTCATGAGCGGCGTTTTTCAGGCGGACATCAACGGGGTCGAGGCCCAGCTTATTGCACAGCTCATCAATCACCGACTCGACTGCGAAGGCGCCCATAGGAGCGCCCGGCGCGCGGTAAGCGGCCTGTTTCGGACGGTTCGACATCACGTCATAGCCGATCTGCTTGACGTTGGTCAGGTTGTACGGCGCGAAGGCGCACATGGCAGTCATATCGCCCGGCGCACCGGGGAAGGCCCCGCCCTGCAAGCGGAATACGCCTTGTGCTGCCGAGATGGTCCCGTCCTTCTTCATACCGATCTTGACGTCCATCGACGCCGACGCCGTCGGGCCAGTCGCCCGGAAAACCTCGGACCGGGTCATAACGATCTTGACCGGACGGTTGGCTTTGCGGCTCAGTGCAAGCGCAACGGGTTCGATGAAGACAGTGGTTTTGCCGCCGAAACCACCACCAATCTCGGACGCGGTGACGCGAAGTTGCGAGGTCTCGATCCCCAGCAGCGCGGCGCAGGTCTTCTGCGCGATCCAGTGGCCTTGCGTAGTGCACCACAGCTCACCCTTGCCGTCATTGCCCAGCATGCCCAGACAGGCGTGCGGTTCGATATAGCCCTGATGGGTCGCTTCGGTAACAAAGCTGTCTTCGATGACCAGATCCGCTTCGGCAAAGCCGGCCTCGACATCTCCGTGACCGCTTTCGTGGTAACGTACGACGTTCGGGTGCAGCCCTTCGGGCACCGAATAGTCCGCCGCGCCTTCCCGAATAACAGGCGCATCCGAGGCCATCGCTTTGTCCACGTCGGTCACATGCGGAAGAACTTCGTATTCGACCTCGATCAGTTTGAGTGCATCCCGCGCTGCCAGGGCCGACGTGGCTGCAACCGCAGCAACGGCGTGGCCATCATAGAGCGCCTTTTCGCCCGCCATGACGTTTTCCAGCACGTTCCAGAACTCGCCCTCGAGACCGGGTTTGAACGGAACATCGGCGAAATCCGCGCGGGTGACGACGGCTTTGACGTCCTTATGCGCCTCGGCCTTCGAGGTGTCGATCTTCACGATCCGCGCGTGTGCGTGGGGCGAGCGCAGAACCGCTCCGTGCAACATGCCGGGCGCATAGGCATCAGCCCCGAATTTGGCGCGGCCCGTGACCTTGTCTAACCCGTCAGGGCGATCCGGGCGCGTGCCAACGAAAGTGAATACAGATTTGCGATCGTCGAGTGCCATTACGAAGCCTCCCGCAGCTCTTCCGCCGTTTCCATCACGGCGCGAATGATCTTGTCATAGCCGGTGCAGCGGCAGAGATTGCCTGCCAGCCAATACCGGGTTTCCTCTTCGGTCGGGTTTGGGTTCTTCTCAAGCAGCGACTTGGCCGCCACCAGAATGCCCGGGGTGCAAATCCCGCACTGAAGCGCCGCATGTTCGATGAACTTCTTCTGCAGCGGGTGAAGAACGTCGCCATCCGCGATGCCTTCGACGGTTTCGATGGTCTTACCCTCGGCCTCAACACCCAGCATCAGGCAGGAACAGACCAGACGGCCATCGACGGTGACGGAACACGCGCCGCAATCGCCGGTGCCGCAGCCCTCTTTCGCACCGGTCAGGTTCAGCTTGTCGCGCAGACAGTCCAGCAGCGTTTCGCGCGGGTCACACAGGTATTCGACCGTGTCCCCGTTCACGGTGGTGGATACGTGGAGCTTGCTCATGCGTCTTCTCCCTTCGCGCGTGCATAGGCGATTTTCGCGGCGCGCTTGGCCAGAACACCAGCGACCTCGGTGCGGAACTCGATCGTGCCGCGTTTGTCGTCAATCGGGTTGCAGGCCGCCGAGGCCGCAGCCGCCAACGCGTCCAGCGCGGCGTCATCCAGCGTGCTGCCGATGATGGCTTTGGCGCAGTCTTCAACCAGCAAAACGGTCGGGGCGACCGCGCCCAATGACACGCGCGCCTCGGTGATCATGTCGCCGTCCAGACGCAGGCTGACGCCCACGCCGACCACGGCGATGTCCATTTCGGTGCGCGGGATAAAGCGCAGATAGGCGTCACCGCCATTCTCGCCCCGCGCGGGGAGGTTGACGGCTGAAACCACTTCACCCTTCGCCAGCGCGGTCTTGCCCGGTCCGGTGGGGATGTCCTCAACAGCAACCTCGCGCGCGCCATCAAGGCCGGTCACAGTAACCGTCACGCCCGCAGCAACCATCGCGGGCACCGAATCCGCCGCCGGCGAGCCGTTGCACAGGTTGCCCGTCAACGTCGCGCGGCCCTGCACCTGAGTCGATCCGATCAGATCCATCGCCTCGACCACACCGGGCCAGTCGCGGCCCAGCTGGGGGTGCTCGCTCATTTCGGCGCCGGTGACAGCGACGCCAAGTGTCCAGCTGCCATCGGTGTTTTGCGTGATCTGATCCACACCGTTGATTTTCTTGATGTCGATCAACGTATCGGGCGTCACCAATTCCGAGCGCAGTTGCACCAACACATCGGTGCCGCCTGCCAGAAATCGTGTGGTGCCCGTCGCGTTTGCAGCCAGAGCCGACGCCTCGGCAAAGCTGGCGGGGCTGTGATAATCCATGAAAATACCTCGCACCTGTCAATCAGGATTCACTGGGTTCAGAGGGGACGTTAGTGCAGCAGTCCCCCGGCGTCCATGGCCGGAGCGACCAATTTTTCTACAACTTCATGTCGTTTTTCGACCTCGGGTCAGAGGTCGATCTCGATCACGCCATCGGGTTGCGCGGCGCGGCTTTGGCACAAAATGATAGCGCTCTCGCGTTGTTTGTTGGACAGGACAAAATCGCGATGCTCGATTTCGCCTGAAACAACACCGCATTTGCAGACGCCGCAGATGCCATCTGCGCATTTCACATCCACGTGAATACCCGCCTCGTTCAGCACCTGCGCGGCGTCCTTGTCTTCTGGCACAGGCAGTTCGAAGCCTGATTTCGCCAGCTTCAAGGTGAATGGGTAGTTTTCGTACTCCGGTTGCTCGGGGACCGAGAAATACTCCAAATGCCGCGCTTCGTCAGGGAAGCCCTGCCGCTCGGCCGCTTGCATGACGCCCTCCATGAAGCGATCTGGCCCGCAGGTATAGACGTGCCAGCCGTCCTGATAGCCTGACAGGACCGCATCCAGATCGGCCCGCGTGCCTTCATCCGAGAAATGGTAATGCACTTTTTCTGCCCACGGCGTCGCGGCCAGATCTTCCAGATACCCTGCCCCGGCGCGGGTACTGGCCGAGTAGTGCAGCTCGAACGGTTTGCCCAGCGCATGCAGACGGTGTGCAAATGCAATCATCGGAGTGATGCCGATCCCGCCACCCATCAGGAAGGTTTTTGTCGCGGTCTCATCCAGCTCGAAATGATTGATCGGCTTCGAGATGAAAACCTTGCGGCCTTCGTTGAAGATGCGATGCAGCAGAGCCGAACCACCGCGTCCCTCGTCCTCACGCAAAACACCGATCTGATAGGTTGCTCGATCCGAAGGGTCACCGGACATCGAATACTGGCGCAGGAACTCGGGCGCGACCAAAACGTCCAGATGCGCGCCCGCTGTCCATTCGGGTAAAGGAGAGCCGTCCAGTGTCGAGAACTCATACTTGGTCACATCAGCCGTCATCTTGTCGACCTTGGTCAATTCGACCCGCATGACCGGCGCATCACCTGCGATCTCGTAGCGATGGACAACCGACATATCGCCAGCCGCTTTGCGTGCCTTGTATTCCTCGGCGCTCACCATTGCCTCATAGGCGGCAATCCCGGCCTCACGGTCCATGGCAAAGGGATAGGGCCACGGGTGCGGGGCCAGATAGGCGGGGTAAACGGCCAGCGTCTGATCTTTGTATTCCAGATCCAGATCAGGCTGCAGGTCGCGCCGGTTCAGCGGATGCACCGAGGGGCGATAGGCGCCATCCGACTGCAGCTCGATATCCCACCACCATTTTTTAACGTCGTTCAGGCCACCATTGCCAACCGCATCGTCCAATTTCGCTAATGCCGGGGCGGCCTGAGGGATATTCATCGCCGCCCATCGGAAAGGACGTTCTTTGAAAATCCCTTCAAGGTTCCACGGGCAGGTCTTCATGCACCGCCCGCACATCGATCCACCGGGCGTTGTTACGCGATAGGTCGCGCACTTCTGGCTGTCGGATTTCCAGATTTCATAGCCGTTGAACATCAGCTTTGGCCCGGCGGTGATCGCCCCCGAGGGGCATTCGCGGGCACATTTGTTGCAGCTTTCGCAGAAGCTCTGCAGGCCGAAATCAATCGGCTTGTCATGCGACATCGGCATATCAGTCGTCACCGCCCCGGATTTCAGACGCGGGCCGAGATAGGGGTTCAGGATGACTTCGCCGATGCGGCTGACCTCGCCCAACCCCGACAATAGCAACAGCGGAGGTTGCAGCACCTCGCCATCCATCACCGTATGGGCCTTGGCCTTGTAGCCGAGGTTGCGGATCTGCTGCGCGATCACGCCACCCAACAGTGAAAACCGCAGATAGGCGCGCATGGATTGCGCGACGCTGATCCAATCATCACCACTTGCGCCCTCCATGGTCTCGTAGCCCTGGTCGATGATCATGCTGATGGCCTGATCATGCGGCGGCGAGATCTCTTCCCCCGTCGCATCGTGGGAATACCACGCCCAGTCCGGACAACGGCTGAGGCCGACCGCATCGACCCCAAGGAAGTAACTGGCGGCCTTGATATTGGCGGCATTGCGCTCGGCATCGGTCGGGGGCGAAACCTCAGCACTTTCGCCATCCTGCAACAGAACAAACGCGCCCAGCGCCCGGCGTTGCGCGAAACTGGGGGCTGATTTGCGCACGTAATATCCGCCCTTGGCCGCGTCCTGCAGGTATTTGCCCATATCGCCAAACTGCGCCCGCGCGAACATGTCGGCGCGCTTGGGAACGCGCGCGACGTTGGCCTCATCAATATAAGTGGTGGGCGTCTCGACCCGCTTGAGCCGCTCAAAGGGATGCGCCCCATCCATATAGCGACGTTTGGCATAGGCGTCTCGGTTCAGAGCGTTCTTGGCGAACCCGGTACCCAGCCACCACGCAGGACCTTGAGTCCGGAACCACGGTTGTTGCGCCATCGGTTGCAGGGGCCGATCGTGGGCAATCTCCATTTCGGTCGTAACGGCGGCCAGTCCAAAGCGACGCCCCAGCCATGGAGCAACAAGCGTGCCGTCTTCGACAGAGGCCAAACCCGCCGCGACCGCAAGCTTGCCCAGATCCACTTCGGTCGACATTGCCGTATGCGCCCGCGCATCGAATCCCAGCAACCGGATGTAGTTGGCGATCACAGCAGCATTCTCAGTCGCCAGCAGGCAGGCCCGGTGGTCCTGCGCATCCATGATCCACCCGGACCCCGGCTCGTCCGGGTTAGGGTCGCGGTTATGTTCATAGAGAAACACCAGAACATGGCGGTGCGAGGCCATCGGACGCGGTGCGGCCTCCATACTTTCCTTGAGATCGGCCATGATGACATCGATCCCCGAGGCCAGCGTTTTGGTCTGGCGGGTTTTCAACGCATGGGCCAGACGGTCAATATCAGGGTTGCGGCGCGGCTGGTCCAACAGCGCCTCGGGCGGCAGAGGCCCGCAACCCATCATCGAGGCATCGTTGAAATATCCAAACGCCTTGAGGTGATCTGCCCGCGCCTGCGGGTCCTGCGGGATGTCCGAGGCGACAGGGTTCACCAGCCCATCCCGGATCGTGTCCAGCATGGCCTGAAACTCGCCCATCGCATTCACGATGCTCTCGGGCCGGTCAGGCCGGTGAAAGCTAAGCTCGGGCATCGGGGGCAGTTGGGACAGGTCGGGCATCGCCTGCTGACGCGCCAGACGCTCCAACGGGTACGACCCCATGTGAACCGGTCGGTTCTTGTCCGAGAAAAAGCGAAGTCCCATATGCGTGCCCCTTGTTTGCGCCTGACCTAGCGCCCTCTCGACAGCAAAACCATTCATACTTAATCATAGATTGTATGAGCAAAATCGATTTCACTGATCTGGACGGCAAGGTCCTGCGCATCTTTCTGACGATACTCGAGGAAAGCTCGGTCTCGAAAGCGGCGGATCGGCTGGGGGTCACACAGTCGGCAATCAGCCACACATTGGCCAAGCTACGGCAGGTGCTCGGCGATCCGCTATTCGTACGATCTGGCCAGGGCCTGACACCGACCGAACGCGCGCTGGCCTTGCAAGAGCCGGTCCGCAACGTGCTGGATGGTATGCGCGCGCTGACGGATGAACGCCCCTTTGATCCCCTGTCAGAGCAGATGGAAATCCGCATCGCCACCAACGACATGCCGCGAGAGCTGATCTTTCCCGACCTTCTAAGCGCGACCCGTGCCGAGGGTATTAAGCTGCAGTTGGAATTCATCTCATCCGGCGTACCGGGGCCGGACCTGCTGCGCA
This sequence comes from Ruegeria sp. AI3, assembly GCF_056541245.1. Lineage (NCBI taxonomy): Bacteria > Pseudomonadati > Pseudomonadota > Alphaproteobacteria > Rhodobacterales > Roseobacteraceae > Ruegeria > Ruegeria sp. AI3. Next base: position 32,683 of record NZ_JBQFYA010000017.1, read on the forward strand.
GCGACCGGTGCCAGCTGATGCTGACGCCGCTGCCTCCGGACGGGCCGGACATCTTTCAAAAGCGGCTGATCACAAGCCCGTTGATGGTGTTTTTTGACCGATGCCAACGCTCCGCGCCCGAGACGTGGGAGGCCTACTGTCAGAGTGAGCATGTCGAGGTTCGCTTTCCCGACGGCCGGAATGCGCGCGCGGTGATGCGCGGTGTGGATCAAAGCCAGATCCGTCCGCCAACCGTCGTACTGCCGCATTTCAACGCCATCCCGTCTTTCATCGCGGGCAGCCCGCTGATTTCCACCGACACGGCGTTGATGAGAAACGGACCACTGGCCGCCCTGGATTGCGCGCCCTTGCCGTTCGACTGCGAACCTGTCTCGATCTACATGGTCTGGCACCAGCGCTCGGCCAATGACCCGGCCCATCGCTGGCTGCGCGACCGGATCGAAACCCTCGCCGGTACTATTCAGGTCAAGACCTGAAGCAGAGCCTAGCCTGTCGCCAACGCCCTTTGATCCTCGCGTCCCATGGCCACTAGAATCGGCGTGTCCTCTTGCCGCGCGGTGAATGAGGTCTTGTCAGTCATGCCGCTCCACCCCGCCATGGTCAGAGCCTGCGCCACCGCGCCGCCCAGTGTCGCCCCCGGCCCCGTCACGATGAACAGGTCCGGTGCGAACTCTCGCGCGGCGGTTTGAATGGCGTGGGTGAAATCGTAGGGCTCAGTCACCTGATGGCCCAACGTATAGTCCCACAGCGCCTCGGTATCGGTGGCGCCCGGCCACCAGATCTTGCCACGCCCGTCGATCATCGGGTGGCGAGGCTGGCCGAACATATCGGGTTTCAGCCGCGCCCGACCTTCGGCGGCAATCGGAGCCTGCGGAGAGGTATGGAACGCCGCATGGTTTGGCAGCCGCATGGGAAAGCGGTCGTGAACGGTGGGATGAGATGCCTCAAATGCGGCCAGACCAGCCTCATTCCCGGCCAGCACCAGCATACCGCCCAGATCAATCGACAGCGCCAGATCCTGTCCCTCGACCGCGTTGATGTCAGAGACGTCCTGCAACAACGCCTGTTTCTGGTGCGCGCTGTCGACCCAGCTGTCATCGGTGAAGGGATAGACCAACTGCCCGCCGATCAGATGTTCCTGCATCAGAGTGCCCATGGTGTTCACCACACGGAACCCGTTTTCAGCGCTCAGCGCGCCAGCGGCGGCCAGCGCGATATACCAACCCATCGAGTTGCCCGTCACGGCCACCACCTCAATATCATCCGCCAGCGACTGCGCATCCGCCAATGCCGCGGCATAGATCAGGGGCGAGGCCACATCGCCGCGCGAATAGGTACTGACCGCAAAGCGCGCGGCCCCGTCCAGCGCGGTTACCCCCTCTTGCCCGGCATCGGCGCGCAGGGCATCAAAGCGCTGGAACATCGGCATCTTGTCCGCATGGTGGCGGTGCAGATAGCCCAGCTCGGGCTTGTTATAGGTGCCCCGACCGGGGCAGATCACGACAGCTGTTCGGGTCATTTCCGCACTCCGGTAAGATTCAGGGCCGCAGCGACGATACCGTCCCTGGACGGCAGGGGCGCGGCATAGGCCGGGCCGGTCGCGATAAAACAATCCTCAGCCACAACGCGGGCGACCCGCGACTGGGCACTTTCTTCGCGGAAGAGGGTCATCAGCCCCTCGGATTGGCTGCCTGTGCGGCGGCATTCATCCACGATCAGAACATGCTTGCAGTCCCTGGTCGCCTTCAGCAGCGCCTCAGCAGGTAGCGGAGCCAGCCAGCGTAAATCGACGATACGAGCGTTCACCCCGGCCGCCTGCAACTCAGGCAGCGCCTGACGCGACAGGTAGTGACCATTGCCATAGGTCACGATGGCCAGATCGGTGCCGTCGCCATGCACCCCAACCTCGCCCAATGCAATCCGGCGGTCGGGCAAGGGGTAGGTCGTCATCCAGCCCCCGTCCTGCACCGCATTCAGATCCCGCATGGGATAGAGCGCAATCGGCTCGAGGAACACAACAACCCGCTGCTCTTCCCGCGCCAGTCGCACGCATTCGCGCAGCATCTGCGCCGCGTCTTCCCCGGTCGAGGGGCAGGCAATGATCACACCCGGAATGTCGCGCAATACGGCCAGAGAGTTGTCGTTGTGGAAATGCCCTCCAAAGCCTTTCTGATACCCAAGCCCAGCAATTCGCAGCACCATCGGGTTGGTGAATTGCCCGTTCGAGAAGAAGGGCAAGGTGGCAGCCTCGCCGCGGATCTGATCCTCGGCATTGTGCAGATAGGCGAGGAACTGGATTTCGGGGATCGGCACAAACCCGTTATGGCCCATGCCAATGGCGAGGCCGAGGATCGACTGCTCGTCTAGCAAAGTGTCGATCACACGGTCCTGTCCGAACCGCTGCTGCAGCTTCTGCGTCACACCGTAGACACCGCCTTTGCGGCCCACATCCTCGCCCATACAGACGATCTCGCCATGTTCCAGCATCAGATCGGCCAGCGCCCAGTTGATCAGGCGGCTCATGGGCTGCGGGTCGGACATCGCGCGCATGTCGCCCCCGAACGCCTTTGCCCGCGCATCCGCACTGGGGCCGTTCGTCGGCTTGCAGGTGCGTTTGGGCGGGATCAGGCTGGCCATGACATCCTGCGCGGTCGACAAATGCGGGCGCGTGGCAGCCTCGGCGGCAACACGATCCGTTCGGGCGCAGCTGTTCTGGTAGATTTTCAGCGCCTCACCTGGAGCCAACGCCCCCGCCTGATCCAACAGGCGAACGGAATGGAGAAGCGGATCATTTGCCTCATCCGCCTCAACCTCGGACTTGCTGAGATATGTTGTCGGCACATCCGCCCCGGCATGGCCATAGAGGCGCACGGTCCGCAGGTGCAGGAAGGCGGGCTTACGTCGCGAACGGACATAATGCGCGGCTTCTTGAGCCACGGCGTAGGTCTCGTAAATGTCCAGCCCGTTGGCCTGAAAATACTTGATCCCCGGACGATGCGCCATCGACGCCTCGATCCAGCCCTTGGGCGTTTTCACCGAGATCCCGATGCCGTTGTCCTCGCAAACGAACAGCAAGGGCAGCGGTGTGGATTGCACGCTGGTCCAACCCGCCGTATTGATCGCCCCTTGCGCGGTCGAGTGGTTGGCCGAGGCGTCCCCGAAGGAACACATGGCGATGCCATCCTCGGGCAACACCCGATGCTCGGGGTCATGCCGCCGCGCGGCCCCCAACGCATAGGCCGCCCCAACCGCTTTGGGCAGGTGGCTGGCAATAGTCGAGGTCTGAGGCGGGATCATCAGAGCCTTGGAGCCAAGCACCTTATGACGCCCGCCCGAGGTCGGATCCTCTTTCGAACAGGCAAAGCTCAGCAGCATATCCCAGGCGATCTGTTGGCCCGGAACCTGCTCAGAACGAGCAATCTGGAACGCCGCATCGCGGTAGTGCAAAAAGGCGATATCCGTCGGGCGCAAAGCGTGGGCCACGGCAGCCATGCCCTCATGACCCGATGAGCCAATGGTATAGAACCCCTGCCCCGCCTTCTGCATCGCCCGGCTGGTGCGATCCAGCGCCCGGCTGAGGACCTGCGAGCGGTAAAGTGACACCGCATCTGCATGGCTCAGCCCGCCGACCGGAGGCGCACCTTCGGGAAAATCCCGGTTTGCCACGCGGGACAAGAAATTCTCATGGACGATCTGCGCGCGATCCATAGCTCGGCCTTTTCAAATAGTGCGGGGCTGTCCGCGGGTCTTGTTTTCGAACGGCGCGGGCGCGCGCGTCACAGGCCAGTATATCCGGCTGGTGTCCGCAAAAAGCCAGTGATAATCAAACCCAAAGGTATGAGGAAATGTAATATGATCGCGCCCCGACGCTTTCTTCCGTCGATTTCATCCCTGCTCGCGCTTGAGGCTGTGGACAGGCTGGGCAGCGCATCCGCTGCGGCCGAGGAGCTATCGCTGACCCAAAGCGCCATCAGTCGCCAGCTGAAAACGATGGAGGAGCAGTTGGGCATCGAACTGATCCAACGCGCCCAGATGCGGTTGCACCTGACCCCGGCCGCGCAAGAATATGTCCAGACGGCCCGCACGGCCCTGCACCAATTGGCGCAGGCGTCGCTGAAACTGAAGGCCAACCCAACCGGAGGGTCTCTCAACCTGTCCATCCTGCCGGCATTCGGGATGCATTGGTTGGCCCCGCGCCTTCAGGACTTCGCCCGCAATCATCCCGAGGTGACGGTCAACCTGAACACAAGGCTGCGACCCTTCGACTTCGAGACCGAAGCCTTTGACGCAGGTTTTCACTTTGGTCGCCAGAACTGGAGCGGTGTGAACTACCTAAAGATCATGACAGAGTATGTCGTACCCGTCTGCGCCCCTGACCTTCTGCCCGACCAGAGTGATCAAATCGACTGGCTGGAAAAGGCGCCCCTATTGCACATGGAAACCCGCCCCGACGGCTGGGAGCGCTGGTTTACCGCTCAGGACCATCCTGCAAGCGGGTCGCGTGGGATGCTGTTCGATCAGTTTTCAACGATGATACAGGCCACGATCCATGGGTTGGGCGTTGGCTTGTTCCCAAGCTATCTCGTCGAAGAGCACCTCAAAACCGGCCGCCTTGCCTTGGCGTGGGATGGGCCAGAGGTCAGCTTGGGCGCGTACTATCTGGTATGGCCCAAGAACAGGATTGAGTCCGAACCGCTGAAGTCATTTCGAGCATGGCTCGAACGGCAACTGGACCCGGAAATCATATAGATATCCGAACAAGCCGCCAACCGAAAAACTGCGCGGCCAAAGGCCTTGCGTCTTGCGGACGGCAGGGGACCGGGCAGGCGTGGCTGCCCGGCCCAAAGGGAGGAGATGTTCCGACATGAACTTCAACGACGGGCGGGAGAACCTCAGACGTCGATCGAGCGCGCGATGAGTTCCTTCATGACTTCATTAGTGCCGCCATAGATCATCTGCACACGGGCATCGGCATAAAGGCGGGCGATCGGGTATTCCATCATGAAGCCATAGCCGCCAAAAAGCTGCAGGCATTCATGCATGATCTCGTTCTGGACCTCAGAGCCCCAGTATTTGACCATAGACGCGGTGGCGGCATCCAATTCACCCGCCTCCAGTTTTCCAATACAATCATTCACGAAACTGCGCAGCACTTCCGCCTTGGTTTTGCACTCGGCCAGTTTGAACCGCGTGTTCTGGAAATCCATGACGCGCTGACCAAAGGCCTTGCGCTCCTGCACGTATTTCACAGTCTCAGAGATGGCGAAATCAATCGCGCCCAGCGCCATAATACCGATGGTCAAACGCTCCCACGGAAGCTGTTTCATCAACTGGTAGAACCCCTGCCCCTCATCCGGGCCGAGCAGATTGGTCATCGGCACTTTGACATCTTCAAAGAACAGCTCGGCGGTGTCATTGCCCTTCATGCCCAGCTTCTTGAGGTTGCGCCCGCGCCGGAAACCCTCGGCCCCATCCGTCTCAACCACAATCAAAGACACACCCTTGGCACCCAAGGTCTTGTCCGTCTTGGCGGCAACGATGATCAGATCCGCGCTCTGACCGTTAGTGATGAAGATCTTAGACCCGTTCAGGCGGTAGGAATTGCCGTCCTTTTCAGCCGAGGTCCGCACCGCCTGCACATCCGAGCCTGTGCCCGGCTCAGTCATGGCCAAAGCCCCAACCATCTCGCCCGAGGCCAGTTTGGGCAACCAGCGCTGCTTTTGGTCTTCACTGCCATAGGCGGTGATATAGTGCGTCACGATCGACTGGATCCCATATCCCCATCCGGCATCCCCGCGCGCCGTCTGCTCGTACAGAGTGACCGAGTCAAACCCCATGTCCCCGCCGACGCCGCCATATTCTTCCGGGATCGCACCCGCCATCAGACCGGTTTCCCCGGCTTTGTACCAGAATGCCCGGTCTACGATTCCATTCTCGGCCCATGTTTCCGCATTGGGGACCAGTTCATCATCCAGCAACCGCCCCGCCATTTCGGCAAACATCCGGTGTTCGTCAGTGACCCAAGCTGCGGTCGAGGTAAAAAGCGACATTTGGTATTCTCCGATCAGGTGTTGCCTGAAAGGCTATCGCGGCGCCGTAAATAGGCCAATCCACGTAACGCCGCGTTCCGTCAATGCAACGCAGCGTTCTTTCGGGTCAGCTCAGCATCCAGCAGCAATTGCGCCGCAACCTTGGCGTCTTCGGCCGGATTGCCGTTCTTCAACAAAACCGCCGAAACGATCGCGCCCTCTTGCAGCAAAACAATCTGACGGGCCAGAAGCTCTGGCGCATGTGCGCCGGATTGGCGCGCCAATGAGGTCAGGTGTTCCAACATAACCCGTTTATGTTCTGCTGCCTGCACATGGATTGGATGGCTGGCGTCCTGATACTCGGCCGCGGCCTTTAGGAACATGCATCCGCGAAAGTCGTCCTCTTCGAACCACTCTTTAAAAGCGTCGAAAGTGGCAATCAGTTGCCCGGCTGGCGTGTCTGCAATCTGCTCAACCCGTCGCAGGATCCGATTGCGGAAACTTTCATCCCGTAGGCGCAGAACGGCCAGGATCAGATCTTCTTTGGTGCGGAAGTGTTTGTACATCGAGGTTTTGGACACACCGGTTTCTACCACTAGCTTGTCCATGCCGGTCGCGTGGAACCCGTCTCGGTAGAAGACCTCCATCGCTTTGCGCACCAGTTCATCGCGTTTGTTAGGACGCATCAGAAAGCACCTGAGTGTACCGGCCTGTACATTTTTTCCCACTTCCATTGCGGTTTCTTCACGTCCCTGCACGTCGTGAACCCAAAGCATCACAACGACTTCACTTTTTTGCAACGTGAGCTCTTGCAAATAATAGCCAGTGAGAACACTTTTTAAAGGGTTACTGATCAGTACACCCAAGGATCTGACGATGAAACGCCACTCAAGCTTTGTTGCCACGCAATATGTCCCAATCATTTTGGTGCTCGCTTTACTGACTGCGGCGGTGGCCACATGAACAGGCGATAGTATGATACGCTCAGCTTTGCAGATCGTCTCGGCCTTGATCATCGGGTCTGCCTTTTTGTTGCTTGTGGTACTGTTTGGCTTTTTTGCCTCACCTGATGCGGTGCGGTCGACCCCCGAGAACGCCAATGGCCAATCCTTGCTTGAAAGCCTATTTCAGCGCGAGGGCCGCTAAAAATCACGCAACACCTCTTGACCTTCCTGTCACTGGAACCCCCATGTGGATAACAAGATATCTGTCGGGATGAGTCGCATGACAAAGGGCACTCAATTGAAAATCACGGGCATGAGCTGTGCCTCATGCGTTGGACGCGCCGAGGCTGCCTTGCAGGCTGTTCCCGGCGTGCAGGACGCCTCGGTCAATTTTGCGACCCAGACGGCTCAGGTCACGTTTGACGGCCCGGTCTCCGCCCTCAGCGATGCATTGCAGGCCGCTGGCTATCCGGCGGCAACGCATCAGACCGCTTTGCAGATCACCGGGATGAATTGCGCGTCCTGCGTGGCCAAGATCGAACGTACTCTGCAAGCAAGCCCTGGCGTTCTTGAGGCGAGTGTGAACCTTGCCAACCAAAGCGCATCGGTCACCTACATCGAGGGCGCGACCACGCCGCAGGCGCTGGCACAGATCACAACTCAGCTTGGGTTTCCCGCGCAGCTTAAGACATCTCCGGGGTCGGAAACCCGATCCGATGATACGCCGGATGAGGCGCGCAACTTGAAGCGTGCGACAGTGCTGGCCGCTATTTTGGCCCTGCCCGTATTTGTTCTCGAGATGGGCGGGCACATGGTTCCAGCCTTCCACCATTGGGTTCACGCAACCCTGGGACAGCAGAACAGTTATCTGATCCAGTTTGCCCTGACCACCGCACTGTTGATTGGCCCGGGACGTGTGTTCTACGCCAAGGGCATTCCGTCGCTGTTGCGCGGGATGCCGGACATGAATGCTCTGGTCGCTTTGGGGACGGGGGCAGCCTATCTGTTCTCCATCATCTCGACTTTCGCGCCCGGCCTGCTGCCGCAGGGTACAGCGAATGTGTATTTTGAGGCCGCAGCCGTGATCATTGTTCTGATCCTTCTGGGCCGCATGATGGAGGCGCGCGCCAAAGGCAAAACCGGCGCGGCAATCCGAGCGCTGATCGGGCTTCAGCCCAAAACCGCGCGCGTCGAACGAAACGGAGCAGCAGAAGATCGCCCTATTGCCGAAATAGCGGTGGGTGACCTGCTGCAAATCCGTCCCGGAGAACGCGTTCCGGTGGATGGAGATATCCTCGACGGAACCTCTTACGTCGATGAAAGCATGATTACGGGAGAGCCGGTGCCGGCTGGCAAATCCGCTGGCGACCCGGTGGTGGGCGGCACCGTGAACGGAACCGGCGCGCTGCGTGTGCAGGCGACTCGCGTTGGGGCGGACACGGTTCTGGCCCAAGTCATCTCGATGGTGGAACAGGCGCAGGGGGCCAAACTGCCCATCCAAAGCCTTGTCGACCGGCTGACCTATCGCTTTGTTCCTGCAGTGATGTTGGTGGCGGCTTTGACCATCACTGCTTGGCTGATCTTCGGGCCTTCTCCCTCATTGCCGCTGGCACTGGTGGCCGGGGTATCGGTCCTGATCATCGCCTGCCCCTGCGCCATGGGTCTAGCCACGCCGACCTCGATCATGGTGGGAACAGGCCGCGCGGCGGAGTTGGGTGTTTTGTTCCGCAAGGGAGATGCGCTGCAACACTTACAGCAGACCAAGGTCATCGCCTTCGACAAAACCGGTACGCTGACCCTCGGGCGCCCCGAACTAGATCACGTGACAACCACCAACGGCTTTGAGCGGGATCAAGTCCTACGACTGGCCGCCGCGATCGAGGCGCGCTCGGAACACCCTATTGCTACTGCGATCACCCGCGCCGGGCCTTCTGATCTGCCCGAGGTTTCTCAGGTTCAGTCCCTCACCGGTCTTGGCCTTCAGGGCCGCGCAGAGGGGCACGACCTGCTGATTGGCTCATACAAATTGATGCATCAGAAGGGTGTGGATATCTCGGACCTGAAACCAGACGCCGATGCAAGGGCCGCGCAGGGCGCGACCCCACTATTCTTGGCCATTGATGGGGTGGCGGCAGCGAGTCTGGCTGTATCGGACCCTATGAAACCGGGCACGGCCGAGGCGCTGGCAAAACTGCACAATATGGGCCTGACGCTTGCCATGGTAACCGGAGATAACGCGCAAACGGCGCAAGCGATGGCAGACAGGTTGGGCCTTGATCACGTGGCCGCCGACCTGCTGCCCGGTGACAAACAGAAAACGCTAGAGGGCTTGGGCCGCGAATTCGGCGCGCTCGCCTTTGTGGGCGATGGGATAAACGACGCACCGGCACTTGCGGCAGCAGATGTCGGCGTCGCGATTGGTACCGGAACGGATGTCGCGATCGAGGCCGCCGATGTGGTTCTGATGTCCGGCGATCTGCGCGGCGTCGTGAACGCAATCGACATCAGCCACCGGACCATGCGCAACATCCGCCAGAACCTCGGATGGGCATTTGGCTATAACACCTTGCTGATCCCGGTGGCCGCCGGAGTGTTGTACCCCTTTGGCGGGCCATTGCTGTCCCCGGTGCTTGCGGCGGGCGCGATGGCCCTGTCCAGCGTCTTTGTCGTAACCAATGCGCTGCGTCTGCGGTGGGTCCGCCCCAACGTCGCGGAAGGCGCGCAAAAAACCGCGAAGGAGGCCCACGCATGAATATTGGCGATGTCTCAACCCGCACCGGACTGCCTGCGAAAACGATCCGCTACTATGAGGATATCGCGCTGATCAAACCTCTGCGCGATGACAACGGCTATCGTCGGTTTCGCGAACAGGACATCCACAAGCTGACTTTTCTAGGCCGCGCCCGCGCCTTGGGGTTTACCATCGAAGACTGCCGCACACTGCTGGCGCTCTATGAAGATGAAAGCCGGGCGAGCGCAGATGTTAAGCAAGTTGCGCGGGATCATCTGGCGCAGATCGACGCAAAAATCGCCGACCTCAAGGCGATGCGCGACACGCTGAGTCATTTGATCGAGGCCTGCGCCGGAGACGACCGACCGGACTGCCCGATCCTGAAGGATCTAGGCGGGAACAGCTAACACGGGGTTGCCCTTTCGCGCAGGCTTTGCTTTGTCAGTGCCAAACACTCCGGCAATCAAGCAATGCCGGTCAGCGGAGAGGATCATCCCATGGCAAAAGTCGCTTTTCTTGGTTTGGGTGTCATGGGTTATCCCATGGCTGGGCACCTTCAGGCTGCAGGTCATCAGGTTACCGTTTACAATCGGACCGCTTCCAAGGCCGAGGCCTGGGTGGCTGAGCACGGCGGAGCAATGGCGACGACCCCCAAAGGTGCTGCGGAGGGAGCCGAATTCGTCATGTCCTGCGTTGGCAATGATGACGACCTGCGGATGGTCTGCACCGGTGCGGATGGTGCTTTCGCCGGGATGTCGGATGGCGCGATCTTTGTGGATCACACGACCGTCTCGGCCAAAGTGACGCGCGAGCTTTACGAAGCGGCTAAAGGGCAAGGGATCTCTTTTGTTGATGCGCCGATCTCCGGCGGTCAAGCCGGGGCCGAGAATGGCGTGCTGTCGATCATGTGCGGCGGCGATCAGGCGGTGTTTGATGCGGCAGAGCCGATCATGCAGGTCTATTCGAAAATCTGCCGCCGGATTGGCGACAGCGGTGCCGGTCAGATGACCAAGATGTGCAACCAGATCGCGATTGCCGGTCTGGTTCAGGGCCTCAGCGAAGCGCTGCATTTCGCCGAAAAGGCCGGTCTGGACGGGCGCGCGGTGGTTGAGGTGATCAGCCAAGGCGCGGCAGGTAGCTGGCAGATGGCAAACCGGTACGAGACTATGCTTGACGACCATTTCGACCACGGTTTTGCGGTAGACTGGATGCGCAAGGATCTGGGCATCTGTCTCGACACAGCCAATGAGACGGGCGCGTCCTTGCCTGTCACGGCACTGGTGGATCAATTTTACAAGGATGTGCAAAAACTTGGTGGTGGGCGGTGGGATACCTCGTCGCTGATCAAGCGGTTGCGGGCGTTGGATTAAGGGGGCTGTCTGCCCCCTCTTGGCCCTGTGGGCCAATTCACCCCCGAGGATATTTTTAGCCAGATGAAGAGATCCGCGTTGCGCGGCGGATAGGGATGGGAATGAAAGACATGAGTGATTTCTGGGCAGATGCCCTGCGCAAGTATTGGGGGCTGGATGCCCGTCTGACACGGCTGGACGGAGAGTATGACCTGAACTTTCTGGTCGAAGCAAAGAACGGTCAGGATTATGTTCTGAAAGTCATGCGCGCGGGGTGCGAGCCAGAGTTTGTCGACCTTCAAGTCAAAGCGCTCGAACATATCGCGGCTGGGGCGCCGGGGCTGCCCTTCCCCAAGGTATTCCCCTCGCTGGATGGTGCTGTCCTGCCCGAGATCGAAGATCAGGACGGCCAACCGCGCCTGGCTTGGTTGTTGGAGCGCCTTCCGGGCCAGTGCTACGCCAAGGTCGAGCCGAAATCCGAAGACTTGATCCTGAAACTCGGACGCGTTCTTGGCGCGACTGATCGCGCTCTGGCCGGGTTTGCGCATGACAGCCTGCAGCGGGACGGTTTCAAATGGGACCTGATGCAAGGCGATTGGATCGCGGATCAACTGGGCGCGGTCAGCGACCCGTCCCGCCGCGCGCTGTTGGGCGAAATTGTGCAGGGTTTCACTGCGATCTCAGATGCGCTGAACAGCCTGCCCACGCAAGCCATTCACAACGACGCCAATGACTACAACATTCTCGTCGAAGGAGAGCTGAGCGAACGTCGTACCGTATCCGGCCTGATCGACCTGGGCGACATGTGCGCCGCGCCGCGCGTATGCGAGTTGGCCATTGCCGGGGCCTATATCGTTCTGGATCATCCGAAACCCGAACGCGCGCTGGCCGCTCTGGTCCGAGGCTATCACGCCGCCAATCGGCTGAGCGCAGCGGAGGTCGATCTGATTTGGCCCCTCTTGCGGATGCGGCTGGCGGTGTCCGTGGTGAACTCGACCCTGATGGCGGCGGAAAACCCTGACGACCCTTATGTGACCATCAGTCAGGCCCCGGCCTGGCGGTTCCTTGAGAACGAAAGCGTCAATGGCCGCTTGATGTCCGCACGCTTGCGCAGCGCCTGCGGCTTGCCGGTGGTCGATGGGGCCGAGCGCATTCACGCCTACCTCTCCGACCATCGCGGCCACTTTGCCGAGATGTTTGGCCAGGACCTGAGCGATGTGCCAATGGGCTCTCTCTCCGTTGAGAACTCCACCTGGCCGCAGAACCCGTTTCACATGCCGCTCGAAGAAGCCGCGCGGGTGGGTGAGGAATTTGGTGAGGGCCTGTGGCTGGGCTATTACAACGAACCCCGCCTGATCTACGCCGAGCCCGGGTTCCGCAAGGGGCCGTGGAAAGCCTCGGACAGGCGCACGGTGCATCTGGCCGTGGATGTCTTTGCGCCCGCCGGCACCGTTTTGCACGCCCCGATGAGCGGTCGGGTCGAAGTGGTCGAGAATCGCGACAGCCATCTGGACTATGGCGGGGTGGTGATCCTGCATCATGAAACGCCCGAGGGGGATCCGTTCTATACGCTCTACGGTCATCTGGACCCAGAGGTTTGCGATCGTCTGAAACCGGGCGATCCGGTGGCGCAGGGCGCTGCGTTCGTGCGGCTTGGGGATGCATCGCAAAACGGTGGTTGGGCCCCGCATGTGCACTTCCAACTCGCCCTGACAACCGACGGCATGGAGGCTGACTGGCCCGGCGTCGCCGATCCCGATGAACTGGAGCTGTGGAACGCGGTCTGTCCGAACCCGGCGGCCTTGCTGAATCTGGCCGATGACAAGGTTTGCTATCAGCCGACTGACAAACAGGCGGTTCTGCAGGGGCGTCACGATCATTTTGGCGGCAACCTGAGCCTGACCTACAATGACCCGGTCATGTTGGTGCGCGGTTGGAAACACCACCTGTTCGACGAGTGGGGCCGCCCCTATCTGGACGCCTATAACAACGTCCCGCATGTGGGCCATGCCCACCCGCGTATTCAAGCCGTCGCGGCGGATCAGCTGAAGCGGATGAACTCGAACACCCGATACCTGCACCCGGCGCAGACCGCGTTTGCAGACAAGGTTCTATCGAAACTGCCGGATCATTTCGAGTTCTGCTTTTTCGTCAATTCAGGCACCGAAGCCAACGAATTGGCCCTGCGTCTGGCCCGCGCCCATACCGGCGCCAAGGGGATCGTGACCCCCGATCACGGCTATCACGGCAACACGAACGCGGCTGTGGCGATCTCGGCCTACAAGTTCAACAAACCCGGCGGAATCGGTCAGGCTGATTGGGTCGAGTTGGTTGAGGTCGCGGATGACTACCGAGGCTCGTTCAAACGTGACGACGCCGACCGCGCGCAAAAATACGCAGATCTCGTGGACCCGGCGATAGCTGCTCTGCAGGCAAAGGGTCAGGGCGTGGCCGGTTTCATCGCCGAGACCTTCCCCTCGGTCGGTGGGCAGATCATTCCGCCGAAAGGCTATCTACCTGCAGTGTATGAGAAAATCCGCGCGGCTGGCGGTGTCTGTATCGCGGATGAGGTCCAGACCGGGCTTGGACGGCTGGGCGAGTACTATTTCGGTTTCGAACACCAAGGCGCGTTGCCCGATATCGTTGTCATGGGCAAACCGATCGGCAACGGTCATCCGCTGGGCGTGCTGGTCACTTCCAAGGAAATCGCCCAGAGCTTTGACAACGGGATCGAGTTCTTCTCGACCTTCGGCGGCTCGACCTTGTCCTGCCGCATCGGAAAAGAGGTTCTGGACATCGTCGATGACGAAGGCCTGCAGGAGAATGCCCGCGTCATGGGCGACCGTCTGATGGAGGGCCTGCGTCAAATCGAATCCGAGTTCGGCTGCGTCGGTGACGTGCGCGGGATGGGTCTGTTTCTAGGGGTCGAACTGATCAATCCGGATGGCTCGGAAGGGACCGAGATCTGCAGTTTTGTGAAGAACCGGATGCGCGATCATCGCATCCTGATCGGAAGCGAAGGCCCGAAAGACAACATCCTGAAAATCCGCCCGCCTCTGACCATTGAGGCCGAGGATGTAAATATGATCCTATGGGCGTTGCGCGATGTCCTGAAAGGTGTCGGCGACTATACCCCTGCCCCGGTTTGCGACCACGACCACCATCACGCAGGATGTGGCTGCTGCTAAGTAGAAACCCCGGCGCAACCGCCGGGGTTTCATTTGCCGATCAATGCAACACGGCCGAGGGGGTCTGATGACCGGTTGTCGGCATTGGAATGGCGGCTGTCATGCGGCGCAAGGCCATCCCCAGCTCCTCTGACAAAGAGGCAAGCGCCGGCGCAAAATCCGGACGCACTATTAGTGAGGCCATCATCATTGCGTCTTCTCGCGCGCCTTCCGATGCAGCCGCAATCATCTGGGCAAAACAGTTCTCATCCGCGCCCAGACAGGCACATCCTAATCCATGCCGGATCAATGGACGGCGGCCGTGGCTGGCGCAAAGCGAGCATAGACGATCCAAGGTCAGCATCGCGGCGCGCCCCTGATCTGCGCCCAAGGCGATGTCGAAATCACTGGCAGCATCTGCGCGGCCTCTGGCACCTTCGCTCCAGAGGCGCAGATACATCACCGCGCCTGCTTCGATTGGGGCAAGGTCTGTCAGACGGCCAACCGCTGCGCCACCCCGGGACGACGGGCTGCTCATTTTGTCAGGATCAGTTTGCCGGCACGGGTGATGCGCAGCGTATAAAGCTGATCACCCAGTTCGATATGGGCGAGATTGCCGCCTTTGGTCAGCTCTTCGGCCTTGTGCGAAGGCAGCGCGGATACGGCAAAGGACTGGGTGGCAATAGGGGTCTGCGCGTTCATTTGACAACTCCGGAGTATCTCAGGCATGGGCCTGATCTGTTCGCTTTCTCAATGACCTAGCTGACCCGAGTCCGGGGTGGCTGTCGGCTTCTATGCTTATTCTGATTATTTTAGTAAGAATTGTCAAGTCACGCATTTGCGCATGCAGAAAGATGCCGTGTTGCGCCTTCCTGGCAGGCGGGTTAGGCCTGAACGCATAGGCAAAACACTGAGGTCACAATGGGCGCGGCAATTGTATTTGATCTGGACGGAACTCTGGTCGACAGCCTGGGCGACATCGTTGCAGCCGCGAACCAGACGCTGAGCGATCTCGACTTGCCCCCTCTGCCGCGCGAGGTGATCGGGCGATTCGTCGGCAATGGTCTGCCCAAGCTGGTCGAGCGTATGATCCGGCACTGCGAATTGCCCTTGGACCGTCACGAAGAGCTGACGAAAGTGACGCTCGCGCACTACACGGCAGGTGCCAGCAAGACGACGGTGCCCTATCCCGGCATTCCTCAGGCTTTGGCCATCTTGCAATCGCAAGGGCACATACTGGGCGTCTGCACCAACAAGCCCGAGGCACCCGCCCGGCATATTCTCGACGTACTGGACCTGTCGCAATACTTCGATGCGGTTCTGGGTGGCGATAGCCTGACCACCAGGAAACCCGACCCTCAGCATCTATTTGCAAGCTTTGACGCATTGCCAGCTCATGGGTCGCGTGTTTTCGTGGGCGACAGCGAGGTGGACGCAGAAACGGCCGAGCGCGCCGAGATCCCCTTTCTCCTGTTCACGCAAGGCTATCGAAAGTCGCCCGTGACAGATATTCCGCACGACATCGCCTATGACAAGGCGGACGAGATTCCGCCCCTGGTCGCGCAGATGGTGCAGATGGTGCAGATGTCTGCTCAGCTGAAATAGGCGCCAGAGCATACCCTGAAAGTTATTGAGGGGCCGGCCGAGGGGGTATGGACCAGCCCCTCATCGGGGAAACTCTGTGTGGCCTTTTGGGGCCAGTTGTTGTCCCTTGTTTAGCGAGACGCGACAGATGGCGAAATTGGGGGATTCCCGTAGGGCTGGATTTTTTTGCCTCAACGCAGCAGAGAAACCTGCGCTTGACCTCAGGTTTGAGGGGCGATCAGTGCCCTGACCAAACGTAACATGCGTCCGAGTTATTCGGGCTCCGCGTAGTTCCGAGCTTTAGACATTTTGCCAATCCCCGGATTGAAGGAATTGGTCGGATCACAGCATTTGTAATGGGCGGCCAGATCAGGCTTGGCCTTGTACAAATGCCCCACATTATGTTCAGCCGGGTATTCCGCGCCGCGCGTGTCGAACAACTCCAACATTGCGGCTTTCAAGGCCATTGGGTCCGCGCCTTTTTTGACCACGTAATCCTGATGCATCACGTGGCACATGAAATGACCGTAGTAGAGCTTGTGGACCAATTGGCCCTCAATCTCGGGCGGAAGCGTCTCAAGCCAGTCCTGATCGTTTCGCCGTAAAGCTACGTCGAGCGCAATGATGTCTTCCACCTCATTGCCGTGCAGCGCCATGTACCTGACGGCAGCCCCAGCTGCGGCAAAGCGGTGCAAGCCCGCGATCTTGGCCTCGCGCGGGTTGCACTCAAAAGCATCGCCGTCGCGATCTTTCAGGAATATGGGTAGCCATTCGGCAGCCTCCGCAATCCCTTCGTTCTTCATCTTCAGGATCAGATGGTGCTCGTAGCGGTCGCGAAACGCGACCATCCGTTTCGGCAAGATACGCGGCCAGAGTAAGACCGCCATCTGCATGAAGCGGTCGGTAAAGTTCCGCAGGAAGGGAATTCGGCGCAGGCGGGCATCCACCGCGCCTTTGAGCGCAAAGAACATCGGCAGCCGGTCGGTGCCTAGTTTGTCGATCATCACGACCGTATCCTTGCCGTATCGCGCCGTAATATCGAAGACCTCGCGCTGCATGTATTCGGCGGACACCGGCAGCGACTTGAATTCCGACAGGATATGACGGCGCAGCGCGGCCAGATCATCGGGGCTGTTTGTTCCGATGTAAAAGACTTGCTCGGCCTCGTTCTTGGGGAACGTATCAAGCCGGACGGCAAAGACGGCCAGCTTGCCAGCCGAGCCAGCGGATTCGAACAGCTTGGCCTTGTCCGCGTTGAACCGCGCAGGCGTTTCGGCGTAGACATCACGCACGATCTGCGCGTAGTCACTGGCCGAGGCGCGTTTGTTCGTGGCCCCCGGGTTCCGGTCGAACGTACCTGCGTCGAGATTTGCCAGAATCTCTTCCGGCGTGTCGCCCAGATCAATTCCCAGATGGTTGACCAGCTCCAGCTCGCCCTTCTCGGATATCCGCGCGTGGACGGAGAGTTCCGTGTAAACAGGGCCGCGTTCCACCAGTGACCCGCCCGAGTTGTTGCAAACCCCACCCACAATCGACGCGCCGATACATGAGGAGCCGATCACCGAATGCGGCTCTCGCCCCAGTGGGGCCAACAGTTTTTCCAGCGCAAACAGGGTAGCGCCGGGAAAGCTGACGATCTGCTTGCCATCGTTCAGCGGTACCAGAGTGTCCATGCGGCGCGTGTTGATCAGTACCACGTCCCGGTCATAGCGGCCCGAGGGGGTCGACCCTTCGGTCAGGCCGGTGTTGGCCGCCTGCATGATGACTATCTTGTCGGCTGCAACGCAGGCCTCCAGGACCTTCCACTGCTCAAGAAGGCTGCCGGGCTGGATGACGCACAACGCCTCGCCCTCGCCCGAGCGGAAACCACGCCGGAACCGTTCCGTCGCGCGTTCACCAGTCAGGACATGCCGCGCACCAACAACAGAGCGGAAATGTTCAATCAACGCGTCATTGGTCATGGCATCCCTCGTGTCTTTATGCGGCGCGGAAACGGATATTCTCGCGGCTCAGTTGGTCTATTCTGGTCACACCCATCAGCTTCATGTCGCGTTCGATCTCGGCCCGCATGAGGCCGAGCGCGCGTTCGACACCCGGCTGGCCAGCGGCGGCCAGAGGATACAGGTACTGACGTCCAACACCGACCGCTTTCGCGCCGATCGAAAGCGCCTTCAGCACATGGGTGCCGCGCTGAATGCCGCTGTCCATGATCACGTCCAGCTTGTCGCCAACCGCATCTACGATCTCGGCCAGTTGATCAAACGGCGTGCGTGAGCCATCCAGCTGCCGCCCGCCATGGTTCGATAGAATGATCCCGGTACAGCCAATCTCGGCCGCGCGTTTGGCATCTTCGACGGTCATGATCCCCTTGAGGCAGAACTGACCATCCCAATCGCGCACCATCTGCGCGACGTCATCCCAATTCATCGACGGGTCCAGCATTTCGGTGAAATAGCCGCCGATCGAGCTGGCACCGCCACCCATATCCACATGCTCTTCCAATTGCGGCAGGCGGAATTTTTCGTGGGTGACATAGTTGATCCCCCACATCGGCTTGATCGCAAACTGGATCATACCGCCCAGTGTCAGGCGGAACGGGATCGAGAAACCGGTGCGCAGGTCACGCTCGCGATTGCCGCCGGTGATGCTGTCGACAGTCAGCATCATGACCTCGACCCCAGCCTCTTTCGCGCGCTGCATCATCGCTGCGTTCAGGCCGCGATCCTTGTGGAAATAGAACTGATAGACCTGCGGGTTCTTGTGCTTCTTGCGTAGCTCTTCAAGCGAGACAGTGCCCAATGAAGACACCCCGAACATGGTGCCATATTTCTCGGCCGCTGCCGCCACGGCCCGTTCGCCCTGATGGTGAAACAGCCGCTGCAGAGCGGTGGGCGAGCAGTAGAACGGCATGTCCAGCTTTTGCCCCATCACGGTGACTGACATGTCCACGTCCTTCACCCCGCGCAGTACAGACGGCAACAGATCGCAGCGGTCGAAAGCGGCGGTGTTCTGGCGATAGGTCACCTCATCATCCGCACCGCCATCGATATAGTTGAAGATCGGCCCCGGCAGGCGGCGCTTGGCCAGCTGCCGGAAGTCATGAAAGTTATGGCAATGCTTGAGACGCATAACGTGATCTCCTTAGTACGCCACAGAGGGCAGCCAGGTGGCGAGTGTCGGCCATAGGAAGACAAGCGCCAATCCGGTCAGTTGTAGCAGCACAAAAGGGATGATGCCTTTGTAGATATGCATCAGCTTGATCTCGGGCGGGCAGACACCTTTCAGGTAGAAAAGCGCGAAGCCAACCGGCGGAGTCAGGAAGCTGGTTTGAAGCGTCACCGCCACCAAGATCACAAACCAGACCAGTGCGGGTTCATCCAGCACTCCGAAGCCCGGAATGTCGATGCCCAGGCCGTTCACGATCGGTCGCATCAGGGGCAATACGATCAGGGTGATCTCGATCCAGTCCAGAACAAAGCCCAGCAGGAATACGATGAACAGGATGAACAGGACCGTGCCATTGGCACCGAAGCCGGTGGATTGGACCACGTGCTCGATCAGTTCATCGCCGCCAAGTTCCCGCAGAACATAGGAGAATACCGTCGCGCCAAGGAAGATCGCGAAGATATAGGCGGTGGTGTTGAAGGTCGAAACCAGCACGTTCCACATTTTCGCGAAGGTCAGCTTGCGATATCCCAGCGCCAGCATCGTCGCGCCCAAGGCGCCGATGCCAGAGGCCTCGGTCGGGGTGGTCAGACCTCCGAAGATCGAGCCCAGAACCGCGAGGATCAACAGCAGCGTTGGAATGACCGCGATCAGAACGTCTTTGACTGCGTCCCAGTCGGGCGCTTTTGCCCCTTCGGGCACGGGGGCCGCGTCGCGCTTCACCTGTGCGAGGATGAAGATATAGGTCAGGTATAGCCCCCCGATGATCACACCGGGAAAAACAGCGGCCATGAACAGGTCGCCGACGGACAGAGCCATCTGGTCGGCCATGATCACCAGCATGATCGAGGGTGGGATCAGGATACCCAGCGTTCCCGAAGCAGAGACCACACCTGCCGCCAGTGTCGGCTGGTATTTCTGCTGCATCATCGACGGCAAAGACAGCACGCCCAGCAGCACTACGGAGGCCCCAATAATACCGGTCGAGGCCGCCAGTATGATCCCGATCAGGGTCACGGTGATGGCAAGACCACCCCGCACGGTGCCGAACAGGCGCTGCATCGAGGTCATCAGACGCTCGGCCACACCGGATTCGTCCAGCATCAGGCCCATGAAGATGAACATCGGCAGCGCGACCAGAACCGCGTTGGACATGGTCGCGTAGACCCGGTTCACAACTGCGCCGAGGGTCAGGTAGTCGAGTCCGGTAAATGTGCTCTCCAAACCGGTCCACAGCATCAGGTCATTGTCGAACAGATATGCGAGACCACAGTAGGCGACGCCCACACCTGCCAGCACCCAAGCCACCGGATAGCCGGTAAAGAGCAACGCGATGAAGGTCAGGAACATCGCGATGACCAGCTTTTCCTCGGTCGTTTCAACCAGGAAGGTCAGGCCCACACAGACGGCGGCGAACACAGCCAGCACCAGCAGGATACGACGCAGCGGAGCGCCCTCTCGTTCCGAAGCCGGCCCGTACATCAGTGCGTGCCCGTCGTGGATCAGCCGCGCCAGAGCAGCCAGCGCCAACAAAACAAAGCTGATCGGAATGACCGCCTTGAAAGCCCAACGCGCAGGCAGACCAGTGGGGCTGTCCGAGCGTTCGTTGACGCGGAAGCTTTCGTAGAAATAGTCATAGCCCTGATCGATCATCAGATAGATGAACGGGGTCAGCAGGGTTAGAATGCCGATCACCTCAATGATCCGCTGCGCCCGGCGGGACAATTGCATGTGCAGCACATCAACGCGTACGTGGCTGTCCGTGATCAAGGCATATGAGGTGCCGATCATCGTAACGATGCCATAGAAGTGCCACTGGATCTCATCCAGCTTGGGGTAGTTCTGGCTGAGTAGATAGCGCAACGCGACCTGCGAGAAGATTGCCGCCATCAGCAGAACATTCGCCCACATGACGACATGGCCAACAGCCTTGACGCTGGTATCAATGGCTACGGCGATCTTTTGGCGGTCGGTATCGGGATGCTCCAGGATGCCTTCATAGGCCTCAACCGGATCTTTGGTGGTATTTGGATTGCTCATGGTCATTCCTCGCCCGGCAGCCCTGTGCAAGGGCGGTGAAAGTTTGGAAAAATCCGAAGATCAGAAATCGACTGGGGCAGCAGTGCCCGCTGCCCCAGAGACGTCAGTGAGGAAGTTACTGACGTGGGAGGAAGGCGTTGGTCTTCCAGAGGTTGTAGCCGTCGCGGAACTCGGTCATGTCGGCCAGAACCTTGGCAAAGAAGGCGTCATTTGCGGCCTCTTCGGCGGCGACCTCTTCCCAAGTGCTGCGGAAGGTCTCCAGCATCTCGGGCGACCACTGCTTGAGGGTGACGCCGTTGTTTTCAACGTTGTCGATCAGAGCCGCGTGCTGGATCGCTTCACCTTCGGCAAAGCTGTCGGCCATCGAAGCCTTACAGGCGTTTTCGATGATCGCTTTGTGCTGCTCACTGGTCTCTGCCCAAACGTCCTTGTTGATCATTAGCTCGAAAACGGTCGCTTGCTGGTGCCAGCCGGGGAAGTAGTTGAACTTGACCAGCTTGTGGAAGCCCAAGCGCGCATCGATCGCAGGCATCGAGAATTCGGTCGCGTCGATCGCACCTTTTTCCAGCGCCGGGAAGATCTCACCACCGGGCAGCAGCGAAGTTGCAACACCCAGCTTCTGCATCACCTTGCCGCCCAGACCAAAGAAACGCATCTTCAGGCCGCTCAGGTCTTCGGGTGAGTTGATTTCAGTCGCGAACCAGCCCGAGGTCTCGGGGGCAATGACAGCGCAAGGGATCACGTGGACGTTGTAGCCCGCCTGATCATACATCTCTTGGTACAGCGTCATGCCGTTGCCGTAGTAGAGCCACGCCATGTATTCGCCCGCCTCCGGGCCGAAAGGAACGGCCGAGAAAAGCGGAGCAGCCGGGATTTTGCCCGCCCAGTAACCGGCGGTGGTGTAGCCCGAGTTGATCTTGCCAGTCGAAACCGCGTCCAGAATTTCGAACGGCGGAACAAGTTTGCCCGGCTCATACACCTTCATCTTCAGCGTGCCGCCCGACATCAGGTCCAATTGCTCTGCAACGCGCGGGATTGGCGAACCAAGACCAGGCAGTTCGGTCGAGAATGCAATCGGGGTTTTCAACAGCAGCTTATCTTTAGCAACCGCAGGTGCGGCCATCAGGCTGGCGGCTACGGCAAGGCTCGTCAGGGTCTTTTTCATAATGTCTCCTCCTGGGTGGGTCGGGCATCTGCCTCAAACACAAACGCAGACCCTTGCGGGTTTGCATTAGTGGTTCATTAACTTTACCAATGTTATTCAGTCAACAATTTTGTTTACCATTGGATCTGCAGGAATGTCCCTGACTGGGCACACTCAGTTTCGATAGATTGCTAAACATTTTCTGGAATTCTTATTTGATTGAACGCGTTAAGTTGCAATTTCATGCTGGAACTGAATGCTTGAAAAACGCACCAATATGGTTACATTTATTTACCAATATATCTCACCTCGGCATCTTACTTAGGTATATCCCATGAACACCAAGGCGATTTTTGAACCGGTCGGACACGAATCGCTGGCCGATGCCGTGGTGGCGCAGATCGAAGACCTCATCGCGTCGGGCATTCTGAAACAGGGGCGCAAGCTACCGTCCGAGCGGGATCTGGCGGAAATGCTTCGGGTCTCACGGCCAAAGCTGCGCGAAGCACTGGCCGTGTTGGAGGAACGCGGGCTGGTCACCACTCAGCATGGTGAGGGGACTTTTGTCGCCGCCCTGACCGGGCAAGCAATGTTGCCGGCCCTTCTGGCGCTCTACGAACGGCACGAGCCTGCCTTTTTCGACCACCTGGAGTACCGCCGAGAACAAGAAGGCTTCGCCGCCCGCCTTGCCGCCCGCAGGTCCACCAAGGCCGACAAGGAGAGGATCGCCGAAATCCTCGACGAGAATGTTCGGGCGTGGGAGGCGAACGATGCGCAAGCTTCACGCGAAGCAGATTTCGCCCTGCATGCTGCAATCGTCGACGCCAGCCAGAACGCCACTTTGATCCATATGATGGCTTCGATCTACGAACTGACCAAGCGAGGTGTTTTCTACAACCGCAGTTTTCTGAAATCGATTGACGGTTCGGGCAAACAGCTGCTGGATCAGCACCTTGCCCTGGGCCAAGCCGTGATTGACGGAGACGAAAAACGCGCCGAGCAGGCCGCACTGGACCATATCGACTTTGTCGAGCGCTCCTTCCGGACGGGGATCGAACAGCAGCGCCGCGAGGTCATGGCCGAGAAACGGCGACTTCTGTCGCGCTAGACATTTAGTACCAAAGCCGCCCGCAACGGACGGCTTTGATCAGTGCATTCAGCAAAACGGGAGAGGTGTTCAGGCCTGTACGGCCTTCATAAACCGATCTCGGATCACGACAGGGTCCATCGTGATCGGCGGCATCTTGGCATTGCCGCTTTCGCATTTGCTAACGATGATGGTCATCTGCCGGGCGTCCAGTGCCTCTTGCAACACGCGACCGGTATCTTCGGCGGCACATTCAATCACACGCTCACATCCTGCCGCAGCCGCCATTTTCGCCAATGACGTCTTCAACCCCGCATAGGTCGGCTGATCCCCGGTGGACCCGTATGAGCCATTGTCGACGATCAGGAGGATGTAGTTGTCAGCCACGTTGTTCGCGATGGTCGGCAGCGTTCCAAGATTGGTCAGAACGGAGCCGTCCCCATCGATCACGATCACCGGCTTGGGCTGGGACAGGGCCAACCCCAGACCTATGGATGAAGCCAACCCCATCGTGCCCAGCATGTAGAAATTCGTTGGCTGGTCATCAATCGCGTGCAGCTCTTGGCTGGGAATGCCGATGTTGCAAACCACCAGTTGATCCCGCAGGATCGGAGCGATTTCTTTCAGGATTTCAGAACGGATCATTGGTCGCCATAGCCTCCCCAGAAGTTGGCGTCGGTCAGAATGGCAACCGGCTTGTTGCACATGAACGTGTATTTCAGGATCGCATCCAACTCGGCCACATCCGCCTGATGGTGAAAATGGTAAGTCGGGATATTGAGCTGCGCCAACAACGCCTTGGTGTGAACAGCCATCTCGACCTGGCAGGCAATCGGCTCGCGCAGCTCACCCCGGTACGAGATCAGCATCGGCAGTGGCATCCGATAATACTGGATCAGGGTCGCCAATGTGTTGATCGTCACCCCGATCGCTGTGTTCTGCATGATAATGGCCGGGCGCTTACCACCCATCCATGCCCCCGCGCACAGGCCCATCCCCTCGTCCTCTTTGTTCGAAGGGATGTGATAGATGCCTTCGCGCTGGTCGATCTCATCAATGACACCGGCCAATTGCTTGCAGGGGACGGTGGTCACGAACGAAATGTCGTTCGCCACCAGGTCGTCAGTGATCTTCTTGTCTATATTCATCTTCCGGCTGTCAGTCCTATTGTTGTCGCCCAAGGGCGTGATTGACGGTTATCACCTGCGGTACACATGCACCGCGCAAGGGGCATGACGCACAACGCGCGACGCTGTGGAGCCCAGGAAATAGTCGCTGAGGTCGGGCTTGTGAGACCCGATGACGATGCAATCGACACCGTTCTCTGCCGCATAGTCTATGATCGTGCGCGCCGTGTGGCCCTTTACGAGTTCGGAACTTACCCCATCCAGCCCTTCGACTTTGCGCGACAGCTCCAGTCGGGCGCGGCGATATCCTTCTGCCACCAGATCCTTGTCCAGAAACGCACTGACCGAGCCCTGCGGCATTTCGTAAACATGCAGAGCAATGATCTCTCCGCCGCCCTGAGACAAGGCACGCGCCACTTCCAGAGTGTGTTGCGAGATATCGTGATCCAGCGCCATTGGAACGAGAACTTTCTTGTACATGTCAAACTCCTTTCGGCCCGGTCGGCCCTATCAAGCCAAGGATAGTACCCAGTGCGGTATCAAGGCCAGAGAACAGTTTGGCAGGTGGTGGTTGGACCGATCATCCCTCTGCACGCAGATCAAATTCTTCATCCGGGAAGTACTTGGCGAGGCGTACATCGGCCGCCCGTGCATGCCCCTCCATCCCTTCCACGCGCGAAATCCGGGCGGTGGCCAGGGCGATGGGTTTTGAGCCTTCCCGAGTCGCCCGCTGCCATGTCACGATCTTCATGTATTTGTGGACGCTCAGCCCGCCTGTGTAGCTGGCCGCCCCCGAAGTCGGCAGTACGTGGTTGGTTCCCGTCGCCTTGTCCCCGTAAGATACCGTGGTCTCTTCCCCCAAAAACAAAGAGCCATAGCAGGTCAGGCGATCCAGCCACCATTCCAGATCCTCGGCCTGGACTGTCAGGTGTTCCGGCGCGTAGTCATCGGAACAAGCGGCCATCTCTTCGCGATCCGAACATACGATGACTTCGGCATAGTCACGCCACGCGGCAGCCGCGTTCTCTCGGTTCAGGTCAGGAAGATCTGCAATCAACTCGGGCACCAGTGTCATGACATTCTGCGCAAGCGCCCGGTCATCTGTCACCAGCCAGACAGGAGAATTGTAGCCGTGTTCCGCCTGGCTGACGAGATCGGTCGCCACTACAAGCGGATCTGCACTGCTGTCGGCGAGGACCAGACTGTCGGTCGGACCTGCGATCATGTCGATGCCAACTTCACCGTAGAGGATGCGCTTGGCCTCGGCGACGAACTGGTTCCCCGGCCCCACAAGGATATTTGCGCGTGGCAGGCCGAACAGACCGTATCGCATCGCGGCGACACCCTGCACCCCTCCCATTGCCAGAATACTGTCGGCCCCACAGATATGCGCCGCATAAACTACTGCAGGCGCAACGCCTTCATCTGATTTCGGAGGAGAACACGCGATGATGTGGCGGCATCCGGCAACTTTGGCAGTTGTCACGGTCATTATTGCACTGGCGATGTGGCTGTACCGACCGCCGGGCACATAGCAGCCCGCCGCATCCACAGGTATCGCCTTTTGACCAGCGATCACGCCGGGCACGATCTCGGTCTGTACGTCGGTCATCGTGGCCTTCTGCGCCTCGGCAAAATGGCGGACGTTGTTATGAGCGAAACGGATATCCGCCTTCAGCTTTTCGGGCACCCGCGAAATTGCGGCGTCGATCTCGTCCTGCGTCATCAGAACGTTCCCATCGAACCTGTCGAACTTGGCCGCATATTCCAGCGCTTTCGCGTCGCCGCCTGCTTCTATCTCCGCCAGAATGGTCTTGACCGTATCGTGAACCTCAGGCGCATCAGACTGCGCCGTCAGCATCGCCTTTTTGAGATAGTCGCGCGCCATAGTCAGCCCCTGCTTCCGGTTCCTGCCCGGCCACTCTGTCAGAGGCGAAATCGCTTTTGCAAGCGTTTGTGGAGCCGAAAACGAAACTCTATTCGATCTTCTAACCCCATTTAGGAAAAGACAAATTTCGGGATTGGGAAAGCTGAAACTCGGCCTTGTAAGAGGACCTCTGCGCCGTTGTTGCCAACGGATTCAGCGGCCCGCTCGTCCCTATTCAATGCGTGTGTCAAGCGATCGAACGAGGCGATTCGCAGATGCAGTCGGGCAAAAGAAAACGCCCCTGACACAGGTCAGAGGCGTTTCCAAAACATATCGAGAGGGCGCTTAACCGCGCTCTTCGATGATCTCAACCAGATGCGGGATCTTGTTGACCATGCCGCGAACCGAAGGCGTGTCCTCCAGCTCACGGGTGCGATGCATCTTGTTCAGGCCCAGACCGATCAGGGTTGCGCGCTGTTCGGCGGGGCGACGGATCGGAGAACCGATCTGCTTGACGACGATGGTTTTTGCCATTGCTCGCTACTCCTTACGCTTCGGCTTCAGCCGGTGCTTCGTCCCGCTTGGGCAGGATGTCGGCAACTTTTTTACCACGACGTGCGGCAACCGAACGCGGGCTCTGCTCTTTTTGCAGGCCGTTGATGGTGGCGCGGATCATGTTGTACGGGTTCTGCGAGCCCAGCGACTTGGACACAACGTCCTTAACGCCCAGCATTTCGAACACAGCACGCATCGGACCACCGGCGATGATACCAGTACCTTCAGGTGCGGTGCGCATAACCACTTTACCAGCGCCGTGACGGCCCTCGATGTCGTGGTGCAGAGTACGACCTTCGCGCAGTTGCACGCGGATCATCTGACGCTTGGCTTGCTCAGTCGCCTTACGGATGGCTTCAGGTACTTCTTTCGCTTTACCTTTACCAAAGCCGACGCGGCCTTTCTGATCGCCGACAACCACCAGAGCGGCGAAGCCAAAGCGCTTACCACCTTTTACGGTTTTCGACACGCGGTTGATTGCGACCAGACGATCTGCAAATTCCGGTGCTTCTTCACGGTCGCGGCCACGGCCCCGACGGTTTTCACGTTCTGCCATTTGGCATCCCTTTTCTCATGTGGCGCATACGGCGCCGTTTGCTTCAATCCAAGTGAGCCCCGACTGTTGCCGAGGCCCCCGGATCATCGGGGCGGATCGAAACCCGCCCGCAAGTCTTAGATCTTCAGACCACCTTCACGCGCGGCGTCGGCAACTGCCTTCACCTTGCCGTGGAACAGGAAGCCACCACGATCGAAATAGGCCTCTTCGACGCCTGCCTTCTTGGCACGCTCGGCGATGGCCGCGCCCACTTTGGTGGCCGCTTCGACGTTGTTCTTGCCAACAACACCCAGATCTTTTTCCAGGGTCGAGGCCGATGCCAGGGTCACGCCACGAACGTCGTCGATCAGCTGAACGCTGATGTTCTTGTTCGAACGGTGAACCGACAGGCGTACACGGCCGGCGTTGACTTTGCGAAGTTTGTTCCGAACGCGCAGGCGGCGCTTCAGAAACAGGGTTCTTTTGCTGTTTGCCATTGTTTGCGTCCTTACTTCTTCTTGCCTTCCTTGCGGAAGATGAACTCGCCCTTGTAGCGGATGCCCTTGCCTTTATACGGCTCGGGACGGCGCCATTCGCGGATTTTGGCCGCGACTTCGCCCACCTGCTGCTGGTCGATACCTTCCACAACGATCTCGGTCTGCTTCGGCGCGGTGATGGTGACACCTTCCGGAGCAGTGAAATCAACATCGTGGCTATAGCCCAGGTTCAGCTTCAGGGTGTTGCCCTGCATCTGAGCCCGGTAACCAACACCCTGAATCTCTAGCTCTTTTTTGAAGCCTTCGGTCACACCGGTTACCAGGTTGGCAACCATGGTGCGGCTCATGCCCCACTGCTGGCGGGCACGCTTGGACATGCCACGGGGGTCGATCTTGACCACGTTGTCTTCAACCGACAGCGTCACGTCGTCGGTGGCGGTGAAGCTGCGGGTGCCTTTCGGACCTTTGACTTCGATGGTCTGACCCGACACAGAGGCGGTAACGCCGCTGGGCAGCTCGACCGGTTTTTTACCAATACGAGACATTGCAGACCTCCTTAGAAGACGGTGCAGAGCACTTCGCCGCCAACATTGTTGGAGCGAGCGTTTGCGTCCGACATCACACCTTTCGGAGTGCTGACAATCGACACGCCCAGACCTTGACGGACCTGCGGGATGTCATTGACGCCCATGTAGACGCGACGACCGGGTTTCGAGACCCGCTTCAGTTCGCGAATAACAGGGGTGCCTTCGTAGTATTTCAGGCTGATTTCGATGGCCGGATGACCGTTTGCTCCGGTCGTCTTTTCATAGCCACGGATGTAGCCTTCGTCCGCCAGCACGTCCAGAACCCAACCACGCAGCTTGGAAGCCGGGGTGGAAACGGTGGACTTGCCGCGCATTTGCGCGTTGCGGATACGGGTGAGCATATCGCCGATAGGATCATTCATATCTATGTCTCCCTTACCAGCTCGATTTCACCATGCCGGGGATCTGACCAGCAGAACCCAGCTCGCGCAGCGCGATACGGCTGACCTTCAGCTTACGGTAGTAAGCGTGGGGACGACCGGTCAGCTGACAACGGTTGTGCAGACGGGTAGCCGAGCTGTTGCGCGGCAGTTTCGCCAGTTTCAGACGCGCTTTGAAACGCTCTTCCATCGGGCGGCTCTCGTCATTCGCGATTTCTTTCAGCTCGGCACGCTTTGCGGCATATTTGGCCACCAGGCGTTCGCGCTTCTTCTCGCGTTCGATCATTGCTTTTTTAGCCATGTCTCAATCCTCCCGGCGCTTACGCGTTGAACGGCATGTTGAATGCTTTCAACAGGCTCTTCGCTTCAGCGTCGGTTTTCGCTGTGGTGGCAATTACGATATCCAGGCCCCAGACCTCGTCGACTTTGTCGAAGTCGATTTCCGGGAACACGATGTGCTCTTTCATGCCCATGGCAAAATTGCCCTGACCATCGAAAGACGGCTTAACACCGCGGAAGTCACGAACGCGCGGCAGCGCGATGGTGATCAGGCGATCCAGGAATTCGTACATCCGGTCACCGCGCAGGGTCACTTTCGCGCCCAGCGGCATGTCTTCACGGACGCGGAAACCCGCGATCGACTTCTTCGCCTTGGTTGCAACGGCCTTTTGACCAGCAATCGCAGTCAGATCTTCGACAGCAGCTTTCGCTTTCTTCGAGTCTTTGACCGCCTCAGCACCACAGCCGATGTTCAGAACGATTTTGTCCAGCTTGGGCAGCTGCATGTCGTTCTTGTAGCCGAACTCTTCTTTCAGAGCGGCACGGATGGTTTCAACGTACTGAGCTTTCAGACGCGGGGTGTAGGTTGCGGAATCAAGCATCGATCACGTCCCCTGTGGTCTTGGCGAAGCGGACCTTCTTGTCACCTTCCATGCGGAAACCAACGCGGGTTGCTTTGCCGTTCTTGTCCAGCAGTGCCAGGTTCGACAGTTGGATCGGGTTTGCCTGGGGCAGACGACCACCTTGCGAAGTTTGCGACTGACGGGTGTGACGGATGGCAATGTTGATGCCTTCGACAACAGCTTTACCGGCTTTGGGGTCAACCGAGGAAATGGTCCCCTCTTTGCCCTTGTCCTTGCCGGCCAGCACGACGACCTTGTCGCCTTTGCGGAGTTTAGCAGCCATGATTACAGCACCTCCGGAGCCAGCGAGATGATTTTCATGAAGTTCTTGCCGCGCAGTTCACGAACAACGGGGCCAAAGATACGTGTACCGACAGGCTCGTTGTTGTTGTTCAGGATGACGGCGGCGTTGCGATCGAAACGGATCGCGGTGCCGTCTTCGCGACGGACTTCCTTGGCGGTGCGTACGACGACGGCCTTACGGACGTCACCTTTCTTTACGCGGCCGCGCGGGATGGCTTCCTTCACCGAGACGACAATGATGTCGCCAACGGAGGCGTATTTACGCTTGGAACCACCCAGGACCTTGATGCACTGAACTCGGCGTGCGCCGGAGTTGTCAGCGACATCCAGATTGGTCTGCATCTGGATCATGTGGTTTCTCCCGACCTGTGGGGGCTGGTCTCGTTAGATCCCCCAGGGTTTCGACAAATGGAAAATCCCGGAGGCTTACGCTTCCAGAACTTCCCAACGTTTCGTCTTCGATTTCGGCGCGCATTCGATGATGCGTACAGTGTCGCCGACCTTGAAGGCGTTCTTTTCGTCATGAGCCCGATATTTCTTGGACTTACGAACGGTTTTGTGCAGCAGCGGGTGCTTGAAACGACGCTCAACCGAAACGGTTACGGTTTGCTCGTTGGCGTCGCTGGTTACTACTCCGGACAGGATACGCTTGGGCATAGGATTACTCCTCCGATGCCGCGGCAGCGGCCTTTTCGTTCAGAATGGTTTTGACGCGGGCAGCGTTGCGGCGAGCCGCTTTGATGCCAGCAGTGTTTTCCAGCTGACCGGTTGCCTGTTGAAAGCGCAGGTTAAAGCTTTCTTTCTTCAGGTTGGCCAGTTCCTCGCGGAGCTGGTCCGGGGTCTTGTCACGCAGTTCTTGGGCGTTCATCGCCTTTTTCCTTTGCTCAAAACACCAGAAGGCCCCCTGACAGGGTCACCTTGGACCTGGTGGATGAATGATAGACATGCGAATCCCCCGACTCGGCCGGGGGACTTGCAGGATGCCGCCGTATAAGGGTTTAAGCGGTGGGTGGCAAGAGGAAGTTTTAGGGCGCGACTTGGACAGAAAACCGTGTTTCACCGACGCCGGGTTGAAGCTGCGGCCTATGAATTGTCGTCTTTGATTTGCAATTGGTGAAATCCGCTGTCCAATACAGGTAACGAGTCACCAGCAGCCACGCCTCTTCTCAGCACTATTTGCAGCTCTGGGGCATATAGCATCCGTTCAGTAAACGCGTGGGAGCCCTCGACACTCTCTTTGAGCAGGACATCCCAAACTCGATACTTGCAGGCTCCAACCCTTTCAATTCGGTATCTTTGAAACTCAACCTCAATTGAACCCGATTGGGCATTGTCGGTGTTGGGATAGTCGACGAAGTCTGAGTTCCACTTCTTTTGACTGTCCAGGATATCTAGCGAGTCCAATTTTCGCTCATAACTTCGGAACCATTTTGTGTCGGGCAACCCTTGGGGCGGCAAAATTGGATGGGCAAAATAGACTTCTCGCCTAGTTTCGTTTGCCCCCGGGTCGACGGTACTCGCAAGAATCCCCCCTGCATGAGAGACGTATTCGATGTCATCCAGATTTTTGCCAGGCTCGCGAACAAGGACAATGCCGGTATCAACGTGTTCTTTACTGGGACACTCCGCGCTAACCGAAGACGCTAGCAACGCTACTAGAAAAGAACTGCCTAAAAAAAATTTAATCAACATTGAGGGTTTTCACTCTCATTCCCACTTATAGTTGAAACTGACACTGATCCGATCATCCTCGGCCATATTCATCGGAACTTCGTGGCGCAGCCAACTCTCCCAGAGTAGCACATCCCCCACTTGAGGTTGAACATAAATGAAAGGTTGCAAGTCCCTTCGCCCAAATTTTAGGCGCGTCGGCGCGGCCATCATGCGGCCTGAACGCGGATCCTCCAGCTTCAACGCGCTCGCCCCTTCGGGCATGGCAACGTAGGTCGTGCCCGAGATCACGCTGTGCGGGTGCAAATGGCTGGAGTGCATGCCGCCCTCCGGCAGGATGTTGATCCACAGGTCTTCGAGCTTCAGCTCCCCCTCGCCCAGGTCGAACTCCAGATCCTTGGCAAAGGCCGCGACGTGCTGGTCCAGCGCTTTCACCAGATCGGCGAAAATCGGGAAGCGCCAGGGCAAATCGGTCAGCGAGGCGTAGCTGGTGTAGCCGGGATAGCCATTCTCTTCACACCATTCCTGCCCGGCCTCATCATCCTCGGCGATAACAAGGCAGGAGTTTTCCAGCTCGCCCGCGTCGATCTTGGGATCGAACTCGGACAAAGCTGCGCGATAAAGACGGGTAACGAAGAGTGATTCAATCTGTGCCATGCCCCGGCTATATCCCAGCCGAAGCACAAGGGCGAGAGCAGCCGCCTCAGAAAAGCTGCTGCTCGGGTGCGATCTTTCGTTTGGCGCTTTAGTAGAAGTAGCGCAGCCAGAGATAGACGTTGGCGATCATCAGGGTCAGGATCATGATCGGGAACGCCATGAGCGCGAATTTGACAAAGCCAATCGGCTGCTTGGCCTTTTCGGCAAAGGCCGCAACCGTCAGGTTGGCGCTTGCACCCAGCAAGGTACCGTTACCGCCCAGACAGGCGCCCAGAGCCAGTGACCACCACAGAGGCTCAATCGCATCGGGCCCGCCAAACGTGTCAGCCGTGGACTCGATCAGAGGGATCATCGTCGCCACAAAAGGGATGTTATCCAGAATGGCCGACAAGATACCCGAGGCCCAGAAGATGAAGAACGCGGTCCACATCATGTCGCCTTCGGTCAGCTCCAGCACTTTCTCACCGAAGAACTCAAGCAGGCCGACATGCTCGACACCTGCAACGATGACGAACAAACCGCCGAAGAAGAAAATGGTGATCCACTCAACCTCGCCAAAAATGTGGTGAACGGATTCGGACTGTTCTTCTCCGTGCTGGTGTCCGTAGGCTAGCAGCATCAGCAGCGCAGCACCGGCCAGCGCCGAGGTGCCCGGCTGGATCCCGTAGCCATGGCCAAGCGTGAAGCCAAGAAGGGTCAGCGCCAGAACCGACAGGGATTTGATCATCAGGCCGACATCGGTGATCGCTTCGTTTTCGTTGAAACGCATGATCTTTTCGCAGGCCGATTTGGGGATGGCGGCCAGCGTGCGGCGGTTCATCAGGTAAATGATACCAGTCAGCACCACCAGACAGATGGCCGAGATCGGCGCAAGATTGACCACAAAGTCATTGAAGCTAAGGCCCGCAGCCGAGCCAATGATGATGTTCGGCGGGTCACCAATCAGAGTAGCCGTACCGCCCACATTCGAGGCCAGAATCTCGGCGAAAAAGAACGGGTAAACGCGCGTTTCCAGTGCGTCCGTGATCAGCAGGGTAATCGGTGCGATCAACAGAACAGTGGTCACGTTGTCGAGCAGAGCCGAGAACACCGCCGTGATCAGCGTCAGCATGATCAGGATGCCGGTTGGATTGGCCTTGACCGCCTTTGCGGCCTTGATGGCGACGAATTGGAACAACCCACATTTACTGGTGATCCCGACGATCACCATCATGCCAATCAGCAGCGCCAAGGTGTTGGCATCAACGCCCGCGACGGCCTGTTCCTGGTTGATGATGCCGAACAGCACCATCAGCGATGCCCCCAGCATGGCCAGAATGGCGCGGTTTACTTTTTCGGTTACAAGGACGGCATAAACAGCAATCAGGATACCGGTGGCGACCCACAGAGGGTCAATCCCCAACAGTTGAGGTACGGAGAACGCGTGTTCTCCATGCGAAACGGAATGGTCGGTCAATGGTCTGATCCGGTCTTTAGGGGTTAGCTCAGCGCGTGATCAATCAACGAGTTCGGGCTGACAGAGCCGACGAAGCGATTGGTCTCGGGTTCCACGAGGAAAACGTGGCGTTTGAATTTGTGGATCAGGAAAATGCCTTCCATCACCGGCGTGTCGGGTGCGAGAACCGGGATGTTTGCCGGGTTCGACATGTGATCTCCGACCCGCTCCTCGTTCAGGCGCTTGATCTGTTCGCTGATGTCTTCCTTGGTCAGATCCATAAAGCTGAGATGGCTGATCGCAACGCGCGATGTCTCGTCGCTGACGCCAATACGGGCCGCACGCGGCAGGATCATCTTGATCAGCGTGGGTGCGGTGAAAACGCCTTGGAAGCTACCGTCATCCCCCACCACCGGCAAGAACCGGGCGCGGCTGTCGCGGATGATCTCAAACGCCTTGGCGACTGTATCATCGGGATGAATTGTCTTCTGTTTTTCAGGGGGGACCATAACGTCCCGGCAAATAAGGCCCATACGTGTCCTCGGTCTTTCAGCGGGGTTTCAGAGCCAAGGCACGGTACGTGCTCAAGCCGTGTCGGAGGATGATCGACCCAAGCTCTGATTGAGAAGGTTTTGCGAGCGCTTCTTTTCACCAGATGAGAGAATATGCCACCCCTGAGCCCCATCTTTTTTGCAATGCCGGTATTGAATCTCGGAATTGGGCGCCTAGCGGGTTTGCGAGAGGCCACAAACGAAAAAGCCCCCACCGATTTCTCGGCGGGGGCAATGCTGTTCGGGTTTCCCCAGTCGCTTACCAGTCTTCGCGAACCACGACGCGAGTCTTGATCGGCAGCTTCATCGCGGCCAGGCGCAGGGCCTCGCGGGCGATGTCGTCATTGACGCCGTCGATCTCGAACATCACGCGGCCAGGCTTGACTTTGCATGCCCAGCGGTCGACCGAACCTTTACCTTTACCCATACGAACTTCGATCGGCTTGGCCGTGACCGGAGTGTCGGGGAAGATGCGGATCCAAACACGACCCTGACGCTTCATGTGACGCGTCATGGCACGACGTGCAGCTTCGATCTGGCGTGCGGTTACACGCTCAGGCTCAAGAGCTTTGAGGCCGTAGGTGCCAAAGTTCAGATCAGAGCCGCCCTTGGCGAGACCCTTGATCCGGCCTTTGTGCATCTTGCGGAATTTAGTACGCTTTGGTTGAAGCATATCTTTCCCTCCTTAGCGACGACCGCCACCAGCACCACGAGGTGCAGGGCCGTCCTGGAGTTCCTGTGCTTTACGGTCACGTGCCTGCGGATCGTGCTCCATGATCTCACCTTTGAAGATCCAGACCTTGATCCCGATGATCCCGTAAGGAGTCATCGCTTCGGCATGTGCGTAATCGATGTCGGCACGCAGAGTGTGCAGAGGCACGCGGCCTTCGCGGTACCACTCGGTCCGTGCGATTTCGGCGCCGCCCAGACGACCCGCGACGTTCACCCGGATACCCAGGGCGCCCATGCGCATGGCGTTCTGAACCGAGCGCTTCATGGCGCGACGGAACGAAACACGACGCTCCAGCTGCTGAGCGATGGACTCGGCAACCAGCTGCGCGTCAAGCTCGGGCTTGCGCACTTCGACGATGTTCAGGTGCAGTTCGCTGTCGGTCATACGAGCAAGCTTTTTGCGCAGAACTTCGATGTCTGCACCTTTCTTGCCGATGATGACACCGGGACGTGCAGTGTGGATCGTAACGCGGCACTTCTTGTGCGGACGTTCGATGATCACACGGGCAACACCGGCCTGCTTGCACTCTTTGTTGATGAACTCACGGATCTTGAGGTCTTCCAGCAGAAGATCACCGTAGTCCTTGGTGTCGGCGTACCAGCGGCTGTCCCAGGTGCGGTTGACCTGCAGGCGCATGCCGATCGGATTTACTTTATGACCCATTAGGCTTGCTCCTCAACTTGACGCACCTTGATGGTGATCTCCGAGAACGGCTTCATGATCTTGCCGAAACGGCCACGCGCACGCGGACGACCGCGCTTCATGACCAGGTTCTTGCCAACCCATGCTTCGGCAACGATCAGCTCGTCAACGTCCAGGTTGTGGTTGTTTTCGGCATTCGCGATTGCGGACTGCAGGCACTTCTTCACGTCCTGCGCGACACGCTTGTTCGAGAAAGTCAGGTCAGTCAGAGCCTTCTCGACTTTCTTGCCGCGGATCATTTGCGCAACCAGGTTCAGTTTCTGCGGGCTGGTGCGAAGCATGCGGGTTTTCGCCATTGCTTCGTTTTCAGCCACGCGGCGGGGGTTCTTTTCCTTGCCCATGACTTACTTCCGCTTCGCTTTTTTGTCTGCGGCGTGGCCATAATAGGTACGGGTCGGCGAGTATTCACCGAACTTCTGACCGATCATGTCTTCCGAGACGTTGACGGGAATGTGCTTCTGGCCGTTGTACACACCAAAGGTCAGACCCACGAACTGGGGCAGAATGGTGGAACGACGCGACCAGATTTTGATGACTTCGTTGCGGCCCGACTCGCGCGCTGCTTCGGCTTTTTTCAGCACGTAAGCATCGACGAAAGGACCCTTCCAAACAGAGCGAGACATGGATTAACGTCCCTTCTTCTTGGCGTGCCGCGAGCGGATGATCAGCTTCTGGGACGCTTTGTTCTTGTTGCGGGTACGCTTACCCTTGGTGTCCTTACCCCACGGCGTAACCGGCGTACGGCCACCCGAGGTACGACCTTCACCACCACCGTGCGGGTGATCGATCGGGTTCATTGCAACACCACGAACCGACGGACGAACGCCCTTGTGGCGCATACGACCGGCTTTACCGAGGTTTTGGTTCGAGTTGTCGGGGTTGGACACGGCACCGATGGTGGCCATGCATTCCTGACGGACCATGCGCAGCTCGCCCGAGCTCAGACGGATCTGAGCGTAGCCGCCATCGCGACCAACGAACTGAGCGTAAGTACCGGCCGCACGTGCGATCTGACCGCCTTTGCCGGGCTTCATCTCGATGTTGTGGACGATGGTACCGATGGGCATGCCCGAGAACGGCATTGCGTTGCCAGGCTTGATGTCGGCCTTGGCGGATGCCACGACTTTGTCACCAACAGCCAGACGCTGCGGAGCAAGGATATATGCCTGCTCGCCGTCTTCGTATTTTACCAGTGCGATGAATGCGGTCCGGTTCGGGTCATATTCGATCCGCTCGACGGTTGCCGCGACATCAAATTTGTTCCGTTTGAAGTCAACGATCCGGTAGAGACGCTTTGCGCCACCGCCGCGGCGGCGTGAAGTGATCCGTCCGGTGTTGTTCCGGCCGCCCGATTTGGTCAAACCCTCTGTGAGAGACTTGACCGGACGTCCTTTCCAAAGCTCCGAACGGTCGATCAGCACCAGCCCGCGCTGGCCCGGCGTCGTCGGCTTGTACGACTTGAGTGCCATGCTTTCTGTCTTCCGTTTAGCAAGTGCGAGGGACTTCCCCCGCTATGTGATAGGCCCCCGTAGGTGCCAAGG
The DNA here is from genome assembly GCF_056541245.1 of Ruegeria sp. AI3. Taxonomy (NCBI): domain Bacteria; kingdom Pseudomonadati; phylum Pseudomonadota; class Alphaproteobacteria; order Rhodobacterales; family Roseobacteraceae; genus Ruegeria; species Ruegeria sp. AI3. Next base: position 69,966 of record NZ_JBQFYA010000017.1, read on the forward strand.
GTATAGGGCCCCGAAGGTCCCCGGTTACAAATATCAGAGGCCCCGGAACGAATCCGAGGCCGCAAGATTGGGTGCGTTTAACAGGGTTGGGGGTAGGTGTCTATAGGGGGCGGCGGATTCTTTCAAGCTAGCCAAGTGCATGCTGCAAATCTCGGTAGCACTCGTTAATTCTTACCGGTGGCGCCACAGATTGAACAGTTTTGGACAACCGTTTCCAAATCACTTTCGGAACGAAGGGTTGGGAGTTCCTGTGTAGCAATTCAGAATCCATGGATACGAGCTTGTGACATAGTACCCGTATTGACCATCAACGGTCATACCATTGCATTCATCCAGATCTCCATTGCCTGTGAACTCATAGTCTTCAATGTAAGTGCCATCCGGCATACCACCCGGGCCGTTCGGCGGTTTTGGCCTCTCCGTAGACTTCAACTCATAGCCCGAGAGGGCCGCTCGAATTTTCCCGTCGCTATCCTCGAAGATTGTTCCGTATATCGGGAAACCGTCTGACGCAAAACCGATTACTGGAGAAGGCGCATCGAACTGTCGGTCATTGAACAGTGCGTTCGGGTTCGAATGGTAGTGATACCTGCCATCTGGCTGTGTATGCGCATTATGTAAATCAACCCCAAAGTACTTATCGTAAGATGGCGGATCAATCAGCCAGGGGTCGCGGATGGTACAACCAGCAAGCACGTTGCCGTTTTTGTCAGCTCGGGGAGCATCTGGTCGATAGCAACCTGCCGAAAGCAAATCCACAGGTACGCCATTCAACAATATGGCGTTGTATGCCTGTTGGCCCAGGGGACTCGGGTTTGTAGCCTTTTCTGGCTTTCGCGTAATTTGGAATTCACTCAACAAAGGACGAAAGTCATTGGCAAAACGTGCTGTCGCACCATTGAAGTCATGGTTGGGTGTCCCATTCGTAGCAATTGTACAAGTCTCGTTGTCGGCGTCTATCTTGACTTGTGCCTCGTAGGAGGTGCCCTTTTGGATATCTTCGACGTCCGCTTTGTAGCTACCAATGTAGTCAGCGCAATCGCCTGATCTGCTGGTCAGAATGGCATTCCTAATGTCGGTTGGAGCTGATTCCTGCGAAAAACAGGGAAACGGCAAGGCCAGGGCAAAAACGCAAAAGACAGACAATCTCAATTTCGATACCTCCACGAACTGGTGGTGACACTTCTCAGGTTCTTATGACATTGTATTTGAAACTTATTGTTGTTGTATCATCTTTCTGGGTTCAGCGCTCTGTGTGCGTAGAGCAGAGGTCCTTGCGTCGCAGATTACTATCAAGACGCAATAACAAGTCGATTTGATCGTTTCTGTCGCATACGCAGATTCCGGTATCGCAGCGGTGTCTATCGATCACACAACAAAGGCTTCACCAAGTACTCACCCCAAAGACCGTCTGCGGCACAGCGGCTCGGACTCCACCGCGATCCTCTGCTTGAGTTTGATATGCCCCAGCACCTCGCGAAAGACGCGGTGTTTGGGTTTGCCTTCCAGATAATCCGCCAGTTTGAGCAGGTTGATCGGGTGCTTCGCAATCAACGCCTCAATCCGCTGCACCGCGTCGTCCAACTCATAGTGATCCACGTACTGGCAGGCCACCTGCGTGGGCGTCAGCAGGCAGTAGTCCTGCGGGCGTTTCTCGGTATAGCGCGCGATATCGAAAGGTGACGCGCCAAGGGCGTGGAACTTGGGAATGTGCACGCGCATATCGGCCTCGGCGTGCTCCAACACCGTGCCCGAGGTCTGACGGAACCCCAGCGGGCCAAGCTTGCCGACCACATGCTTGCGCATCGCCGGAGAGATCATGTCCACATCTGCCCGGTCGTATTTCAGATCATCAAACACCGACAGCAGCCCCAGCTTCTCATCGGCAATCTGAAAATAAGGCTCGGCACTGAACGCCCGCATTTGCTCCAGCACCTGCACACGCACAGTTTCAGGGTCTGAAACGAAATCGGCCCCGGCGGGTTGAACCACCGAGGCCGTGAATGCTCGCAGTAAGCGTCGGATCAAAGACCGGTGCTCACGTCGATTGTGTTACCCTCTTCCAGGGTCACATATGCTTTTTTGACGTCTTTCCGACGGCCCAGCTGGCCGCGGAACCGCTTGACCTTGCCTTTGGTCACGGTGGTGTTCACCGCTTTGACCTTCACACCAAACAGCGCCTCAACGGCCTCTTTGATCTGCGGCTTGTTGCTGTCGATCGCCACTTCAAAGACAACCGCGCCGTTTTCGGACGCCATGGTCGACTTTTCGGTGATGATCGGCTTGCGGATCACGTCGTAGTGTTCTGCCTTCGCGCTCATTTCAGACGAGCCTCCAGTGCTTCGACAGCCGCTTTGGTGAGCACTAGGGTGTCACGCTTGAGGATGTCATAGACGTTTGCGCCCATCGACGGCAGGATATCCAGACCTTCGATGTTCTTGGACGCTTTCAGGAACCCTTCGTTCACGGTCGCGCCGTCGATGACCAGAGCGCGTTTCCAACCCAGGTTTGCAACCTGTTTGGCCAGAGCGGCGGTCTTGCCTTCGGCTTCGGCGTTCTCGATCACAACCAGTTCACCTGCCTTGGCTTTGGCCGACAGAGCGTGGCGCAGGCCAAGCTTGCGGAACTTCTTGGGCAAGTCGTGGCCGTGCGAACGAACGACGGGGCCTTTGTAGATACCGCCACCACGGAAGATCGGCGCATTACGGTCACCATGGCGTGCGCCACCGGTGCCCTTCTGGCGATAGATCTTCTTGGTCGAGTAGCTGGTTTCCGAGCGGGTCTTGACCTTGTGGGTGCCGGCCTGCGCGTTGTTGCGCTGCCAACGGACCACACGGTGCAGGATGTCCGCACGCGGCTCGAGACCGAACAGATCGGCGTTCAGCTCGATGTCGCCGGCTTTGCCGCCGTCCAGTTTGATTACATCAAGTTTCATGCTTCACCACCTTCCGCGGGAGCTTCTTCCGCAGGTGCTTCGGTTGCAGCCGATTTCACAGCAGCCGGGAAAGGCAGGCCTTCCGGTGCTTTCTTCTTCACGGCGTCCTTGACGGTGACCCAGCCCGATTTCGGTCCAGGAACGGCGCCTTTGATGAAGACCAGGTTCCGGTCGGCGTCGGTTTTGACGACTTCCAAGTTCTGGGTGGTTACACGGGCAGCACCCATGTGACCGGCCATCTTCTTGCCTTTGAAAACCTTACCCGGATCCTGACACTGACCGGTCGAACCGTGCGAACGGTGGCTGATCGAAACACCGTGCGAGGCGCGCAAACCACCAAAGTTCCAGCGCTTCATCGCACCGGCAAAGCCTTTACCGATCGACGTGCCCGAAACGTCAACTTTCTGACCTTCCAGGAAGTGTTCTGCCGAAATCTCGGCGCCCACATCAATCAGACCATCTTCGGAGACGCGGAACTCGGCCAGCTTACGCTTGGGCTCGACCTTGGCAGCGGCATAGTGACCACGCATGGCTTTCGAGGTGCGTTTTGCCTTGGCAGCACCGGCGCCCAGCTGAACGGCGGTGTAGCCGTCTTTGTCAGCGGTACGCTGTGCAACAACCTGCAGGTTGTCCAGGTGAAGAACGGTTACAGGGATCTGCTTGCCGTCTTCCATGAACAGGCGGGTCATGCCAACTTTTTTTGCGATAATACCAGAGCGCATAATCTATACCCTCCGATCTTACGACTGCAACTTGATCTCGACATCCACACCAGCAGCGAGATCGAGCTTCATCAGCGCGTCAACGGTCTGGGGGGTCGGATCAACGATGTCGAGCAGACGCTTGTGCGTACGGATCTCGAACTGGTCGCGGGATTTCTTGTCAACGTGAGGGCCACGGAGAACCGTGAACTTCTCAATCTTGTTCGGCAGCGGAATCGGGCCGCGCACATTCGCGCCGGTCCGCTTGGCAGTGTTGACGATCTCTTGCGTGCTGGCATCCAGAACGCGATAGTCAAATGCCTTCAGCCGAATACGGATATTTTGGCTTTGCATATTAACAGCCTTTTTTAGGCGTTGAGGTTGAGAGGAGGACAGACGCGCATCGCCAACCCTCTTCGAACCCAAAAGGCGGGAATCACCCCGCCTTGACGTTCTTATCGAGAACTCGCGCGTATTAGTGGGGTTGGTGGGGTTTGGCAAGGGGTTTGTTGGCTCTGTCCCACCTCAAAGAGCGACACGACCCAGCACCAAGAACTGATCTTCAGGACCAACTTCGCAACAAGAACGCGCTAAAGAACTATGGACGAGGTGTAAAGCCTACACGCGACAATTGAGCATTCAGAGAAAACCGACTTGGTCTGGAAGGTTTTCACCCCACGCTACGGTGAATACGCTGGTTGACGACACAGGTTCTGGACGTGCTTTAGCGCTTCAGATTCTGTTAGGCTGCTCGGCAAGCCGGACGTCGAACCGCTTACGCTCTCGTCTAAACTCGCTGATATCACAGTCGACTTCTTGGTCGTCGTCACTAAGGATGGCAGATCGCATGTCTTCCAGATCCTTGCTGTGAAGGATTTGCGTTCCATAGTTCAAGAATTCAAAACCCAACATGATTTCCTCCTGATTACGTCAGCGGCTCGGCCTGCGCACGCCCCGCTTTTTGTTTCAGATCACATGTGGGTTTCCTGTCTTTGGGAGAGGTGGAGTTTGGATTAAGAAACCTCAATCCGTTTTGCCCTTAACGACGGCGAACTTTCCAAGCGTCATCTCGATTCGAACACGTTTAGGCCCACCTCGGAACCGTATAGCTCAAACGAAAAAGGGCGTCCTGAGGGACGCCCTTTCTCCTGATCATTCGCTTGCGCGACTTATTCAGTGATTTTCGACACAACGCCGGCGCCGACGGTGCGGCCGCCTTCGCGGATCGCAAAGCGCAGGCCCTGCTCCATCGCG
>NZ_JBQFYA010000018.1:0-73134 GCF_056541245.1 Ruegeria sp. AI3
CCGTCAGCCAGAAAAGATCAGACATGGTCACCGCTCGATTTTCGAACCGTGAATCACGCAGCAAAGCGGAAATCAATGGGTCCTGACCCTAACCGTACTGATGGCGCGCCGCCGTCCATCGGTATCCGTCAGCGGCTGTTTCCAGATATCCCAGACCGGGAAGAGAGATGTGCGACCCGCCCATCATTATGCGATCCGCAGCAACCATATCCATAGTCTTGACGCGGGTTTCACGTGCCAAATCCTGATCAGTGTCAAAGCCAATGGTCACGGCGGGCATAGCGAGTTGCACCGCTGGAACATGAACAATGTCGGCCGCAATAAGCAGGACATCGCCGTCACTTTCGAGCATCAGGCCCGTATGGCCGACGGTGTGGCCGGGCAGCGCCATAGTCGAGAGCCCAGGAGCGATTGCGGTTTCTTCAGCGCCAAAAGGCTCAATCCGTTCGCCAAAACCATCGAGGGCGGAGCGTGCAAGGTCAAACGCAGCTTTGAAGGCATCGGGAGCCTGCGCCTGAATCTCCTCGCTGGTCCAGAAATCGATGTCAGCGCTCGCTACCCGGAGTGTCGCGTTCAAATAAGGATTACCAGCTGGCGAAACCGTGCCGCCGATGTGATCGCCGTGCAGATGGGTGAAGACCACCGTGTCAATAGCGGCCGGATCAAAGCCGAGGGCGTTCATCACGGAGGGCAACTTGCCAAGGGTCGGTCCGAAGATTTCGCCGGTCCCCGCGTCGACCAATATTTTTCTATCACCAATTTCGACCAAAAACGCATTGACCGCGCTCGGATGCGCGTCGGTGGCTATGTGCGCATTGTCGAGCAAGGTCGCGAACTCTTCCGGTGTTACACCGGAGAGCATTTCAGGTCCGATCGAAATGAACCCATCGGACAGCACGTGCACCGTCGCCGAGCCCACCTGGTAGCGCCGCGCCGCTACGAGGCCCTCCGCTCCGAGGGGCGCGACGTTCCACCCCAATGCAGCGAGGCCCGAAGTGATGCCTGTTCCGGCCAAGAATACGCGTCTGTCCATGATTGTTCTCCCAAATTTCTCGAGACTACCCCTCACTGTTGCTACCCTAGCAGTAATGGGGACGGCGTGACACTAAGGTTGAATGCGGCGCCCGTTGAAAATTCAGTGATCGGCCAATCGCCGCTCGGTCTAGGCGAGCTCTGCAAAGGAAATCCATTGATTGCCGCGCAATCGACAAAGGTCCGGTATCACTGGCTGCGCTGCAACGCCCAAGTGTTCTGGCGAACGACCGCTTTGGGCCGTCCTCAAGAGAGCGCTCTAGTCCTCAAACGAAAATGCTGCGCTTGCCTAAAGGTCTGCCTTAAATCCAGGCCGGACGTGTCGAATGCGCTTCAACCGACTTTCTTGGAGTACATGTGCGAATTCGTTGTTGAAAGGTCAGGTGATAATTCGAAACCTGCCTTTTCAAGCACCCGAGCGCTTGCCGGGTTTTCAATGCTGACACCTCCCAGCAGCCTCACCGGGCCGTCCTTTTCTGCCGCTGACACCAAACCTTGGACGAGTTCTGTTGCGACCCCCTGACCCCAAGTTGCTTCACCGAGCAAATAGCCAATATGAAGTTCTGGCGCTTGCGAGTCACTGGGGTCGGACGCCAAAATCAACAGTCCGACTAATTCGGAGCTGTGCCTCCAGTTGACACGAAAAACGTCGCTTTCCTCAGCGCGTTCGTCCACCCAAGAAGCAATGTCGTCATCTCCGCTCAGGTGCAGAGGTGATGGAAGATGCTCAAGCACACGGCGTGACAATATCGCAGACAAAGCAATCTCCAGCCCTCGGCGCGCTTCCCGGTCTCCCAATGTCGATTGCCAACTGTGAACCGAAAGCCTTTCAGTGAGGAACGGATCCATGTGTCAGGTACCAGCATTTGAACTGAAGATGTCGTGAAGATACCGGATCACGGTGAAAAGTCGAATGTCCGTTTCGTCCGCAAAGTAGAAGTTCAAGCAAGTTGCAGCGAAAGACCGCTCTGCGGACAAAGTTGCCGTAGACTCATCGCTTTCTGATGACTGGTCTCAGCCCTAAGCGGACCTTCAAAATCCGACTTTGCAATTCTAGTGTTGCGGACAAGTTAGGCCGCGTACTGCCAAGCTCTGTTTCAGTTCATTTTGCCTGACAACGTTTGTGTCGGCAGTTGTCCAAAGAGTGCTCTGTAGTCTCGCGCGAACTGACCCATGTGCCAAAATCCGTAAGCGTTTGCGATGTCCGATATACTCTCCTCTGGCGAGCAGGATACCAGTTCATGGCGCACAGCACCGAGACGGGCTCTTAGATAAAACTGCTTGGGGCTCACCCCATATGTTTCCTGAAACGCGCGACGAAGAGTGCATGCGGATACCTGAATATCTGCACATACTTCACCGATTGACACGTTATCCATCAAATGGGCCCGCATGAACTCAACGGCTTGTTGTGCTAAACGGGTTCTATTTTTACTGTTTCGCCGATCACTCCATTTTTCGCCTACCACCAGCATTTCCAGAAGCTCTAAGATCATATCACTCTCTTCACTATCAGAGCTTGGTCCGGCCGCTGATCCAATTAGAAAGCGCGCTTTGTTTTTGACTAAGGAATGAAGCTTGCCAGCGTCGCTAACGAAAGATCTTATAGCGTCATTTCGCACGGTGCTGATATCAAGACCGCAATCGTTGGCGATCCGTTGAGCCCTTCGGATGTCGATGCCAAAGGTCAGGCCTGTGAGCGTTGAATTGCTCACGCCTTCAAAAGGGTCTCCGCTACCAAAATTCATCAGAGCGGTGTCTGAGGGTGAGCCGTTAAGCCAAGTCCGTACACTCCCTTTGTCTGGTAAGCCAAACGCTAGAATGTCAGGGCGAGAAACACCGGTTTGGTACACAGCCTTATCAAACGACAAATCAATCATTTGAAGGTCAAGACCTGCCCAAACGGATACCGAAGAGTTCATAGTTCCCTCTTCGATTTGGCGTAGCTCGACATCCCATTGGGACAGCTCGCGGAATTGCGAAGGGTCCTGCAAAAAAAGTGTGTTTGGGGCGCAGGTTTTTTTGGGGGCTGATCGTTTTTTGATGTCGTCCATTCCGCCCCGCAGGTAGTTTTCATGAAATGTTATTCGAATATGTAGGCTTGGACAATTGCAAGACAAAGCAGACAAATCGAGAGGGAAGAGGTTCGGACGCCCATCGTTGCCTGACGATACTGCGCGCACCGAACGCGTCGTAACGCTGCTAACCAAAAGCGAAAAAGAGTTGTTGCGCTCACAGGCTGAAGACAGCGAACTCTCCCTTTCAACCTTTTGCCATCATCTGATCCTTGAAGGTCTGAAAACAAGTAAATCATGAAACAGGGGTATCTCATGAAATCAAAACTGTTCCTCTCCGCGCTGGTCTTTGCCGGCTCCGCTATCACGGCGGCAGCTCAGGACAGCAATATCGTGCATGATGCGGAATACTATGTGCTGAAGCAGCAAAACGAAGCCGTTTGGGTCGAGAACGACGCACAGGTTGACCAACTGCTGGCCGATTTTCGTGAGAAAAACGGAGGGAACCCTCCAAACATCTTCTACATCCTTATTGACGATATGGGTTTTGGCGACATGGGTATGCCCGAGATGAACGCGATACGCGGGTATTCGACGCCCAATATCAACGCGCTCGCAGAGGAAAGCATGCGGTTTGCGCGCATGTATACCGAGCCGTCCTGTACACCGTCGCGGGTCGCCTTCATGACGGGTCGCCAGCCGTATCGCAATGGGATGGGCGATACGGCCGTCGACATTTCAGGTTTTGGCCTTGCCGATGAAGAAGTCACAATTGCCGAAGTTCTGAAATCCGTAGGCTACAACACCTCGCATGTTGGCAAATGGCACATGGGCGACATTCAGGAATCCTGGCCTACTTATCAGGGCTTTGACTACGCCGCGTTCCCCATCCATCAGCAGGGCCAGTTGGCCATCTTCAACGAAGATGCAGCCAAGGAAGAAATCACCATGGCCATAGGGGAAGACAACTACAATTCCAAATACACGCTGGATGATTGGTTTCGCCCTGATCCGGGACACATGATTACCGGCCTTGAAGCTGTTATTGGCGGGGAGGTTCGCGAAGTCCATATGGAACCGGGTGAGAAATGGACCCAGGACAAATACAATGAAATGAATATCCGCTATCAGGCACAGGCGATGGAACAGTTGCGCCTGCTAGCAGAACGGGATGAACCGTTCTTCCTGCAATACTGGCCGCTTGTCCCTCTGTCGACAACGCGCACGACGAGAGAGGCGTTCACGACACCCAACGGCGGTACATTCGTTGAAAGCATGGAAGAGCTGGATGAATGGATCGGGGTCATTCTGAACGAAGTCGATGCGCTGGGGCTCAGGGACAATACCCTAATCGTTTTGATGGGCGACAACGGTCACTTCACCAAATATGCCCCCGGCAGTGGGTTTTCGCCGCTGGTCTTCCGCGGCGGCAAGGCCGATACGTCTGAAGGAGGCGTTCGGGTGGACGCGTTTGCCCGCCTGCCCGGCTTGATCGAGGGAGACTCGATTGTATCTGACATTATTCATATCTCTGATTTGTTCACGTCAATTGCGCGTATCGGCGGAGCGATGGATGCCATCCCCCGCGACCGGATCATTGACGGTGTCGATCAGACGTCCCTGATGTTTATTGGCGATACGCATGGGCGCAGGGATCATGTACTGATCTACTCGATCAATTCGCTGAAAGAGGTGGTAAAGGAACACATCAAACTCAAAGTTCCGGCCAAAGGTGAAAATGCTATCGTGGCCAAGTTCTACAACCTGTTCCGCGACCCCCGCGAAGAACAGAGCGTATCGACCGAGATCGGAGCATGGGCTGGACACGAGTTTAACCGCATTATTGCCCGCCACCTGAAATTCAAGGAAATGTACCCCGATCAACCGGCCGCGACTGGACGTCCCTATGAAGGTATCGTGAACCTTCGTCCTGAAACCGTCGCAGCGGTGGATGCCTTTGTCGCCAAGCGGGACATTCAGCCCGACTAAAAGGTGAAGCTGATAAGAGTCATGCAAGCCCCGCATCAGATAATGATATGCTTGATGTGGGGCTTGGCATCCACAACAAAAATTCTGGAAACAATATGAAAATCCAAGCGCTTGTCCTTGCATTGGCGACTGGCATTGTTGCGGCCCCAGCAATCGCCGATGAAAACGCTTCAAACCCTTTGGCCGCAGTCAACAACACGGACATCCGGTATCAGTATTTTGATTTGGGCAACGGTGCTGACAAGCAGGACGCCTTTATAGATGGCGCATACATGCTGCGGCCTGATCTGAAACTGAAATATGAGTTGCACTACAACTCAACGGATGTGACTGGAACTCGGTTCACTGACTTTGAGAAATTGAGCCTCAAAGCGATCTATTTCCCTTCTCAGAGACCGCTCAACGAAACGTGGGCCATCAAGTCGGCCATTGGTCTGGAGTGGATACTGGACTTTGGCGACCCGGGAAAAGGGATCGGAACCGGGTCCGATCAAATTGCGCCTTTTGGCGGGTTCGCCTTTGCAAACACAAAATCAGGGCTGACGCTGATCCCACTGCTCCAGCATTTTGCTTCATACAATGGCCCGACGGACATAAACCAAACCGCGATGCGGTTGATTGCGCTACAACCGTTTGGCGATGGGTACTGGGCCAAGGCTGATATCAAAGCACCATATGACTGGGAGAACGATGCTTGGCCAGCGACCGCTGAGTTCCAGATTGGCAAGAACCTCAGTCCTGGCATCGCAATTTATGCTGATTTCCTCATCGGTATAGGTTCCGACCGCCCCTACGATAAAGGTGCCGGCTTAGGTTTGCGTTTCAACTACTAGTTCACCCACACCCAACCTCGGCGAAGATCATCTATGTCACAGTCCAGAACTCTGTTCAGCGATTTGTTTTCTGCGTTTATCTTGACCCTTCTTGGAACTGCCTTGAGCCAATCCCTGCCCGCTCCGGGTCGGTAGGAAACAAATTGGCGTCACGCCGCATCATTCTATCTGTTCACTCCGCTCTAAACTCGGGGAAGATCAACAGTCTCTGGGCGATCCGCTGAGTTGGATTTGAACCTTGAACCTGAATCCGTCGTTCGCGCTTCTAATCCCCAGCCATCGATGCTTAGGCCCAGAGTTCTGAGAAAATAGACTTCTAATACGATCTGTACCCAAGATTTTGCAAAGTCCGCTTTCTGCGCATTGCTGTCATTAGGACATCGCGCAGCATCGGTCAAAATGGGCTCAGTGCAGACGTTCGCACAGTTGCTGCGAATGACCGCTACGCGGACAAAGCGGACATATTCTTGCGCCGAATCTTGTCATCCGTATGCTCATTTTAACGACAGAAGAAACGGAGCATGCGCATACATGAAGTTTTTCTCCAGCAGATCTTTCTGGTCATTCTCAATGGTTTTGGTTGCGTTGACGACCTTACCAAGCCTTTCATTCGCACAAGTTTCGGAGAGTGTAACATCTCAAGTCATCTATGTTCCTTCCTATTCGCGAGTTTTTACGCAGGAGGGGCGCAGCGAACCGCTCTCGTCTACCCTCGTTGTGCACAACATTAGTCTGCAATCAGAGATCAAAGTTGAGCGCGTCGAATATTACGACAGAGCGGGGCAGCTTCTGGAAACTCTCATAAATGAGCCCGTTCAACTGATGCCATTTGGGTCGATGAATGCGCTTGTACCTATTGGTAGTGTCGGCGACGGGATTGGTGCGAACTTCATAGTTACTTGGTCGGCAGAAATACCGGTACTACCCCCCATCGTTGAAGCAATCATGGTCGGTGGAAGCGGCACTCAAGGGATCTCGTTTACAAGTCGAGGTCAGGTGTTGTCACAAAAACCGTAGCTCCCATCATCACTCTTGCTTCGACATAGCCAACTTGACCGTCAAGTTAGTGCTTAAGCACCAGTGACCAGCTCTCTGCCACTGCGGCTGGATCTAGCTTTGGGTTTCAGGCTGACATTGGTGCATTTGCTCAGAGGGCTACTCAGGGCGGAAAGCAGACAAAGCAGACTTAGGCAAAATATTAAATTGATCTGTTCCTTCATCGCCTTACGCTGGGGACAGGGAGGATCAGGTCATGTACCGCACATTCGTTTCTGCAATTTTTGTGGCCATTGCCACGACCTGCTCGGCGCAGGATTACGATATAGTCATAACGAACGGGCGGGTCATCGATCCTGAGACAGGATTGGACGCCATCCGAAATCTCGGGATCAACGGCGGCGAGATATCCGCAATCTCCGAGTTCGCCATGGAAGGTTCGTTGGAGATCGATGCAACTGATCTTGTTGTAGCGCCAGGGTTCATCGATTTGCATGCACACGGCATGAACTTGGGCGACATGCGTATGCAGGCGATGCAAGGCGTAACAACTGTTTTGGAGTTGGAGTCCGGTATCCTCCCTATTGCAGATTGGTATGCTGAAATGGAACGGCAGCAGACGCCACTGAACTATGGGGCGTCTGCCGCTTGGACCTTTGGCCGAATAGCTGCGTTCACAGGTGAAGGGCCTGTTGCCGAACTATCCTATTTTCAAGATGCGCAGAGGTTCGACGATTGGAAGACACAAATCGCTGATCCGCTTCGTATGGCGGAGTTGTTGGACTTAGTAGAGCAAGGATTGAAAGAGGGGGCATTGGGAATAGGCGTTAATGCAGGATACGCGCCTGGATACGGACAAAAAGAATACTTTGCTTTGGCAAATATGGCCGCTGACTATGGCGTGGCCACGTATACGCACGTGCGGTACGCATCGAATTTGGAACCGCAGGGGTCTTTTGAGGCAATAAAAGAATTGATTGCGAACGCCGCGCTTACAGGCGCACACATGCATATCTGTCATATCAACAGTTCTTCATTGGAAGACATCCACGCCACCCTTGATTTGGTAGAACGTGCGCAGGCTCAAGGCATTAACGTCACGGTAGAGGCCTATCCTTACGGTGCCGCGAACACCGTTGTAGGAGCCGCGATGTTCTCAGGAGACGGATGGCGAGAACGCATGAGCTCTACGGCACAGAACTTTCAACTGGGCTCAGATCGCATGACAGAAGAGGAGCTCACCGATTACCAGAACAACGAGCCTGGCACCTTTGTTACGTGGCATTTTCTGGACGAGAACGATCCTGATGCGCTCGCGCTATTGGATGCATCCGTTACCCACCCAGCAGTAATGATTGCCTCGGATGCGGTGTTCTGGTCCTACTTCGACGAAAGCGGGGCTGTTCTGAACTATGAAGGGAGTGATTGGCCACTTCCCGACAACGTTTTCAGTCACCCAAGGTCTGCTGGAGCGTTTACCAAAATCCTTCGGTCATATGTGCGTGAACGGGGTTTGCTGTCGCTCGAGGAGGCAATTCGCAAGATGTCCTTCATGCCAGCTTAAACGCTCGAGGAATTCGTTCCACAAATGAGGAAGAAGGGGCGGCTGCAAGTAGGAATGGATGCCGACATTGTCGCCTTTGACCCTACGACCGTATCAGATCTAGCCACATACGAAAACGCAAACCAACCCGCTGTTGGGGTGCAAGCCGTTCTCGTAAACGGCACGTTAGTTGTTGGTGATGGTGAACTCAAAATAGACGCTGACTCAGGTCAACCAATCCGCCGTAAGCTCGAAAGATAAGGTGACCGCTTTGGGCTCGATGCAGACATCTGACAATAATCGTCGGATGTCCAAGGCGAGATCGTAAGCGGACATTCGTTGACGGGGACTCTCTCCAGCACCGTGCCGTTCAAAGACTAGTGTCAGACTTTTCTCCTACGCCTGATCTGACGATATCCATCTCATCTGAGGGATAGGGCTCTAGCAGTTCAAACGCCCGCGCTGCGCTGCCATCCAACCAGACCTCATAGTCACTAGGACGGAGTATGACTGGCATTCTCTGCGGATGTATCGGACGCACAATTTCATTCGCTGAGGTGGTTATCACTGTGTACGCTGGAACCTCTTCTCGCCCTTCTTTGCCTTCGTATCGCGATACTTGCCACATCCCGGCAAACGCAAATGGTGGGCGAACCCCGGAGCCCTTGAGCGCGAACCAGTGGTATGTGGCTGGATTGCGCCCTTGCGCCTCGCAGAACGAACTTGCAGGTACGAGACAACGGCGCTCTTCGAAGCTGTTCTTCCACAGCCCGCTCTTCAGGACCTTGTCGTCCCGCGCATTGTTCCAGGCATGAGGTTGCAGGATGGCACCAGTCTTTTTTGATTTCTTGGTCGTTCGAAACCCCCATGACAAAGACACGAGTTCACGCGCCCCGTCTTCGTCTTTCCTGACGATGGGCGCCATGTGCTTTGGGTAGATTGCTGGAAGTGGTTCCGCGTTTCCGAGCCTGTCTTTTTCTAAAGCGACGTCGAATAGCTGCCGCATCGCATCTGCCGGGGTCGTATTCGAATAGAGGTTACAGTAAACCAGTGGCGGACCGAGGAGGATTCGAACCCCCGACCCCTTGATTCGTAGTCAATGCATATCCGACATGCACATACTTGAATCTACTATATAAACTATTGAATATAGTCGTTTTTATATAATTGATGATGACGCACGATGATTGACACTGACGCCTGATAACGTACATAGACTGACATATGACTGACACGAAGTGTAGGCACCTGGTAAAATGGCAATCAAACTTAGCGCCCGCAATCTGGCCGAGGCGCAGGCGGGGAAACTGATCTGGGATACTGAGGTTAAGGGCTTTGGCGCACGCAAAGCCAACAATGGGGATGTAACGCTATTCCTTAATTATCAGGTGCGCGGAACTGGGAAGTATAAGCGCCTCACAATTGGCAAGCTGGGCGAGTTGACGGTTGATGCGGCCCGCAAGAGGGCAGCCCAGATGCGGCTAGAGATACGCACAGGAGCCGACCCCAGCCAGCAGGCCGAGACAGCAACAGCCAAGGCCAAACACGGCGACACCTTGGGCCAGCTTGTCTCGCAATGGCTCGACAGCCCCAAGCACAATTGGAGTGCCAGCACCCGCGACGGCTACGTTGGAGCGATGCGCCGCGACGTTCTCAATTCTGACGCCGCCGACGTTAGAATAGGTGACGTAACACGCGCCGACCTGATGCGGATTGTGGACCGCGCGACAGACCGCAGTGCATCCAGTGGCGCGTTGACTTTCCGCACCCTCAACAGCTTTCTGACTTGGGCGGATAGCCGAGGGCTGACGGAGGTAACTTTACCAAAAGCCAGCAGAGCCGCACCCACGCCTAAGCCACGCACCCGAGTTATGGCTGAGGATGAGATTAAGGCACTCTGGGACGCCGCCGAGACTTTGACGCCTCTTACGGCAATTGCGGGCCGCCTCGCTCTGATGACCTGTATTCGCACAGGAGCCTTGCAACAATTGCAGCGCGATTGGATTCGACAAGACGGTATCGTCTGGCCTGCCGAGGTTATGAAAGGCAAGCGCGAGTTTTGGACGCCCCTTACGCCTTGGGCATACGACCAGATACGGCCCGTTCTCGCTCAAGAGGGCGCGGTATTCGGGCAAGGCACGACACGGCTAAAGCAGGCGCTGCCCACATGGCGCAAAGCGGCTGGTGTTGATGTCACGCTAAAACCGCACGACGTGCGCCGAGCAATGCGCACTTGGGCCGCCGCCAGTGGTTACGGTTTCGAGGCCAGCGAGGCGGCACTGGCGCACGAGGTGCAACGCACGGCATTGGACAAGGCTTACATGCAGCACGATTATTCCGATGAGGCCGCCGAGGTTCTGCGCGGTTGGCAAAATCATGTGCAGGAGTTGGTCGCGTGAGTAATTTAAAGGATACTTGGTGGGTGCAAATCACCTATCCCGAACAGAGAATGCTAGACGATATTCTGAGGAAACAAGTCGAGAGTATTAATTCTGAGGATGTCGAAGAGTACGACGCAACAACTATCGCAAGATATGCTCGGTTAGTTGAAAAAATAGGCTTCGAGCCAAAGCCGGAACTTGAGTTTTTGGAAAAAACAACGAAGCGCTATTTTCTCTCTTTCGACGAACGACAACAATTGTCCGCTTTGCTTTCGATAGAGAGCAACAGGCTTTTTGAAGTCGCGCATGAAAATATGGGCGATGATTCATCGGACAAAAGTCGTGGTGATGATTTTGAAATCGTTCGACAGAGTTTCGAAGGCATAGGCCAGCTAAGAGCGTTAAAGGACAGGTTAGGTGGTGGAATTTCCCTCTACTTTTATCCCCAAGAGTCCGAGGATGACGAGACCGCGAGGCTTAAGTATGATTGACTATGTAACGACACATTCGGAGGCTGGGTGGAAAAAACTAGCCTTTTTTACAATTGCGGTTTTTCTGCTCACGCTAGCAGAAGCAGCAAATGCTCAAACAACTTGCACGGTTTGGTTGGTTCGCGACAACATTGCGACGACTAATCTCTACAACCCAATGGATGAACGACCACAGACAGAAACTGTTACGTTCGACGAAGGTAAAATTACGACAAAACTGTCACTCTCCAATTGGATACTGGGCTATTCCGATGAGTGGGACGGAATTTTTTCCTGCACTGGGCCGCATGACAATATTTGCCATTCGAGACACGGCGATTGGTGGTCGGCAGACGAACTTGCAAGGAGTTACCAGCTAGATGTTTGGGGCAATTTCTTAACGTTTGCGGCAGTAGATCAGACGGGCCACATAACAACGTTGCTGTACCGCATTCAATCCTGTGACGGGCCGCTATGATTTACCAAGTGAACGAAGCCATAGACAGCCTGCGCACGAGGTGCAACGCACGGCATTGGACAAGGCTTACATGCAGCACGACTATGCAGAGGAAGCCGCCGAGGTTTTGCGCGGCTGGCAGCACCACATACAGGAGTTGGCAACGTGATAGACCCCGAATTTTATGGTCCAATAATTGTTAAAACGTTCGACCTCAAAGAAATGTTTAAAGAAGGCCGATTGGAGGAAGGTCTGGATGAAATTGAATCCGTTCTGCGTCAACTTAAGGAACGCAAGGATCAGATGTTAAATCGCGGGACTTATTCTTATGGACCAGCAATGGACGTGGCGTTGTGGGGGCAGAAAGCGTTACGGCTCCAAACCGGAACAGAAATCCACGACTTTCTAGATTCGATACATGGACTTTGGAGCGTGGTTTACCATCGCTCTCAAGATGCAGAGCGGCTGTTTGAATCAAACGCAGACGAAGGCGCGAGAATTGCTGCAAAAGCGGAAGGTGAAGCCCTTGAAATAATAATTGAAATTCTCGGGTCATTGAGCATTACGTTGTCTAGCACAGTAGGCCGTATATGATCGACGACATAACGGCAGCCATAGACAGCTTGCGCCCTCTGGTGCCTGAGTTTGACCGCGCGTGGTATGCGGCCCAGCGTGGCGAGGATTACCCAGTAGCGGATGAACTGGCGGTTGATGTGGTGGCGGTGCTTGAGGCTCTGGCCCGAGAGGCTGCCTCGGACATCCTTGCTCTTGGTCTCAACCCGGATGACAGGCAAGAATTACGATACGCCGTTGCACAAGGTGTTACGGCCCCTGCCCTCGCCTTCTATCTGCAGTGTTACGAGGCCAGCGCAACGTTTCGATACTGGGCCGATGAGGGCGACTTTGACGCCCAGCTTGGAGCCGTGGAACTTGCGGCGCACAAATGGCTGGGAAGTCTCAGCACAAGCCCAGAGGCCGCCGAGTTGCGCAGCGCCAAGGCACGGGCCGCGATAGCCGAGTTGCAGGTTAAGGGCCAGCAGAGCGGCAACACGCGCAAGGCCGCCAACACGAAAGCCCGCAAGGCCGCCGCCTGGGCCGTGTTCGGTCTCGACAAGCCGAGCGGCAAGAGTTTGGTTGCGAGGCTCAAGACAGCCACGCCCGAGCAATTGGAACGGCTGGCCGAGATTTACAGTTATGAGGATGAGGGCGAGTTTTTGGCCGACGCGATGGACAAAAACTCTGGGCTTCGTTCGTACCTGAAACGCGACAGCGCAGGGTAGCTGGCGGGGGGCAAGCATTGTCTGCCCCCCTTTGCTGTAGTGACAGACGCTCAAATCTGCCCACTATGGATTGTCACCGAGAATCACGAATTGTGAGGTGACACGATGCGACACGCACAGGCTGCCATATCCGAGCAGCTACTGACCGCCAAGGAAACCGCCAAGATACTGGGCATAGCGCACGAGACGCTTGCCAGATGGCGTGCGCAAAAGCGCGGCCCCCGCTGGACGCAAACGGGCCGTTACATTCGTTACAGACGCTCTGACGTTGAAGCGTGGCTATCTGATGATGATGAGGCCGCCTGATGTTCGATATACAAACCTATCTTGATGTCATGCTGGCTGGCGGTTGCGAGGAAATGTGCGCCGCTGATGATAGCCTGCAACAGCACCTTCTATCCCTGCCCGCTGGGATAGCCCGCGCCAAGGCTCTGATTGAGGCAAAGGGCGCGGTACTCAACGCAGAACATGGCGACGATTGCCGCACGGACCTTTGGCTTTTGTCTGATGACATTCACCTGAACAGTTTCCTGCGTGGTGCGGATAAAATGGCCGAACTGGCGAAAGAAGTCCGAGTCCTACTCGCCCAAACGTAACGAGGCGGCCACCGCAGCCGCCCCGCTTAGTCAGTTTTCGTGATCAATTGAAACGCGATTACGATAACGGACTGGGCGTTTTCCGACAAGGAAATCCCCAGATGCGAATTCAATGGACGCACGACAAACCGAACGAGGGATATTGCGGCCTCATCCGTGTGAGGATTTGGGAAGCAATACCCAAAGTCTCTTGGAAAGCCTCAGCAGAGGCATTGGAGAAAATTCCAAGTACTTCCTATTTGCGCCCCAGTGGCCATGTAATGACCGAAATGCACGCGACCGAGGAACAGGTGCGTGCCGCCGCCGTGATGCTGTGTGCGCGTCTGATGGCGGATGAGGTGGCGGCATGAATGTGCAGCACATGAGCAACCGAAACGACATTTGGCAACGCGCCTTTGCCGAGCGGAACTGGCTGATATTTGCCGTTACCGAGGCGAACCCCGAGACAGGCAAAACGGGCAAATACCCGACGATGCCCAACGGCGTGCGGTATCCATACAGGAAAGATGACGCCGCGCGGTTTACCCACGCCGAGGTGCAGCTACACCTTGGTTTGCCACGGCCCGAAAACCTAACGTCGATCAATGGCGACAAGATCATAGGTTTTGAGACTGGCTATCTGTCACGGCCCGACTCGGTTCTCGCTCTTGCCGATCTGGACAATTGCCGCGACCCCGTAACAGGTGCTGTGTTGCCTTGGGCAACCGAGATATTGAACCAGACGCTTACCTATGCCGAGGCCAGCGTATCTGGCACGGGCGTGCGCGTTGCGATGCAGAGAATGCAGGGCGATGAGCAACACAGCAGCAAGGAAGCGAACGATTGCGGGTTCTTTGCCGATGGGGGCCGCGCCGCCGTCCTGACGTTCAAACCGCTGCAAGGCTACAATGTCCAGCCAGCCCCAGCACCAGCCCTGCGTGATGCTATCCTTGCCCGTCGCGGCCCTATAGCTGCCGGGGGTGATGTTGCCACGTCTGAAATTGAAGCAACGGTATCCCCTGCCCTTATGGCCGCCCTGTTGAATGCTCTGCCCAATGACGGGCCGCCGAACGGCAGCAAGAAAAAGCGCGGCCTCACCTATGACGATTGGATAAACGTAGCACTTGCCGTGTGTAACAGCTTGGGACATGCCGAGGGGTGGCCGATCTTTGACGCTTGGAGCCAGAAAGCCGAGAAATACGACGCCAAAGAAACCGCAAAGGAATGGAAGGGTCTAAAGCCTGATGGCCGCCTGACACTCGGTCGTGTTCACTACCTCGTTGAGCAGGCCAATGGCGGCACATTACCGCCCGAGGTGGCGCGTCTCATGCAGGAGCGACGTTTGGAGCCTCACAAAGCCATTATGCCGACGGCAGAGGCGGCACTGGCGAACCTGCAACGGACAGCGTTGCAGCCCGTTCTGCAGCCGCAGGTGGTGAGCGGGTATAAGGGCAAGCGCACGTCCAAGCAGTTTACAGACGGATACGAGCCTTTTGATTATCTCTTGGATGGTGTCCTTCAAACTGGGCGTATTCAGGCCCTGACGGGCTTTACGGGCCACGCCAAAACAACAACCGCCCTGCATCTGGCCATTGCCGTTGCACGAGGTGCGCAGTTTTGCGGGCAGGATACGTTGCAAGGGTCCGTTTACTTTCTGGCAGGCGAGAACCACGACAATACGCGCGTTCAGTATCTGGCCGCCTGTCACGCTCAAGGCATCGATCCAGCCAAATTGCCAATCTACTGGCACGAGGGACCATTCAATGTTCAGCAGGACGGATGGCAAATCATTGCCGATGTGACGGGCATAAATGACTTGCGTCTGATTGTTGGCGACACGCACCAAGCGTTCTTTCAGGGCGACAGCGACAACGACAATATGCAGATGTTGGAAGCCGCGCGACAGTGGCGGCCACTCACCCAGCAAATCCCCAGCCGCCCGACAGTCATCATTCCCACGCACCCGAGCGGCAAGACAGCGGACAGGCAAAATCTCGTGCCGCGTGGTGGCGGCGCATTTCTAAATGAAATTGATGGCAACCTGACGACGTGGAAAGACGACATGTTTATCCGCATTCACTGGCAGGGCAAACACCGTGGCCCAGACTTCAAACCCATGACGTTTGAATTGGAGTTGTACAAGGACAGCAAGGTTTCTGACGCTAAGGGCCGCCCGTTGCAGGTTCCTGTGTTGACCGAGACGACCGACGGCAAAGTTGTCGATAGGGAAGCCGTTGCTCGTGTCGCTGAGTTACGCATTCTTGCCCACCTGTCAGTCTATCCAGACTCGTCATATCGAAAAGTTGCCGAGGGTACGTCAATCAGCAAATCAACCGTCGAAAGACGTATCAAAGGGATGATTGATGACAAGCGGTTAAAGCTGCTGGGTAAAGGTGTCTATCAGGTGACGCCCAAGGGTGACGCTTTTGTGCAGGCAATACGTATAGACGATGAGGATATAGGTTCATGACGTTTCTATATCCGCAATCCTATACGAAAAGGGTGTCCCACACCCCAAAAAGGGCTGGGACATGTCCCACCCGTTGTCTCAGGGACAAAGCGTGTGGGACAGTGGGACAAAACACCGTTTTATCCCTGTGTTGCCAGGGATTTACGCGAATAAAAGTTGTGGGACAAAATTGGGCCAAACGTCTGTCCCGCCCCACTACGGTCCCTAGAAGGACCGTAGTGGGACAACGTGGGCCAAAACGGAACGTTCTAAAGCGTGTGAACTTTACGTGTTCAACGTGTGAGTACGTGTGCTGCCATGTCTGTTGAGCGTAAGAGCAAACGGCCAGAGGTGGCCCAGCGTAAGCGTTGGTACGGTACGGCACGCTGGAAGCGGTTGCGTGCAAGAGTGCTGGCCAACGGTCCAATCTGTTCAGTGTGTCTTGCTGTTCCTGCTGGCTCAGTCGACCATATCGAACACCGTCCTGACAACTCGACGTTCTGGGATGCCGACAACCTCAGACCTGTGTGCAAACCCTGCAACAGCAAGTTGCGTCACGCTGCTGATGCTAACACCAAGCCCAACTGCATAGGCCACCGCTCACAAGCGTGGGAGGGGTATAGGAAAATACCTAACGGGGAGTTCTCCACCGAACGCGGGGCAAAGGAATCACACACAGCGCCTGTTCGTGACCGAGTGACCGAGATTTTCAACCGTTACAAGAGAGGTGCGTAACGCGAATGCCTAACCCTACAACGTCCGAAAAATCGCAACTTACGGCGATTCAGAACCAAACAGCCGAAACCGCGCCGTTTGAGACGCCAATCATGCCCGAAAGTCTCAATCCAGCTTACTGGGCTGAATGGGATGGCCTCATTCGTCACTTGCACAGGCAAGAGGCTTGGACGCCCGAGAAAGCCAGCGTGGTTGAGACGTACATAATCAACCTCGCTGCGATCCGTAGCGCCCAGATGCGTATGACTTTGGATGGCGGCCCCATTGGGCCAGACGGAAAGCAGCACCCAGCGTCTGCAATTATCGTGCGGCACTCAGGAGCCTTGAACAAACTGGGCGAACAACTCGGGCTTGGTAAAGGCAAGCTGTTGCCCGTCAAAAAGGACGAACCGCAAAATCCTGGTAATTCGGTCTGGAAAGCCTGATGACTAGTATTTCACCACACGCGCCATGCAATGACCACAAGCAGGCAGATTTTCACAATCTCGGAAGCCTGAACATAAGTCGCATTGTTCTTTTCTCCACTTGCACTCGCCCTGAGTTGCTCAAGGATCGCGCCAAGAAGTTGATGTGTCTTTCTGTTTTCGTCCATCTCTTTGCTGTCTCACTTTTCGAACCGTTTGAAACCGACTTAGCACAAATCGTTGCGAAGAGTGCTGCGGGAAGCTGACCGTATGAGCTACATCCGCCCCGTAACGCCAGCCAATCCAGATTGGGCGCACGCACCAGACGCCCAGTCGCTTGTGCCTGTACTCGACCGAGACGCCGTGACAGCCGAGCGGTTCGTAACGCTGTGCGGAAAGTTTACGCTCACCCAAGGCCCAGCGGCTGGGGATCGATTAGAGCAACACTGGCTGCCGTGGCAACGCGATGCACTCAAGGCCAGCTTTCAAGTGCGCGAGTCGCTCTGGGTTCTGGGTAAGGGCAGCGGCAAATCTGTAAGCGTGGGTGCCTTTGCTCTGGGCTATGTCATGTTGTCCTCAATTCTCGGGATCAACACGCGAGGGCAGGTTGTCATCATGGCCGCGAATATTGAAGGCGCAAAGATCGTGTTCAACCACATCCTAGAGGCCATTCTGGCGGATGATGAGTTGCGCCCCCAATTCCGTAGTAACGCCCAGTCCAAGAGCCTGACGCACGTCACGAGCGGTATCGTCATTCAAATTATCTCGTGCTCTATGCGTAACGCAGTGGGCCGCCGCCCTGTGTTACTGATCTTGGATGAGTTGCACGAGATGGCGCAACTGAGTGACGCAACCGCCGCGATCAATCAGCTGCGGCAAGGCGGCGCGAACTGGGGCCGAGACTTCAAGGTTCTCGCTATTACAACAATGAGTATCGAACCGCCCCAAGGTGAATTTAAGCGCCAGCTTGCTTATGCGCGATCCGTACGAGGCGGCGACATACAAGACCCCGACTTTCTGCCCTTGCTCTACACCTTCCCGCTAACCGAGCGACCCGACCTTGATCCGCTGGACCCTAGCGAGTGGTGGCGCGGTATGCCCTCGCTGCGCACTGCCGAGCAACCCGGCACGATGGACGCCGCCGAGTTGGAACGAGAGTTACGGCAAGCGGCTGATGCTGATGACCAAGAGTCCTTTGCCCTCACCTTGTCCCAGCGTCTTGGGATTGAGCGAAACGACAGCGCCGCCAATGCGGAAAGCATCCTGCACTTGCACTTTGACAAATGCCCGCGCCTGATACCGAGCGGCCCGTATGATTTCACCGCCGTGGGTATCGATGCAGGGGGATTGGATGACCCAGCCGCCGTATGCGTTGCCAGACGCCCCAAGACCGCCCAGCGCCGCCTAGAATTGACGGTACATCAGTTTCTCACCCAGACGGGTTATGACCGCGCACCCGATAACCTGAAAGAGACATACGACGCCGCCGTAAAGAACAAGACGTTACACATTCATGAAACGGCAGAGGCGATGCAGACCGCCATGTTCGATCTGGTGGCCCAAGCTGGCTGTGATGTTGTGGGCGGCGATGAGCACGGCCAGACGGGCTTTGCACAGGCGTTGCGTGACGCCACGGGCAAGAGGTTTGAGGCTGTGCCGCAAACGTGGGTACTAGGCGCAGCCCTCGCCAGCTTAGAGGCGCGTTTACTTGATGGCGCAATCTCGCACAGTCATTGCCCCCTTTTACTCGCAAACGTTGAAAATCTTTTGGTTGAGGAACTGGCAAACGGAAACCGCAGGCTCAAGAAACGTGACAACCGTTTGAGCGGCCAAGGATACGCCAAGATCGATGGCATCATATCCGTAATCAACGCAACGGCCCTCATAGATGAGCATGGCCACCGTGCGTTTGATGCTGGGCGACTTATTGGATGACCCAATATGGACAACTGGGAACAAAACCAGCTTATTGCAGCAGAAGAGAATCCAATGTGGAGAATACAATTGTCACGCGAAAGACCCGTCGGACTGCCATTTTCACAAGTGTATTTGAAAAGTGACGAACTGGTTGATGATAGCGAACGCTTTAGGAAGCGCCTATCAATGGCTGTGCATCACATTTCATTGGAATCCAAGGGTTACAGAGATTTAGGAAGGTACTTGGAAGGAAAACTTGGCGTAGATGGCCCGGTCTTTACCACCACACCGCTACACGATTGGAAAAAATTTTATCTTAGACTGGAAATCAGGGACGTACTGGACAGCATTACACGCATACACGAGTACTTTGCACGCCAAACAGATGCCGTAGAAAAAGTTCTAGGGAAGCAATTCTCATCATCTCAAACCCATGTAGCGCTAAGGTCTTTTCGTGCCACAATTCAGGAAATCTTCGCTGAAGAACCCATAGGGTATGAACTTGACGAAGAATTTGGAGTTCATTTCAGGGTCGACACCGCTTTCAGCTTAGAAAAGCAAAGCGCGATAAAAGGCCTCTCTGGAAAACAGTATGGACCAGCCAGAGAATACATAGAGAAAATTGACGACTGTTTGATGCAATCGCCAGCGGATGGAACTGGCGCAATACGAAACGTATTTTTTGCTGTTGAAAACGTAGGTAACCAACTGCTCGGGACAAGACAGTTTGATGGAAAGGCTATCAACGCACTCAAAAATCTCCTTGCAGTAAAATACCAAGATGGTTTGGACGATCACCTAAAAGCCGCTAACGCAACAATGGCACAGAGTTTCGGCAGTTGGGTTTCTGCATGTCATAACTACCGACATGAGAAAGGTACCGAGAAACCCCACCGACCTCCTGAGGACTTGGCTATTTTGTTGGTGAACCAAGGCTTTGGTTATGTGAGGTGGCTGGCGGCCTTAAATAACTGAAACACGCTCAAGTGGAGCGCGATTGCGACCCCAATTTCATCCGCGTTAGCGACATCCGATGCAGACTTTCTTCCCGACACAGTTTTTTTGTTTGTATTAGCTTGAAACTAATACTAATTCCGCTGCGGACAACTACATGGCGAGGCGTGCGGTGGCACTAAATCTGACTGACGAAGAACAATCTAAGATTGTTGGAAGCGAAATGAACAGCGAAGGAGCGATTGACTTAGTATTCGGAGCTGCGTTGGGGGCGTATTTAGGGTCCAGCATAGACCACAGTAGTTTTGAAACAAATCAAGCAATAACACTTGGCGGATTCCTACTCTTACTCTGGCTGTTTGTCTTTTTGTCAAAACTTGGAGCGCGAGCATTAGCATTTCGGAGTATCTGGGCGGCGATTGCATTGCTTATAGTTGCCGGGATCGGTGCTTGGACTTCAGGTTACCTTCTAGAATATATATCCGCAGGCAAGGCCTTGTTCTTCCGAACAGTTATCTTTGCATGGATAATCAGCAATGTTGTCTCCGCTATGCTGATAACCTTTAGCCGTGGTGGCGTGAAGGATGGAATTCGGAACAACTGAGCCGATAAAGACAATGTGAAGGCGGCCTCGAATACGCGTGGTCGCCAATTTTTTTGGCATAATATGCCTGGGCATTTTAACTAACAATACCCAGCTCGAACAATCCTCGCCCTCGCTTCCGGCGTTTCCAAACGGCGGTATCGGCCACCTGAGTACCGGCGGCAATCCAGCGCGTGTCCGGCAGCGATTGAGGCCGCGCCTATGTCTTCCCCATCTACGTAGCAAACGCCCACCCAGCGGTCGTAGGTACGTTCACCGTTAAGTTTGCAGGTCACGGTCTGGCCGCGCAGATGATCCGTCATCCACTGCTTTGCAGCCATCCCGGCGCTTGTACTTAATTCCGGCCCATCTACGCCGTTTAGCCTCACCGGAACGCCCTGAACGACTATCGTGTCTACGTCTCGGACTCTGGCGATACCTTCCACTGTGCGCCGGTCGGTTGGGTCTGGATCGAAGCTAGTCAGAAAGACCGCGACACCGATTAGAGCGGCCATCCAAACCATTACCGACCGTCTTGGTGTTGCTGGACGCGGCAAATTAAGGCGCGATCTGCGACGAAATGGAACGACGTTGCCTTTGTATCGGCGGGCAGAAAAAAAGTGACGGGCAGAGCCGATCAGCGAAATGATCAGAATGAGACCGATTACGAATGCCAGCATATGAAGTGGGTTATTAAAATGAGACAAGGCTGTTCCGAAGGCTCCTAGTAGAACATTTGCACACTGGTAGCTGGTAAATGGCAAACAAGGCTCACGAAGTCTTTGCGTTCAAACGACAAAAAAAGACTATTCCCCAACATTTTGGCGAAAATTCGCAAGCCAATTTAGGCGCTTGATACCACATGCATCTCGATCGCGAACTTCACCCACAAAAGGAATTCTAAGTTATGTTGACCAACGTCGGCCTACCAGGTCTTTTGATCTTACTATTGGTATTCGTACTTCCTATTTGGTTGATTATTCGGGGAAGCAAACGCAAAGCAAACGAGCAAAAACGCATTGCCGACGCGCTCGAGGAAATCGCGAAGTCCAAGGACAATGAAAAACCTGACTAAGCCAACGCGCACAATAGGCGTTGGAGCAGACCGCCATGTACCAGATCAACCAGGTTGAACAAAGCGGCAAACGTGCCGGATGCGCCCGAACTGCTGCCACCCACGATGAGATGACCGATGAACGAACCAATGTTCCAGTTGATCCTTACAGCAGCCATTGTCGGCTTGATCCTTTGGGTAATCTTCCGACCAAAGCGATGAAACAGTTGACGATCCGGCGCGCAACTGAACATCCTAGCCACATGACCAACGATCAGAAAACCAAGCCTGAACGCGTGACAAAAAAACCGTCACGTGAAGAGGTTAAGGCAACAATCAAACGCACCACCAAAGACATGAAAGACGTGCTGGACCGGCTGGCCGACAAGTAATGATCTATGAAATAACCTACGAAGACGTTCTGCTGGTCTATTGCGACTTTATGCGTGTGCCAGATGCTAAACCGTTTATCAAAAGTGAACACAGCATTCAAAGCGCAATAGCCCGACCTTACGCTTCGTTCGGCGGGGAAAGGATGTACCCAACCCTGCACGAAAAGGCTGCGGCGTTACTACACGGTTTGGCCAAGGCACACGGGTTTCACGATGGAAACAAACGCGTAGCAGCGCACATCACCGTAACCATGATCCGTTTGTCTGGGTACGACCTATCACCAGTTTCAATCGACTTCATGGATACGATTGTCGTGCGGTTGGTTGAGGGCAGCATGTCACAGGAAGCGGCTGCGTTCTGGTTTCACATAGTGATCGATTGACCAGCGACCAATTGGACAGGATCAAATGCAAATTGATGAGGATTGATAACTGACATGGATGGGATCGTAAGTGTACTGTTTTTGATCGTCCTGCTGGTTTTAGTTGTCTGGCTGTACATCCTGCCGATCACGATGGCTGGAAGGCGGAACCGATCCGGTTTGATCTGGTTTCTGATTGGTCTTGTCGGATCGCCCTTGCTGGCCATCTTGTTGTTGCTCGCATTGGGTGACGCACCAGAGCAACCATCGGCCTAGCAATACCTAGGGTAATCGACCACGTGATGGATACGGGCTTTGATGCCTGGTCGTCTAGAGAAATGACACCCGCTGCACTGAGGCGGTGTACCGGCTTTTGATCCAACCAGTGTAGCGACCCGTAACACACATGCCCCATTTAGTCTGGGCAGTCCCATGGTCAGACTAAATCCCCGCGTTGCCTATCATCCCAGATTAAGGTGACGCGGGGAACTTTGATCCGCCCCGTGATCCCTGTCGTAATTTAAGTACCCCTAACTGCAACCCGCGTTGTTCAACTGGTTTCCTTCCGAACAATGCGGATTTTGGGGGTATGAGGGGGTAACGAGTTTTCTGTCACCAGTGGCCGACCGGACCTTTTAACTCTGGTTCGGTCGGTAAAAGACGGTCTTATGGGTTTAGTCGGTGATCAAGCGCTGTAGTGCTTGTTCGAATAGTTCATTTCGCCCTCACAGTTCAGTAGCTGGTGGCCTTGATCACTAATTTGAGCAATGTGGTATCCCTCTCGCTCAACAGCTTTTTTGAGACCCGTAACACGTTCCAAAATCGTGAACACCGGCCAGACATCGGCGGCCATCATCGCGGTAATATATCGGTCTTTCTCTGTTTTGCTTCGTTCTTGTGTGTGACCACTAAATCGGCGTCTTCGGTCGTTTGTTTGACCGACGTAGAAGATATTTTCAGTTCTTGGATCACTGATTGAATAGACCCAGTAAGTATCGGTAAGCCTGCCTAACGCACGCTCTTCTTTGCTTTTTCGCGGCACATTCATTACTCCAATAGCATTTCTTATATTTTACTTTGACTTACGGCGAAGTTTTTGCAAGCCCACGCAGGCCATTGATATGTGATCTTGCGCCAATCAAATATGCCCAACTGGGCCTTGTAATTCCGGTTCAATCGGCAAGGTGTGATCGGGCGGTTCAACACCGTGCTTTTCCAGCCATTCCAACACTTCACCCCATTGGGTCTGGATGCTTGGTGCGCTGCGATACTCGCGCAACTGTTCCAACCGACATTTCAGGTCATAAGGAATCGTGCGGGGCCATTTCTTCATGGCAAGATGTTCTACTTTTGTTCTTACTGTTGTCAACAGCCCTTGGCTTGCACTCGACCTACGAGGAACAACGCCAGCCTAAACTTGGCTTTTTTCAACTGTTGCGTAGCTACAAGATTTCTACCTTTTGTTCACAAGGACCGTTTTTAGCGTGTCCATCAGTTTAGTGATTTCTTCAAAGTCATCGTTGCCAAGATGACGAAATGCCCACCAAGCGTCGTAAGTTTGTTCGATGATTTTCAGACAGTTTAGCATTATTGAAGGCATGCCACTTACTTCGATGCTCCAACCTTTCGGTTCGAAATGTGAGAAATCGTTGCGAATTTCGAACAGCCTTTTGAACGCGCGTTTCTGTTCTGCACTAAATTCCAAAACGCACCCAGCACGCTCAAAACGCTTGTCCTCTCGTCGTGCACGTTTCAATAGTTCATGTGGGTTTGCCAACTTTGGCCTTTTGGGCAATTCATCGTGGCGGCCGTTTTGCAAGGCATCCATGGTTGCTATTGCATCGTCTTCTGTAAGCGCTCCGACCTGCATCGTACCTGACAAATGACAAGTCAATGCGCCGTTAACAGCGCTAGCCATGGCGATAGCAGCCCATTTCCAACAGTGTATGTTGCCCGACACGACCCGTTCCATCTGATGCAATACTTCGCTCAGCGAAATCAAAACGTCATGCGCCTCATCTGTGGAAAGGTAGTTCTCGTTGTCGGTCATCACTCTGTTGCTCCCAAATCCTGTCATCCCAAGCGACTAAGTCCTAATTGACCGCACCGCCATCGTTATCAGCAGGTAGATAAAAAGAACCAAGAAACCGACGGTACCCATCGACCCGATCGGTTTCTTTTCTATCGGGAAGGCGACGCGGAACACACCGTACAGGTTGAGAAGCAAAAATCTTGGCGCGATCTGCCAAACGTTCAAGCGGATGCCTTGGAACCCAGTGCAGACGTTTGCGCGGCTGCTGGGCTGAAACTGGCCGAGCGAATCTTACGGGATGAATTGAAGCGCCGTGACTGACATCAGACTGACACAGCCCTTTTGCCAATTATCAAATTTCCGCCAAGTCATTGATTTAATGGCGGACCGAGGAGGATTCGAACCCCCGACCCCTTGATTCGTAGTCAAGTACTCTATCCAGCTGAGCTATCGGTCCGCGTTGGTGAAGCGGTGTTTAGACCCGGTGCGGGAGACGTGCAAGCCGATTCTGCAAAAAATCTTCAAAAAGTTAGATCGCCGCGTGGGAGGCTTATTTCAAAGGTTGTACCGGTGGGTCCGGTCTCTTTCAGCACAAGATCTCCACCATGTCCGCGCACCAGTTCCTGTGAAATCGCAAGCCCAAGGCCCGAGCCCCCCTTGCGTACGCCGCCTTGGAATGGCGTGAACAGATTCTCGCGGGCTTTGGGCGGTAGGCCGGGGCCGGTATCGCGGATTTCGATGCACCAGCTGGCCTCCATGGCGCAGCCGGTGACAGTGACGCGCCCGGGTTTGCCTGAGGAGACCAGAGCCTGCCGGGCATTGCGCACAAGGTTCATGATCACGCGGAAGAGCTGCTCTGGGTCTGCGCGCACGACCAGATCGTCGGGCACCTCGTTCACGATTTCGACGCAGGCATCGGCAACGGCCAACTGCTCGCTGGCGGCAACATCTTCGGCGATGTCGCGGACGCGCACCATGGTCAGGGTCGGTGCAGGCTCTTCCGCGCGGCCAAAGGCAAGGGTACTTTCACACAGCGAAACCGCACGCGTGATTGAGTTGACCAGCTTGGGTGCCATGCGGCGGACCAAGGGGTCATCGCTGGCTTCGATCCGGTCGGTGAACAGTTGTGCAGAGGTCAGAATATTACGCAGGTCATGGCTGACCTTGGCCACCGCACCACCCAGTTGCGCCAGACGCTCGCGTTGTTTCAGCGCCTGCGTTAGGTCGGTCTGTAACATCTTCAGGGCCTCTTCCGCCTCACGCAGTTCGGTTACTTTGGAGTTAGGAGAGATTATGCCGCGCGCATCCTCGGGCGCGCTGGCATAGCGCTTCATATAGCCGACAACGCTTTTGATCGGGCGTACCAGCACAACGCGCACAGCAAGGAACAGGAAGAAAGCCGTGATTATCGAAATAACGAAGGACAGACCCAGAATACGCAGCCCGTAATCCACCATCGCCATGCGCAAGGGCATGCTGTCTATGGTTACCTCGATTAGTAGACCGGCGCCTTTGACTGGCTCACCGATCACGCGGATGACCTCATTCTCAGTGGTGAAAATACGGGTCATCGCATCGCGGATCAGGATCCATGGGCCCGCGTCTCGCAGATCATAGGTGTTGGTGATCTGTTCCGGGATAGGCGAAGACAGCATCAGCTGCCGCACCTCATCGCGCCGCAGGACGACGTTATAGACACCCGCATTTGCCAGCAGCTCGGCCTCGAGATCGTCGGCGAGCATATCATCGGCCAGTAGCGCCAAAGACGCGATCTGCGCGCGTTCCAACCGGTTCAGCAGGAAGTCTTCCCGGAAACGCGCGATGGACGGCACAAAGATCAGGACCTCGGCCAACATCACGAAGACCGTCGTCAGGATCAGAAATCGGCCGGACAGCGAGTTCAATTGGCGCTCCTCTTCCGGTCAGGGGATCCAGCGTTGCACGAACCTGACCACGCGTTTAACCGTCTGATTCTCAAACAGCCTTGGCGAGAAATAAGCCCCCGCCACACGTTTGTTAACCTCTCCGATCGTCGGATAGGGCGAAACCATCGCGGCGATCTGTCCCATCTTGAGGTTATTGGCCAGCGCAAGGGACCACAAGTTGATCAGCTCTCCGGCCTGATGACCAATGATTGTCGCGCCCACCGGGCGTCCTTTCACGACCATGACCTTGATGAACCCTTTTGTCTTACGCTCGGATATGGCGCGGTCATTGTGGTGATAGTCGAACCGGGCAACCTCCATCGCGTCGCCATGCTGTTCACGAGCCTGCGCCTCTGTCAGGCCAACTTGAGCCAGTTCGGGGTCCGTATAGGTAGCCCAAGGGATGTGAGATGTCTTGGCCTTTGATGGCAGACCAAACAGGGCCGAGCGGATGATAATGCCCGCATGATACCCCGCCACATGGGTGAATTGCAGACCACCCGCCACATCGCCGATGGCATAGACCTTGCGATTGGACGTGCGCAGAGCGTCATCCACCTTGATCCCCGTGCGCGTTCGGTCGATCCCTGCGGCCTCTACGTTCAGGCGTTCGACATTGGCCTTGCGTCCGGCTGCCATCAGAAGATGGGTCCCGGCAAAGATGTCTCCGTTCTGGGTGACAACTTCGACCGCGCCAGCCGAGCCTCGGATTTGCGCGACCATGGCTTGTTCCTGAATGTCGACACCTTCGGCCCGCAGGGTCTCCAGAACGAGGGCTGCAGCCTCGGGGTCATCCTTGCCCAGCGCCTTTGCGCCTTCGATCACGGTGACCTTGCAGCCCAGCCGGATATGGGCCTGCGCCATCTCCATCCCGATGGGGCCGCCGCCGATGATCAACAGGTGGTCGGGCTTATCCTTCAGATCAAAGATGGTTTCATTCGTGTAGAATGGCACCGAGTCCAGCCCCGGGATCGGCGGCACAAGCGGCGATGATCCGGTGGCGATGACAACCCGCCGGGCGGTGATCACGTTCTCACCGGCCTGCACCTGTGTCGGAGACAGGAAGGTGCCAAATTCGCGGATCACCTTGACGCCGAAGCCCTCGAACCGTTCCTGACTGTCCATCGGCTCGATCTGAGCGATGACATCGTGCACGTGATCCTTGGCGGCGGCATAGTCCACTTGCGGCACAACATCGGCCACGCCAAAAGGCGCAGAATACGCCTGCCCATAAGCCATCTTGCCACTTGCGATCAGGGCCTTGGAGGGGACACAGCCAAAGTTCAGGCAATCCCCGCCCATCTTGTGGCCTTCCAGCAGAATCACATCGGCCCCCATCTGCGCCGCCCCTGCTGCAACCGACAAACCGCCCGACCCGGCGCCGATGACCAGGATATCTGTTTTCAGCTCTTTCATGGAATTCAGGCGTCCTTTTTGCCGCGCAGGGCTTTGATCAGAATGGGCAGAGCGGCCAATACGCACAAGCCTATGATCGGACCGATAACAAAAGGTTCCCAAAGCAGCGAAACATCCGGCGTTTCGCCGCGATCAAAGACACCGCCTAGGCCGACGCCGATCCAGGTGTAGACGATACCACCCGGAATGATGCCCAGCGCCGTGGTGAACAGGAAGTTGCGGAACTTCACGCCCACCAATGCCGGGACCAGATTGGCCACAAAGAACGGAACCACGGGCACAAGACGCAGCAGGAACAGGACCGAGATCTCATTCTCGCGCAGGCCGTCCTTGAGTTTCTTGATGGTCCCTTCCGAGGATTCGAGTCGCGCCGTCAACGACTCACCCAAGCCCCAGCGCGCAGCCAAGAAGATGGCGGATGCGCCGATGGTTGCCGCGAATACGTTGAACGCGGTGCCTGCGAACAGGCCGAACAGGAAACCACCGGTCATCGAAGCGACGGCGGCCCCGGGCAGGGAAAACGCCACGATCACGATATAGATCCCAACGAAAGCTGCGGCCATGGCCCAGTAATACTCATCCCGCCAGGCCAACAGGGCCTCGCGATTGTCGCGCAGGGTTTCAAAACTCAGGTAGTCCCCAAGGGTGAAGAACCCCACCGCGGCGACGGTCAGGATCACAAGCAATGGAATATGGCGCGCAAACCCGCTGCGCGGTGCTTGGGTTGTTTCGCTCATCTGGCTGTCCGGCTTTGATTGTTTCATTCTGACCCCAACATGCGCTGCCTCGTGGTCCTGCAACAGGCCCCTCACGCGGCCTTGAACTCTGTGGCAGGGAATGTGAGGGTTCGGGGCGCAAAAAACCGGATTCTGAAATCTTTTGACCGGCCAGGTTACAGAATTGTTGCAAAAGGCGCGAAAACCCGTGCCTTGGGGTTTGACTTACCCCCCGCTTGGCAGTAGAGGACGGGCTTCGAACACTCGGGCCAGGCGAATCCGCGCCGCACCCACCGCTATAGATTGGAGACGGAGCGATGAAACGCACCTATCAGCCTTCGAACCTGGTTCGCAAACGCCGCCACGGTTTCCGCGCGCGCATGGCCACCAAAGCCGGCCGCAAAATCCTGAACGCGCGCCGTGCACGCGGCCGCAAATCGCTGAGCGCGTAAACCGCCTCACCGATCAGGTTATGAACATGACGCCGCCGGAGGCCCCTGAGGATGGTATCAACCAACCGAGGGTCAAGCCCCCGGCGGCGTCCGTTTGCGCGCCCAAACCTCTGACCGTTCTCAAGAATCGTTCTGATTTCCTGAAAACGGCACGGGCGCGTCGGCAAGGCACATCCTCGATGATGGTGCAGGCCCGCAAGCGTGCGCCGGATGAGGGCGCAGGCATTCGCATCGGGTTTACCTGTTCCAAGAAGGTCGGCAATGCGGTGGCCCGCAACCGCGCCAAGCGCCGCCTGCGTGAAGCAGCCCGCGCCGTACTGCCCACACAGGGGCATGAGGGCTGGGACTATGTCCTGATTGGCCGCGCCGAGGTCACCGCCGGGCGGGCGTTTGACGCCATGCTCGACGATCTGCGCTATGCGCTGCGCAAGATTCACTCCCCTCGCAAATGACCCTGCTGGCGCGCATATTTGCTCTGCCCGTGCGCGCATACCGGTTGGTTTTCAGCCCCTGGGTCGGATTCAATTGTCGCTACCAACCGACGTGTTCGGCCTATGCACTGGAAGCGCTAGAGAAACACGGCGCGATCAAGGGCGCGTGGCTGGCCGCCCGTAGAATCGGGCGCTGCCACCCATTGGGCGGTACGGGGTATGACCCAGTGCCCGAGAAATCCGAAGACGATTAGACCAGCGCCAGATTCCCTCGGTCCGTGAACCTTCGGGTCGGGATGACTTCCCGATCCAACTTACCCAGCAGAGAGTGGTGCAAATCTTCGTAGAACCGAGGCGAGTCGAAATACCAGCTGTGGCTGGCGGATGGTCCATCCGGGTAATCCGCGCGATTGTCATTGAAAAACTTGCCGCAATACAGGTTAACCGCCTTTTCAGGATGGTCCGAGGGCATACCCACCCGCCCTAATCTGCGCGAAACGCCCACGCGCTTGACCTCAGAGATCGAAAGAACCTCATCAAACGGGCTGTAGTAGCAGGTCAGCCTCGTACACCGCCGCATCAAGGATGAGGTCTTGGCGCTGCCTTCCCGGAAAGACTTGGCCGAAACATCCGCCGCGACAAAGGCGATCTGGCTTGTGGTCCAGCTGTGTTGGGCGATCTCATGGTCGTCATCGGCGTAATCCATAGCCTCGCGCACCAGAAACGTCCCCATCGAATACGCCAGAACGTGAACATTGTGGGGGCAATCCGGGGTCTGCATTTTGGACAAACGTCTGATCCCGTCATTGAACAGCTTATCCGCCGAGCGACGCGCATCGGCTCTGTCCGAGCTATAGCCCAAGACGGATCCATCGCTTGGCCAGTCAAAGCTGACGATCACACCTTTGAAACCATGGGCCTCAAGCCCTTTGCGGATCTTGCGGTGCCGCTCCAACATCTCGAACTGCTCGGTGTTGAAACCATGCACGAAAAATACGATATGGCCTTTTTCGTGATCCGTCGCCCCGACGGCCTGCTGCACCTTGTCCAGCCAGTCCGAAATTCGGATTTCATGTTTGCGCGCCGGTGTCTTTACGTTGGACGGGATCGCCAGATAGCGCGCCTTGCCCAGTCTGTTGGAATAGGTATTGCCGCTGCGTCCGCGGACGGTAAAGAAATAGTCCATTTTAAACTCCGTTAGTAAATCCGCAGAGCATAGCACAGGCGGCGCTTTCCCCAAAAACTGGCCCGGGTTCACGACACCTTGCCCACGCGCATCCTGCGCTGTAATCACGGCCCATGTTTGATGAAGCCGACGATATCCATCCGCTGTTTGCTGGCGCGCCCTCGACGACCGAGTTCAAGAAGCTGCGCAAACGCATCGTGCGCCAGACCCGTGAGGCGATCGAGCAGTACGGGATGATCGACCCCTCCGCCCATGACAAGGACGGCAAGCCGCCACGCTGGCTTGTCTGCCTGTCAGGCGGCAAGGACAGCTATACCCTGCTTGCCGTTCTCTATGAGCTGAAATGGCGCGGGTTGCTGCCGGTCGATTTGCTGGCCTGCAATCTGGATCAGGGGCAACCCGGCTTTCCCGCCACCGTCCTGCCCGAGTTTCTGGAACGGATGGGTGTTCCCCACCGGATCGAGTATCAGGACACCTATTCCGTTGTGATGGACAAGGTCCCTCAAGGCCGGACCTATTGCGCCCTGTGTTCGCGCCTGCGCCGGGGCAACCTGTATCGCATCGCGCGGGAAGAGGGCTGCTCGGCCGTAGTGCTGGGCCATCACCGCGACGACATTCTGGAAACCTTCTTCATGAACCTGTTCCACGGCGGGCGTCTGGCAACCATGCCGCCCAAGCTGGTCAATGAAGAGGGCGACCTGTTCGTCTTCCGCCCGCTGGCCCATGTGGCCGAGGCCGATTGCGAGAAATTCGCCAAGGCAATGAACTACCCGATCATTCCCTGCGATCTGTGCGGCAGTCAGGACGGTTTGCAGCGACAACAGGTCAAACACATTCTCGATCAGTGGGAAAAGAACAGCCCCGGCCGCCGTCAGGTCATGTTCCGCGCGTTGACCAACGCCCGCCCCTCCCATTTGCTGGACCCGAAATTGTTCGACTTTTCAGGGCTTTCCTTGGATTTCAGCAAAAAAGACGAAAATTCTGCTGAAATTCCGCAGTTGCGTTAACGTCTGACTCAGACTGGTTTCCTACCGTTCACCTTGAGCGTTCGATGCCCAAGGCCTGGAATAGTTATGCGGAACCTTCCTGATTTTGACCGTTTTCTGCGTCCTGTGACCTCTGCCCTCAGCGGGCCATCTGCGCTGGCCTTTCTGCCAGCGCTCAGCCTTGGCGCGTTTTGGCTGGGCGGCGAACGCGCGCTTGTCAGTGTGACGCTTGGGGTGCCGTTGATGTTCGCGGTGGCAGGGAGTGTGGACAGTCAGGCGAAAACGCATGCAGCGCAGGCAATCGGGGGTGTGCTGCCAAGTGATCAGTTCAATCTGGCCCTGTCAGAAAAGCTTGAAATCGCGCACCAGCAAGAGGCTGGTACAGCCTGCATCGCCATTGCAATCGACGGCTTTCCCGAGGTTGTGGATATTCACGGCCAGGCCGCCGCCGATCACATCCACCAGCAGTTCTCTAGCCGGGTTCTTTCGATGATCCGCGACGATGACATTGCGATGTTGGTCGGGGACGATGGTTTGATGATCGGGCTGCATCCGTCGCAACAGTTGGATCTCGAGGCTTGTATTCAGATGTCAGGGCGCATCCAGTCTGCGGTAGAAGAGCCGATCATGCTCAATGGAATCGGCCTCTACCTGACCTGTTCGATTGGGTTCAGCATGAACAAAACTATCTCTGGCGATACGGTCTCGGACTGGAAAGCCGCCAGCACCGAGGCGCTGACCGAGGCACAACGCAGCGGGCCCTCGACGATTCGGGCCTATTCCTCCGAGACCCGGCGCAGGTCACTGATCCGCAGCAATCTGCGTAAAGAGTTCGAGGCGGCGCTGGATCATGGCGATATCCGCCCATGGTTCCAACCACAGGTATCCACGGATACCGGCCGCGTTACGGGTTTTGAGGCGCTGGCTCGATGGGAACATCCGCAGAAAGGCGTGCTAAGCCCACAAGTCTTCCTGCCCTTCGCCGAACAAGCCGACTTGATGGAGCGTTTGGGTCAGGCCATCCGGCACCACGCCTTCACCGCCATGCGGGCCTGGGACAGGGCGGGCGTTATTGTGCCGCGTATAGGCGTCAACTTCTCTTCGGATGAGCTGCGCGCACCGGGTTTGATCGACCGCCTCAAATGGGAGCTGGATCAATTCGATCTGACCCCCGACAGACTGACCGTCGAAGTGTTAGAGACCGTCTTTTCCCGCCGCCCCGACGACGTGATCACCCGCAATGTTACCGGCCTTGCAGCTTTGGGGTGCTGTATTGATCTGGATGATTTCGGCACCGGCCATGCCTCGATCGCGTCGATCAAGCGGTTCAATGTCACGCGGATCAAAATCGACCGCTCATTCGTTGCCAAATCCGATCAGGACCCCAGTCAGCAACAGATGGCCAGCGCCGTCCTGACCATGGCCGAACGCTTGAATCTGGAGACGCTGGCGGAAGGGGTCGAGACACCGGGGGAGCATGCCCTGATGGCCCAGCTTGGATGTGATCACGTGCAGGGCTTTGGTATCGGCAAGCCAATGCCGTTCGAAAAGACGCTGGACTGGATGGCCGCGCATAACGGCAAGATGAACGGGGTTCCGAAAATCGGACGCCAAACCGGCTGAATTCCGTGAAAGAGTGCCCCGGAATGCCACGGCGCGACGAATTTGCAGCCGATTCCGCTTGACCTTTGGGCCTGCACTCTGTTGAACCCTGCGGGTGTCTTTCACTGCTCAAGGTGGCTGTCCCAGATGGACGATCAGAACAAGAATCTCATCCTTGCAACCGCGCTCAGCTTTCTCGTGATCCTGGTCTGGTTCGTGTTGTTCCCTCCGCCGGAACCCACGCCCGGAACGGAACAGACCGAGATAGCGGCAACCGAAGGGTCCGAGATTCAAACGCCCAGCGCAAGCGGTACCGGAACGGTTGGCGAGGCAACCGCAACCGCGGAAGAGGCTCAGCCCGAAGAACAGGCCCCGCGCGTTGCGATTGATACGCCCCGTCTGAAAGGCAGCCTGTCGCTGTCGGGCGGCCGCATTGATGAGCTGTTCCTGAAGGATTACAAAACCTCTCTTGAGGAAGGCGCACCGATCGTCGAACTTCTGGCCCCTGTCGGGTCGGATTCGGCCTACTACGCCCTCTATGGCTGGGCCCCCGGATCCGGTGTGAGCGGCACGGACGTTCCCGGCCCCAACACCCTTTGGACCCTTGAGCAGGGCGAGACATTGGGCGTGGACACCCCCATCACTCTGGCGTGGAACAACGGCAACGGCCTGACCTTCCGCCGAACAGTCTCGGTGGATGAAAACTACATGTTCTCGGTGACCCAGTCGGTCGAAAACGCCACCGGCGCCGAGGTCAGCATGGCCCCTTACGGCATTCTGGCCCGCCATGGCATTGGCGAAGACGGCGATCTGCCGGGCCTCAAGAACTTCTTCATCCTGCATGAAGGGGTGATCGGCATGGCCGACGGAACCTTGACCGAGGTCGACTATGGCGATGTCCGCGACTTTGACATCGACCCGAACGAACGCGCTCAGGCCGAGGTCTATCAAGTCAAAGAGGACGGCTGGATCGGGTTCACCGATCACTACTGGATGACAACACTGATCCCCGAGCCCGGATCGGCCTTCAAGGCGGCCGCAAAATACGACTCGCGCCGCAAAATCTATCAGACCGAAACCGTGCTTCCGACCCTGACAGTGGCTCCGGGTGCGACGGAAGAGGTCAGCACCCGACTGTTCGCGGGCGCGAAGGAATGGGAAGCCATTCGGGAATACCAATCCGAGGGCGTTCAGAAATTCATCGACAGCATCGACTGGGGTTGGTTCTTCTTCCTGACGAAACCGATTTTCTGGCTGCTGCACAACATTAACCTCCTGATCGGCAACATGGGATGGTCCATCATCGGCCTGACGCTGATCATCAAGGCAATCCTGTTCCCGCTGGCGTTCAAATCCTACGTCTCGATGGCGAAGATGAAGGAGCTTCAGCCGCAGATGGAGGCCTTGAAAGAGGCTGCGGGCGACGACCGGCAGAAGATGCAGCAGGGCATGATGGAGCTGTACAAGAAGGAAAAGGTAAACCCCGCCGCGGGCTGTTTGCCGATCCTGATGCAGATCCCGATCTTCTTCTCGCTGTACAAGGTGATTTTCGTCACTATCGAACTGCGTCAGGCCCCGTGGTTTGGTCCGTTCCAGGACCTCAGCGCGCCGGACCCGACCTCGATCTACAACTTGTTTGGCTTGTTGCCCTGGGCCGCACCCGCGCCCGAAAGTTTCCTTGCGCTGATCTTTATCGGGATCCTG
This sequence comes from Ruegeria sp. AI3, assembly GCF_056541245.1. NCBI lineage: Bacteria > Pseudomonadati > Pseudomonadota > Alphaproteobacteria > Rhodobacterales > Roseobacteraceae > Ruegeria > Ruegeria sp. AI3. Next base: position 34,872 of record NZ_JBQFYA010000018.1, read on the forward strand.
CCCCTGCTGCTGGGTATCTCGATGTGGCTACAGCAAAAGCTGAACCCGGCGCCAACCGATCCGACACAGGCGATGATCTTTGCCTGGATGCCGTGGGTCTTCATGTTCATGCTGGGCGGGTTTGCCAGCGGTCTGGTGGTTTACTGGATTGCCAACAACACCATCACCTTCACCCAGCAGTATCTGATCATGCGCAGCCAAGGATATAAGCCGGACGTGTTCGGCAACATCAAGTCCGGCTTCAAGCGTACGCCGAAGACGGACGGCAAATGAGCGGGCAGGTCTCAGCCATCTGGCGGCACCCGATCAAGAGCCATGGGCGAGAAGCCCTGACCGAGATCACTGTACTCCCCGGGCAGACCATGCCCGGGGATCGTGTTTGGGCCGTCGCGCATGAGGCTGCCAGGACCGACGGCTCGGAATGGGCACCCTGCGTAAATTTCAGCCGCGGTGCGAAGGCGCCCAAGCTGATGGCAATCTCGGCCGAATCCCACGGCGACAGCGTGACCCTTCGCCACCCTGATCGTCCGGATCTGAGCTTTGCACCCGATACCCAGCAGGACGTGTTTTTGGAGTGGGTCAAACCACTGATGCCTGCGGATCGCGCAGCATCGGCGCGGATCGTGCGTGTGCCCGGTCGGGGAATGACCGACAGTGATTTCCCCTCAATCAGCCTGTGCAACATGGCCAGCCACCGCGCGGTCGAACAGAAGCTGGGTCGTGAGCTGTCGCCTGTCCGCTGGCGCGGCAATATCTGGTTCAATGGCCTGCCCTTGTGGGAGGAGTTCGATTGGCTCGGGCGTGAAGTTCAGATTGGACAGGCCGTGTTCCACGTGCGCGAACGGATCACGCGCTGTCTGGCGACCACTGCAAACCCCGACACGGGCGAGCGGGACGCAGATACACTTGGTGCCCTGAACAGCTGGGTCCATCAGGATTTCGGCGTTTATGCCGAGGTGATCCGAGGCGGTGAAATCCGCATTGACGACAAGGTTCAACTGCTATGACTGCCCTGCCCTTTCCGCTTGCCGAAGATCCTGACGCGTTCGCGCTGGAGCGTGGGCGCAAGCTGTTTGCAGGTGAATCCGAGTTCGTCAAAGGCGTCGTCGCGATGAACGGCCTACCCGCCCCCGACCGGCTTGAGGTCTGTTTTGCTGGACGCTCGAATGTCGGAAAGTCCAGCCTGATCAACGCGCTGACCGGCACCAAGGGCCTCGCGCGCGCCTCAAACACACCGGGCCGCACGCAAGAGATCAACTTTTTCACCCAAGGTCCTGAGCTGTATCTGGTGGACCTGCCCGGCTATGGCTACGCAAATGCTCCGGTCAAGGTAGTTGAGAAATGGCAGCGGCTGCTGAAACAGTATCTTAGCGGGCGGCAAACCCTGCGTCGCGCCTTTGTTCTGATCGACTCACGCCATGGGGTGAAGCCTGTGGATGATGAGATCATGAAGCTGCTGGACACCAGCGCCGTGACCTTTCAATGCGTCATGACCAAGACCGACAAGGTGAAGGCCAACGACCGCGAGAAAGTGCTGAACCAAGTGCGTAAAGCCCTGTCCAAACACCCTGCCGCCTACCCCGAGATCGTTTTGACATCCTCGGAAAAAGGGGATGGGGTGCCGACGCTACGCTCTATCATTGCCCATCTGGAATGACCCTAATCCTGCGCGTCTTTGGTGTTCTGACCCTGCTTGCACTGCTCACGACCAGTGCAATTCCGCAGGGCTGGATGCCTGCGCAAGGCAATGACGGCAAGATCCTACTGGTGCTTTGCACAGGTGAGGGAATGGTCGAGCAATGGGTCGATCTGGACCCGGACGATCCAATCCATGATGAGCATGACACGCGCTCCATGTGCCCTTTTGCGGGGCTCACTGCGGATGCCAATTTGCCCGGGTTTGAGTTGATCATTCTGGCGGATTTCCAACTGCAGCCGCGCTGGGATCATTCCGATTTCACCCATCGAAGTGCGGGGTTTTACGCCCGCTATGATGCGCGGGGACCACCCCACTCCTCCTGAAACAGCGAAACCTTGTTTTTACCCTGCGCGTACCTGCGCGCGAGGGATGTCTGTATATGGAGATTTCAAATGGCAATGGATAGCCAAACTTCGGGCACGGCCCCGATGCAGAATACAGCTGCGCAAAAATTCTACTTTGCCGCGTGGCGGTGGCATTTCTACGCCGGGATTTTCGTGATCCCGTTTCTGATCATCCTCGCCGTCACCGGTTTGATGATGATGTTCATAACCCAGTTTGACGGGCGCGATGGCGAGAAAATCGCCGTCACGGTCGAAGGCAAAGCCCTGCCCGTCTCGCAACAGGCCGAAGTCGCTTTGGCCGAGGTTCCCGGGCAGGTCGTCGAATGGATCGGTCCCAAGGCCGAGGATCTGGCGACCGTCTTCCGCGTCAAAACCGATGCAGGCCAACGCTTGGTCGCGGTCGATCCTTACGCCGGTCAGGTGCTGGAAACCTGGGATCGCCGTGCCGGATGGTATGATCTGGCGGACAATATCCACTCGACCCTTCTGATCGGTACCACTGGCGACCGCATCCTTGAAATCGCAGCAGGATTGAGTCTCGTTCTTGTGTTCACTGGCCTCTATCTTTGGTGGCCGCGCGGCAATGTGATGGCGGGTTTTGTACCCAACCTCCAGGCGCGAGGGCGCGCATTGTGGAAGTCCCTGCACGCGGTGGTCGGCTTCTGGATGTCACTCTTGCTGGTCGTCTTCCTTGTCTCGGGCCTGTCTTGGGCTGGGGTCTGGGGCGGTATGATTGTTCAACCCTGGAGCAGCTTCCCAGCCGAGAAGTGGGACAACGTACCCTTGTCGGATGAAACCCACGCCAGCATGAACCACGGTCATCAGAACGATGTGCCGTGGGCGCTAGAGCAAACACCCATGCCTGCCTCTGGCTCTGACGCCGGAATTCAGGGCGTGCCAGAGGGCACTGTAATCGACATCGACGCCCTGGTCGCATTGGGGACCGCATTGGAGATAAGCGGGCGATTCCGCGTGGCCTATCCGGGCGGCGAGGATGGCGTCTGGACACTCAACCGCGACAGCATGAGTAGCGACTCGACCGATCCGGTGAACGACCGAACAGTCCATGTCGACCAGTACACCGGCAAAATCCTGGCCGATGTCCGGTATGAGGACTATTCGCTGATGGGCAAATCCATGGCAGTCGGAATCCCATTCCATATGGGGTTGATGGGCACGTGGAACTTCATTCTCAACGTGGTGTTCTGCCTGTCGGTGATCTTCGTCTGCGTCTCGGGCGTGGTGATGTGGGTCAAGCGCCGCCCGCAAAAGGCGCGTCGTCTGGCGGCTCCACCGATGCCAGCGGAACTCCCGCTGTGGAAAGGCGCGGTCCTGATCGGGCTATTCACAGCTATGGCTTTCCCGCTGGTAGGGCTGACCCTGTTGGGTGTACTGGCCTTCGACCTGCTGATCCTCAGCAATATTCCCGCGATGAAACGCGCGATGAGCTGATCTGAACAGGGGCCGCGCCAACCCGGTGCGGCCCGCATAGCCTGCATTTGCTGCGGTATGGTCTTGGCAGTCCGGTTCAAACGCCCTAACAGGGTGGATCAGAGGACAGACAGCCATGAAGACACGAGACATGAACCGGGATTGGATCGCCACCGCCGCAACCCTGAACAGCGCGTTGCCCTATTTGCAGCGCTATGATGGCGCGATTGTCGTCATAAAGCTGGGCGGCCACGCTATGGGCAGCGATGAGGCGATGGACAGCTTTGCCCGCGACGTCGTGCTAATGCGGCAGGTCGGGGTGAACCCGGTGATCGTGCATGGCGGTGGACCGATGATCAACGCGATGCTCAAACAGCTGGACATCCAGTCCGAGTTTGTAGGCGGCAAACGCGTCACTGACAAAGCGACGGTCGAAGTGGTCGAGATGGTCCTCTCCGGCCTTGTGAACAAGCGGATCGTGCAGGCGATCAACCGTCAGGGCGGCACCGCTGTGGGCCTGTCGGGCAAGGACGCCAACCTGATGACCTGCGAACAGACCGATCCTTCGCTGGGCTTTGTGGGGTCTCCGTCGAAGATGGACCCCAAGGTCCTGCACGACCTGTTCTCGCATGACGTCATCCCGGTCATCGCACCACTTGGCGCGGGCACCGAGGGCGAGACCTTTAACGTAAACGGCGACACAGCTGCGGGGGCTATCGCCTCGGCGCTAAAAGCCGACCGCCTGCTGCTGCTGACGGACGTCTCGGGCGTCAAGAACGCCGCTGGCGACGTGGTGACTGAGCTGAAGTCTGGTCAGATCCGTGAAATGACTCTGGAAGGCACCATTGCCGGTGGTATGATCCCAAAGACCGAAACCGCGCTGGATGCGCTGCATAGCGGCGTACGCGCGGTGGTTATTCTGGACGGGCGCGCGCCCAACGCAGTCCTGCTGGAGCTGTTCACCGAACACGGCGCCGGGTCGCTGATACGCCCCGACTAATACCAAACCGGAGGAGATATGACCCAACAGCCCGCCTCCTCTCACAACATTTATGACCGTGTCGAACACGCAGCGCAGCGGGTTGGGCTGATCGTCATGGGCGCGCTGCACCCGCGTCAGGTTCAAGCGAAACAACTGGATGGCGGAACGCTGATCCTTTTGGGCGCAGGGCCCGAGTTCTGGCCCCAGTTGAAAGCCGCGCCGGAATGGCAGGGCAAGGACCCGGTAGATCGTTGGTCACTCCGTGTGGTTGGGCAATTGGCACAGGAATTGGGCGCCGAGGCGCATTTTCCCTTCGGCGGCCCTCCATACGCGCCGTTCATTGACTGGGCGTTGAAATCCGGGCGAACCTTCAGCAGCCCGGTGGGCGCGCTGGTACATGACCAGATGGGCATGATGATCTCATTGCGCGGCGCGCTTCATTTCGACGATGAATTCGCGATTCCCCAAGCAATCGCCCCTTCGCCCTGCACCTCATGCCCAGCGCCTTGCACGCAGACCTGCCCGGTGGGTGCGCTGAATGATCAAAGCTTTTACAATGTCGACGCCTGCCACGCTCACCTTGCCACGCCCGAGGGGCAGGTCTGCATGACCGGAGGATGCCTCGCGCGCCTCTCCTGCCCTGTCAGCACCCGCGCAGGCCGAGACCCGGACCAATCCGCACATCATATGAGGGCCTTTCATCCGTCATGACACACACCCTGATCCTGACCCGCCATGCCAAGTCCAGCTGGGATGACCCCAACCTTAGCGATCATGAGAGACCACTGAACAAACGTGGGCGAGCGTCAGCCCCGGCGATTGGATCTTGGCTCAAGAATAACGGCTGGGTTCCGGATGAACTTCTGAGCTCGAACTCTGTCCGCACGCGCGAGACTTGGGACCACATGGGTCTGAATGCTGAAAATGCCTATTACGCCTATGACCTCTATCTGGCGGGGCCGGATGCGATGCTGGCTGAGTTAAAGACGGCAACAGGCCGAACCGTGATGATGCTGGGTCACAACCCCGGTATTGCCCAATTCGCGGCTCAGCTTGTCGAAACCGCGCCCGAGCACGCTCGGTTCGACGACTACCCGACCTGCGCCACAACGGTAATCCAGTTTGAGATCGACAGGTGGTCTGACATCCAGAAGCAAAGCGGCAAGGTCTTGGGCTTCGCGATCCCGCGCGAGCTTCTGAAATGAAAAAAGGCGGGGCAAAACCCCGCCTTTCCTTTGATGTAATCTCGATCAATGTCCGAGGATCTGGCTGAGGAACAGCTTGGTGCGTTCGCTCTTCGGGTTGTTGAAGAACTCTTCCGGTTCGTTCTGTTCCACGATCTGGCCGGCATCCATGAAGATCACGCGGTTGGCGACCTGACGGGCAAAGCCCATCTCGTGGGTCACACAGAGCATGGTCATGCCTTCTTCGGCCAGCTCAATCATGGTGTCGAGCACCTCTTTGATCATCTCGGGGTCCAGCGCCGATGTCGGTTCATCAAACAGCATGATCCGCGGCATCATGCAGAGCGAGCGGGCAATCGCCACACGCTGTTGCTGACCACCGGAAAGCTGACCCGGGTACTTTAACGCCTGATCGGGGATCTTCACCTTTTCAAGGAAATGCATCGCGCGCTCTTCAGCCTCTTTCTTGGGCGTCTTGCGCACCCAAATCGGGGCCAGCGTGCAGTTCTCCAGAATGGTCAAATGCGGGAACAGGTTGAAGTGCTGAAACACCATACCAACCTCGGACCGGATCTTGTCGATGTTTTTCAGGTCATTCGACAGTTCGATCCCGTCCACCACGATCTTGCCCTGCTGGTGTTCTTCCAGCGCGTTCAGGCAGCGGATCAGGGTGGATTTGCCCGAGCCGGACGGGCCCGCGATAACAATCCGCTCGCCTTGGTTGACGGTTAGATTGATGTCGCGCAGCACGTGAAACGAGCCGTACCACTTGTTCATTCCGCTAATGTCGATGGCGACCTCGTCGCTCACCTGCATCTTCGAGCGGTCGATTTCGCGGTCAATTGCAAGTTCAGACATGTGTTGAACTCCTTAGTGATGATCGGTGGCAAGGCGACGCTCGAGCCACTGAGAATATTGAGAGATGCCGTAGCAGACGACGAAGAACAGAAGCGCGGCAAAGCCCAGAAGTTCCCAATAGACGCCGTTCCATTCGGTTGACGCCAGGATGGGGCCCCGGATCATGCCCACCAGATCGAACATCGAAATGACCGAAACCAGTGTGGTGTCCTTGAACAGGCCAACGGCCACGTTCACGATACCAGGGATCGAAATCTTCAGAGCCTGCGGCAGGATGATCAGACGCATCGCCTGAGGGTAATCCAGACCAAGGCTGTCTGCTGCTTCATACTGTCCACGTGGAAGCGCTGCCAGACCGCCGCGGATCACCTCGGCGATGTAGGCGGCTGAGAACATGGTGATCATGATCACAACGCGCAGGAACAGGTCGACCGTGCTGTCAGGCGGGAAGAAGTAGGCCAGCATCACCGAAGCCACAAACAGCAGCGTGATCAGAGGCACGCCACGGATGAATTCGATGAAGATAACGCTCACCCACTTGATCAGCGGCATGTCGGACTGGCGGCCCAGTGCCAGGGCGATGCCCAGCGGAACCGACAGTGACACACAGGTGACACCCAGCATCATATTCAGCATGAAGCCACCAAGATCACGGCTGGGAACAGCTGTAAGCATCGCGTCTTCAGAAGCACCTTCCGGTATCAGCGCTCCGCCGACATTCCAAACGACAAGCGCCACAACGATGGCCCCGAAGAAGCCGGCCGCAAAGCTGTTCTTGCCGAATTTCTGGAAAACCGCGCCGCCCGCGACGCAACCCAGCAGAGCCACAAGCGGGACCAGAATGGTGCCACCCCAGATCAGCCAGAATGCAATGAACGGGTAGAGCGCTGTGAAGATCAGCATCTTCCGCGGCAGGTCGAAAAACAGCACCGGCGCAAAGGCCACCAGCATCAGCACAAAGGCCAGGTTGGGGCGCCAGTAAGCGTCAACCGGGTATTTGAAGCCGTAGATCAGCTGTGGCCAGCGTTCGGTCAGAACCGCGAAACACGCGCCTGTCTTGCCACCCAGAATCTCTCGACACTCTGCCAGCGAGTTCGCATTCCACACCCCGTTCAGAATCCACGGCAACGTGTTCTTCAGAAGGATGTAGATCAGGATCAGCGACAGAACCGTCAGGATGGTGTTGGCAACGCCAGAGAACAGATTCTCACGCAGCCATTTGACCACGCCCGTCTCATTCGCCGGGGGCGGAGAGGGAGGGATGGTACCTTCGGCCACGAAAGCGATCGGATTGGTTGTTTGATCGGCCATGGCTCAGCGCTCCTTCAACTTGACGGATGCGTTGTAGACGTTCATCACCATCGAGATTACCAGCGAGGCGGTGAGGTAGAACAGCATCAAGAGCAGAACACATTCGATCGCACGACCGGTCTGGTTCAGGGTGATACCGCCCAGCGTCGCGGTGATATCCGCGTAGCCCACGGCAATCGCCAGAGACGAGTTTTTGGTGATGTTGAGATACTGCGAAATCAGCGGCGGAATAATCACCCGCAGCGCTTGCGGCAGAATGACCAGATTCATGATCCGACCCTGACGCAGACCCAGAGCGGCCGCAGCCTCGGTCTGACCTTTTGAGATCGCCTGAATACCGGCCCGCACGTTTTCCGCGATGAAGGCCCCAGTGTAGATCGACAAAGCGAACCACAAAGCGATCAGAGGACCACCAACCTTGATACCTCCGCTGAAGTTAAAGCCCTTCAGCGCGGGAATGTCCCAAGTCAGGCCCATCAGAACCATCAGCAACGCAAACGGCACCAGCCAGACGCCCAGCTTCACCAGCAGCGTTCTGGGGCGTTCACCGGTCTCTTCCTGCTTCTTGGTCGCCCGCTTTTCGATCTCGCGCGAGGCGAACCATGATCCGACCAGACCGGCAATCACCAGCAGCCAGTTCAGAATGGTTGCACTGAACAGGCCATACGCGAATTCCGGACGGGGGATATAGACCCCACGGTTGGTGAAGGCGAAGGCATCAAACAGCATGCTCGACGTCGGGTTGTCACCGCGGAACGCCCGCGGCCCCGGCAGAACGGCCGTCATGATCGTGAAGATGATGATGATCCAGATCAGAACCGGAATGTTGCGGAAGATCTCGACATAGACCGCCATCAGCTTTGAGACGAGCCAGTTGTTCGAAAGCCGCAGAACCCCGGCGATCACTCCGAATATTGTTGCGGTGATACAGGCCAGAAACGCCACGAGCAGCGTGTTCAAAAGCCCCACAACCGCAGCCCGCCCATGCGAGGACTGGCTGTCATATTCGATCAGACGTTGGTTGATGTCGTACCCGGCGGAATCGCCGAGGAATGTGTAGGATATGTTCAGGCCGGCGGCCCGAAGGTTCTGGATCAGGTTGTTGCCCAGATACCAAATGGATAGCGCAATGGCGATAGCCGCGATCACCTGAAAGGTCAGCGATCTGTAGCGGGTATCGTTTATGAGCATCGACAGCCGAAAATCAGCTTTCGGCGGGTCAGTCATAGTCGACATATTTTGGAATCCCCGTAGCTAGCGGACTTTGTTTTTATGGCGAGGTTGTCCCCGCTCTGCGTCCGTTCGCGTAAGCTTTAGTGAAAAAGGGCGCAGGATGTCCTGCGCCCTTCTCCGTGGATGTCTTAGCGGAAAGGCGGCGAGTACAGCAGGCCGCCTTCGGTCCACTGAGCGTTCAGGCCGCGTGCCAGACCGATCGGAGTTTCTTCACCGATGTTCTTGGCAAACACTTCACCATAGTTGCCGTCCGCCTTGATGGCGCGCATGGCCCACTGAGCGTCCAGACCCAGCATCTCGCCCAGAGTACCTTCGGTGCCCAGCAGACGGTTGACTTCCGGGTTGTCGGTCCCAGCTGCCAGCTCGTCGATGTTTGCCGAGGTCACGCCCAGCTCTTCAGCCGAGACCAGTGCGTTCAGGGTCCAGCGGACAACATCGCCCCACTCGTGATCGCCGTGACGGACCAGCGGGCCCAGCGGCTCTTTCGAGATGATTTCGGGCAGCAGGACGTGGTCACCAGGGTTTTCGAACGTGGCGCGGGTTGCGGCCAGGCCCGAAGCGTCGGTGGTGTAAACGTCACATGCGCCAGCCAAGTACTGCTGCTGCGCTTCGGCGTTGGTTTCGATCGGAACCGGCTCGTAGCTGATGTTGTTGGCACGGAAGAAATCGGCCAGGTTCAGCTCGGTGGTAGTGCCGGTCTGGATGCAGACGGTTGCGCCGTCCAGTTCCTTGGCCGAGCTTACGCCCAGCGCCTTGGGAACCATGAAGCCCTGACCGTCATAGTAGTTCACGCCGGTGAATTCGAACTTCAGGTCGACGTCGCGGCTGAAGGTCCATGTGGTGTTACGGGCCAGCATGTCGATCTCGCCCGAGGCCAGAGCGGTGAAGCGCGTCTTGCCGGTTGTCGGAACGAATTCAACTGCGTTTGCGTCACCTAGAACAGCGGCGGCAACGGCACGGCACAGCGATACGTCGAAGCCTTTCCATTCGCCATTCGCGTCAGGTGCAGCGAAGCCAACCAGACCGGTGGTCACACCACAGTTCAGAGTGCCGCGCGCCTTGACGTCGTCTACAGTTCCCGCCGCGGCAGCACCTGCGGCCAGACCGGCCACTGTTGCCGCGCCCAAGATTACGGATTTTTTCATTTTTACCTCTTCCTGATTTTCCGCCCCGGTAAGGGCGGCTCTGCCCGGCATAGTGGATGCCGGAAAGGTTACCCCAAAGGTGTCTCCCCTTTAGTGGGCTTGAGTTTGGTCGCATTCATAAACAAACGTCAAGGGTCGGATCAGGGAAAACGATGGGTCTCCGCCTCTCGATTAGGCAGATGCGTAAAAAAACCAACGTTGGAAGGATCAAACAGAGAGATCGAAGAAGGTCTTGGCGTGCAAAAACGCGGCTTTCTTTGTTTCCGCCACGGCGTGGGCTTCGTCATCATGGCCCCATTGTTCGATCTGCCAGGCCTCATCAAGTCGCGAAATGCGCCATATCTCGTCCGGTTTGCGCCAACCCTGCGCCGCCGCAAATCCCAGAATCAACGACCCAGACAAGCTGACCAAATCGTGGAAAGCCGCCAACTGAAACGCGTCCAGCGCATGGACCTGCTGACGCAACTGCACCAATGCCTCAGCCGATTGGGGTCGGTGCAGTACACCCGCCACGGGAATCAGTCGGGCCTGCAGGGTCTCGGCGGCCCAGTCCAACGCGGGATCCCAGTCTGCGGCCTGACGCTCCTGCAGTTCCTGAGGATGGGTGGCGCGATAGCACAGCAGATCGGAGTCGCCATAGTCCGCCAGCATATCCGCTACTTCGCCGTGCTGGATGCGCACCTTGTCAATCGCCGCATTGGCCGAGCGGGTAAAGGGCATGGTGGTCGGGTCCACCTCTTTGTCTTGCGCATCCCATTCAGCAGCGACGGCTTCGGCCATCGCTTTGGTCGGCAGAATCAATGCGGCCTTGGCCGGCGTTTTGACCCGGCGGCCATCCAGCTCGACCGTATAGCCATCCTCGGCCTCGACCGCGGTGCTGTTTGTCCAAAAGCGTTTCGGTTTCCAGTCGCTCATGTCTTCACTTCCAAAGAGTGGCCAGCGCATCCGGCAGCTGGTCGAATGTTTCAATCACACAAGAGGCCGCACTTAGCGCAGCAGTGTCGTGGTACCCCCACGACACCCCAATCCCGGTCACGCCTGCAGCGGCGGCCATGTCCATGTCAAAGCTGGTATCCCCGATCATGACCGCATGCGCAGCCTCAACACCGGTTTCCGCCAACGCAGTCTGAACCATCGAGGGATGAGGTTTTGAGGGGTGATGATCCGCCACTTGACGGGTTACGAAATAGCGCTCCAGCCCATGCGCTTCGATCAGCGCATCCAGACCGCGTTGCGATTTGCCGGTGGCGACGCCCAGCAGAATCTCGGGCACCGCATGCAGGGCTTCGATCGCATCGCGTGCACCGGGATAAAGGGGGGAACTCGCCGCGCCAAGATCCAGCCGGTGCGCGTGATAGGCCTGCTTGTACCCTTCTACCAATTGCGCCTGAACCGTCGTCGACTGCTGTGGCACAAGCTGCGCAATGGCCAAAGGCAAAGACAGACCAACAATCGACAGAATGGCCTCGCGGCTTGGCACCTCGACCGAGGCGGCCTGAAAACTGGTCGTCATCGAATGGACGATGCTGCCCTGACTGTCGACCAGCGTGCCATCGACATCGAACAGGACCAAACGCAGCGGTGCGCTCATTGCAGCTCCTCGAAGGGGTCGTCGGCGGCAAGGTCTTCGGTCCAGCCAAACGTGTCCCAGCTGTGCTTCATGTGCTCGGGCAGAGGGGCCTCGACCGTGATCGGCTTACGGGTCATCGGGTGCTGGAAAGACAGGCGCCGTGCGTGCAGGTGCAGCTTTTTGCTGATAATCCCACCCAATTGCGCGCCCCAGCCATCGCCGAGGTTTTCCTGACCCGAGCCACCATATTTGCCGTCGCCAATGATCGGATGCCCGATCGCGGCCATATGCGCGCGCAACTGGTGAGTCCGGCCCGTGATCGGCTCCATCGCAACCCAAGCGGCGCGGCCCGCGACACGGTAGAGCGTTGCGTAGTGGGTATGCGCCCGCTTCGCCCCCGGCGTGCTGTCGATGTCGCCCATATGGACGGGGATCATCTTCTCACCCTCGCCCTGCTTGCCATGGCCCGAGGCCTTGACCAGACCGGTCTTGATCTCGCCCAGATAGGGCGTCGGCACACCGGCGACTAGCGCCCAATAGATCTTGCGTGTATCGCGGTGGCGGAAGGCAGCAGTCAGCCCCTTTGCAGCCTCTCGCGTGCGGGCCAGCAGCAGAACGCCCGAGGTGTCCTTGTCCAGCCGATGGACCAGCCGCGGGTTCTCATCATAGCCAAAGCGCAAAGCCTCAGACAGGCTGTCGACGTGGCGGGTCTGGCCGCTGCCGCCCTGCACCGGCAAGCCGTGCGGTTTGTTCAGTGCCAAAACGTGATCGTCACGATAGATCACGCAGGACCGGATCATCTTCGCATCGGCCTCGGACACGCTGCGCTTCACCTCGGCAGGCTTGTGATCGGCATCCGGCAGCGGGGGCACTCGGACGACCTGCCCAACCTCCAGCCGGGTCGAGGCCTTGGCGCGGCTGCCATCCACACGCAACTCACCCTTGCGACACATTTTTTCGATCCGCCCCTGGCTGACATGCGGAAACAGGCGGCGCAGCCAACGATCCACACGCTGGTCTCCGTCACCTTCTGCGACCGTAATCATCTGCACGCCACTCATGCCATCGCCCCTTGTCCCGCGCGGCCGATCCGCCCAGAGTATCCTGTTACCACTATCCTAGAAAACATGCGCGTCTGTGGCCTGCAACGGGTCGAGAGTCAAGCAATCGTAGGTGTTTCAGATATTCAAGAAATCCCCATGTCGCCCGGCCCCGTCTCGGAACCGCCCTGCGCCTGCGGTCCCCTCGCGCCGGATCGCCTCCAGACCGTTGGCCCATTCAACCTTAAGCCCATCGCGCACCGACATCCCACGCGTTTCGATGATCGAGCGCCGGTCGGCCCGCACAGCCTCCTGCGGGAAACGGGCGATGTCGTAGGCCATGGCCTCGGCAGCGGCCCGCGCTTCTCCATGCGGCACGACTTTCTCTGCCAACCCGATCAGATAGCACTCCTCAGCATCAACCTTGCGCCCGGTCAGAGCGATCTCAAGCGCTTTGCCCTGCCCAACCAAGCGCGGCAAGCGAACTGTGCCGCCGTCCATCAGAGTAATTCCCCAGCGGCGACAAAAAACCCCAAGGTAAGCCGTCTCAGCCATCACCCGTATGTCGCACCACAAGGCCAACTCCATCCCACCGGCCACGGCTGCACCGTCGATGGCTCCGATGACTGGCTTTGACAATTCCAGCCGAGATGGCCCCATTGGCCCGAGCGTCGAGGTGGCGGATCCAATAGGAAAACTGTGTTTCTCGTAATAGGCCTCACCCAGTTCAGGGTCAGACAGGCTGGCGGCGAGCTTCAAGTCCCACCCGGCGCAGAAATTGCCCCCCTTCCCCCAGAAAACGGCAACCTTTGCAGGGCCGTGTTCGAACTCGAGAAACGCATCCACCAGAGCCTTCGCGTGATCCGGGTCAACAGCGTTCCGCGCCTCGGGCCGGTCATGGATGATGGTCCAAACGTCTTCGGTTTTGTCTATGGAAACGGGCATGACATGTCCTCCCTCATGGTCATTGACCCAAGGGAAGCCGGATGTGTGCCACCTGTCGCCTGTGACGCCACGGCAGCGCGAAATTGACCCTGCGTTACCCGCTGTTGCGCTGCGTGCGCAGCTTGGCGAAATAGTCCAGCCGCTTCTTCAACTCACGCTCGAACCCACGTTCGACTGGTTGATACAGCACAGGCCGCTTCATCGTCTCGGGGAAGTAGTTCTGACCCGAGAACCCATCTTCTGCATCGTGGTCATAGGCGTAACCGTCGCCGTAGCCCTGATCCTTCATCAACGAAGTGGGCGCGTTCAGGATATGCTTGGGCGGCGGCTCACTGCCCGATTGCTTCGCCAGGCGCATCGCGGCCTTGTAGCCCACATAGGCCCCGTTCGATTTCGGCGCCAGCGCCAGATAGACGAGTGCCTGCGCCAGCGCCAGCTCTCCCTCGGGCGAGCCGAGCCGTTCATAAGTCTCCCACGATTGCAAACAGATCACCTGCGCCTGAGGGTCGGCCAGACCGATATCCTCAACCGCCATGCGGGTGATCCGACGGGCCAGATAACGCGGGTCCTCGCCCCCGGTCAGCATCCGCGCAAACCAATAGAGCGCTGCGTCCGGGTCTGAACCGCGCACCGATTTGTGCAAGGCTGAGATCAGGTTGTAGTGCTCATCGCTGGATTTGTCGTATTTCGCCGCGCGCCGCATCAGGCGCGTCGACAGCGCATCCGAGTCCAGCGGTGCGTCAACCTTCCACGCGGCGACCTGTTCGATCAGGTTCAGCAAAGCTCGCCCGTCACCGTCCGCCATCTCGTGCAGTGCATCACGTGCGGCAGGCGTCAGGGGGAGCGCTTTGCCCAGCTCTTTCTCGGCCCGTTGGGTCAGACGTTCCAGATCAACAAGGCTCAGGCGCTCCAGTACCAGAACTTGCGATCGGCTCAAAACCGCGGCGTTCAACTCGAACGACGGGTTTTCGGTCGTGGCCCCGACCAGCAGGATGGTTCCGTCTTCCATATGGGGCAGAAACCCGTCCTGCTGGGCTTTGTTGAAGCGGTGGATCTCATCCACGAACAGCAACGTCCCCTGTCCGTTTTGACGCCGGATCTTTGCCGCTTCGAACACCTTTTTCAGGTCCGGCACACCGGTAAAGATCGCGCTGATCTGAACGAAATGCAGATCGGTTTCCTGCGCCAGCAATCGCGCGATGGTCGTTTTTCCAACGCCCGGAGGCCCCCAGAAAATCAGGCTGGACAGGCTGCCTGAGGCCAGCATGACCCCCAAGGGCGCATCAGGGCCCAGAACCTGCTCTTGCCCGATCACTTCGGCCAGCGTTTGTGGACGCAGGCGATCCGCCAAGGGGCGGTGCGGGTTCGCAGCTGGCTCGGCCGCGCCGGTATCGAACAGATCGCTCATGCGCTACAGCCGGAATCGCAGGGACAGGCTGCGGCCGCCACGTTGGATCAGCATGTTGATCCTGCGACCCGGATCGGTCAACGCGTGCACCACGTCCTTAGGGCGCGCGATGTCTGCGCCATTGATCGCCTCCAGAACGTCGCCGACACGCAGACCCGCGCGGGCGCCGTATGGGCCGGGATCTACAACAACGACACCGGATTGGGATAGTTTAAGCCCCAGATCAATGATCACAGCAGGGTTGACGCCCGAGACGGTCAGTTCGGGCAGCACTGTGCTTTCATCCAAGGTCGTCTTTTCGGCATCCGGCGTATCGGGCGCACGGATCAGCGCCACTTCGATGTCGTCGCTTTCCTCACCGCGCAAGCGGGTCAGAACGGAGGTGCCGCCGACCCCCGCCACGGACATGCGGAATTTCATCTCGGCCGGAGAGTTCACCTCATCCCCGTCCACATGTGTGACCACATCGCCAACTCGCAGCCCGGCCTCGGCCAGAGGGCTGAGGTCGTGCAAATCTGAGATCACAACGCCCATAGGGATCACCAGACCCAGAGACTCGGCAATGTCGGCGCTCATGTGCTGGCCACTCATACCCGCCCAGGGGCTGACAAAAACTTCATTGCCAGCTTGCGCCTGCCGCAGGAATTCGGCCACCAGATTGGCGGGGATGGCGAAACCGATCCCGTTTGAACCACCAGACCGCGTCAGGATCGAGGTGTTGATCCCGATCAGATCGCCATTCACGTCAATCAGAGCCCCGCCCGAGTTGCCCGGGTTGATCGCCGCATCGGTCTGAAGAAAATAGCCGCGCGCGTTCCCGGTCGCCGTGCCAGTGCGCGCCAATCCCGATATAATGCCCGAGGACACCGTCTGCCCGATCCCGAACGGGTTACCGATCGCCAAGGCCAATTCGCCCACCTCAACGTGATCCGAATCGCGCATGTTCAGGAAGGGCAGGTCCTGAGCCTCTTCCAGCCGCAGGATCGCGATATCGCTTTCCTCATGGCCCAAAACCACCTCGGCGGTGAATTCGCGCCGGTCTGTCGTGACCACACGGATTTCAGTGGCCGAGCCGACCACGTGGTAATTCGACACCACATATCCATCCTCGGACAAGATCACGCCAGAACCCAGCGAGTTCTGGACCCGCTGCTGAGGCTCTCCAAATCCGCGGCCAAAGAAATCCTGAAAGAACGGGTCCGAGAATAACGGCCGCGAGCGCCCCTGCCGCACGATCTTGGCATAGATGTTCACAACCGCAGGCGCGGCCTCTTTCACCACAGGGGCAAAACCAAGCGAGATTTCGGCTTGGGATTGAGGAACGCGCGTCTCGGCATGGGCGACCGAGGCAAGTGCAACCGAAACAGCGATGAAAATCCAGCGACGCATGAGGAACCTCAATCCAGTAAAGCCCTCTGGATATGCGCCGAGCGGATCGTCAATGCAAGAAGGCCAGTCGTCAGCCTTTTGCACCTTCGTCAAAAAACGGCGTCATCTGCGCGACAATGACCGCGTTCTCGTCCAGTGCCCGCTGCATCAAGGCGCGTTCATCAGGGTCGATGTCATGCCCCTGCGCCTCGCGCTCGGCCAATGTGCCATAGCCGGTCACGTCCAGAGGGGCCGTGTCGGCCTGTTTCAGGATCGCAACCGTTTCACGCACGGCCTCTGCCTCGTCCACGCCACTGGCAAAGCACATCAGGGCCGCTCCGGTCGCGCCGTCTGGCAGGCCGTCGCCCTCCTTGCGGCCGATCTGCACGAGCAGGGTATAGACTTGCTGACGAGAGGGTTTCTTTTGCTTTTCCATGCAGGGGGCCATAGACCTGCACCCTTGCACGGTCAAGCATTTGCATGGAGCTGACAACTCTGCATAGTGGTATTTTCACAAGCCACTAGGGATGTTTGATGACCTTTCCAGTTTTCATTACCGACTTTCCCAGCCTTGACGTTCCCTTCCCCGAGGACGTCGTGCAAACAGCCGTGATCCGCTCTGATGCCGGGCTGGTGGCGTTTTTCACTTTCCTTAAGGATTTTGAACTGCCGATGCACGCCCACAAGGCCCAATGGGGCACTGTCATCGAAGGTGAGGTAGAGCTGACGATAGGGACGGAGACCCGAATCTATCGCCCTGGCGACAGCTACTCCATCCCGGACGGCGTCGAGCATGGCGGTAAGATCAAGGCAGGCTCACGCGTGATCGACGTGTTTGAAGAGCCGGACCGCTATCCTGTCAAAGCCTAACAAAAAAGGCCGCAGCACAGGGCTGCGGCCAATCGTTTCGATGAAATGCGCTTAGTCTCGCAGCAATTCGTTGATCCCGGTTTTCGAGCGGGTCTTTTCATCCACCCGTTTCACGATCACCGCGCAATAGAGGCTGATGTTGTTCTTGGACGGCATCGAGCCTGCAACGACCACGGAATAAGGCGGAACCTCGCCATAGGTGACCTCGCCGGTCTCACGGTCGACGATCTTGGTCGATTTCCCGATGAACACACCCATGCCCAGAACTGAGCCTTCGCGCACGATGCAGCCTTCGACCACCTCAGAGCGCGCGCCGATGAAGCAATTGTCTTCGATGATGGTGGGGCCAGCCTGCATCGGCTCTAGCACGCCGCCGATCCCGACGCCGCCCGACAAGTGAACGTTCTTGCCGATCTGTGCGCAGGACCCGACGGTCGCCCATGTATCCACCATGGTGCCTTCGTCGACATAGGCGCCGAGGTTCACGAAAGACGGCATCAGTACTGCGCCCGGCGCGATATAGGCCGACTTGCGGACAACGCAGTTGGGCACGGCACGGAAACCGGCGGCCTTCCAGTGGTCTTCGCTCCAACCGGCGAACTTGCTGTCCACCTTGTCCCACCAACCACCGGCCTGAGGGCCGCCGGTCTGAATTTCCATGTCCTTGATACGGAAGCCCAGCAGAACTGCTTTCTTGGCCCACTGGTTGACATGCCAGTCACCGCTGTCCAGCTTTTCCGCAACGCGCAAAGCGCCGCTATCCAGCGCGTTCAGCGTGTCTTCGATGGCGTCGCGCTGTTCGCCTGTGGTTGCGGGCGTGATCGTATCGCGCGCCTCCCAGGCGGATTCGATGGCGGCTTCCAGTTGCGCATTGGACATTGGGCGTCTCCCTACAGAATCTGTTCGTGTCGGTGTGGCCTATACGAAAGCCAAGCCCACGGCGCAATGCGACGAACAGGGGCTCTTTTGCGGCGGAATTGTCCGACCCTCAGCTAGCGCGGCGGATATGGCGGATCAGGATGGTCGTTGCCGCGGCAAGATCCTTGTGTTTCAACGCCTGAACAATCGCCAGATGATCCTTGTCGACGCGCTGTTTCCACTTGGGTCGCCAATGGGCAAACAAGTGGCGTGCGCTGGCGATATGAAGGTCATCAATCGTATGCAGCAGACGCGGCATGCCGCAGGGCGTCAGGAGCGTCCGGTGAAAGACCCGGTTACGTGTTTCCCAGTCCGGCATGGTCTGCGCCTCGTCACACGCCATCCGCGCCTCATCCATGCGCTTCACATCACCGGGCGTCATGTTCTGCACGGAATGCTGCAGGGCCAAAGGCTCAAGCACCACGCGCATTTCGACCACTTCGCGCACCTCGGCCGGGTCGAGGACTGCGACCCGCATACCGCGCCGCGGTTCGCTTTTGGCAAGGCCATGCCCCTCGAGCCGCAGCAGAGCCTCGCGCACGGGGACGTGACTGGTCTCAAAGGCCTTGGCGATATGATCCTGGCGCAGCTTCTCACCGGCGTTCAGATCACCGGTGATGATCTGCTGCCTGAGATTTTCGTAGATTGTGTCGGCAATCGTTGCGCTCATGAATTATAGATAAAATCCTCAACCTGTTTTCACAAGGCGATAATTCAGCCTGCAAGCGGGTCCGGCGCAATGTTCCCACCGCAGATCAGAACGGCGACGCGTTCGCCCGGCTCTGGCGTGTAGGCCCCCGACATCAACGCCGCCAAGGCGGCGGCTCCGGCGGGTTCGACAAGGATACGATGCGCTTGCCACAACACGCGCTGCGCCTCAGATATGGCCTGATCGGAGACCAGCACCGACTCCATCCCTTGCGCCAGTTCAAAACAGATCGACCCGATCCGCCGCGCGCCCAGCGCGTTGGCCGCAACGCCGGAAACCGACACATCCACCGGCTCACCGGCCTGCAAGGCGGCGTTCAAAGCGCAGGAGGTCTCAGGCTCGACCGCCACGACCTTGCGTGCGCCTTGAAACCAGGCCAGAGCGCCCGCGATCAGCCCGCCGCCGCCCACGGCGATCAGGACGGTATCGGCCTCCAGCCCCTGCGCCTCCCATTCGGCAAAGCAGGTGCCCTGTCCGGCGACCGTAGCAGGTGCATCATAGGCGTGGATCTGCATTGCGCCGGTCTTGTCCTCATGCGCCTGCGCCATCGCCAGCGCGTTGGCATATTCGCCGGGCACAACGCTCAGATCCGCGCCGATCTGTTCGATCAGGGCAATCTTGGACGGGCCCGCGATCTCTGGCACAAAAATCTTGGCCGGATGCCCTAGCGCACGCGCCGCATAAGCCGCCGCCGCCCCGTGATTACCGCCCGAGGCCGCCACAACACCTGCTTGTGGCACCTCCATGCTCAGCAGCGTGTTGAACGCGCCGCGCGCCTTGAAGCTGCCAGTGTGCTGCATATGCTCAAGCTTCAGCTCGACCGGATAGCCGGGAATATGGCTCTCCATCACCGGGGTTGTCTGCGCGTGTCCGGCAATACGTTCTGCTGCCGCCTGAATTTCCGTCTTCCAATCCATTCTTGTCTTTCCGTGACTGGCACTCTGCCCGCGAACCCTATAGCTGTTTGTCAAACACGCAAGCAGGGATCGTTCACCAATGAGAGAAGACCGCCACAGCCCTTTCCGCGACGCGCAGACCGACCGCTCGACCGCGAGCGAGGTGCCGGACACGCCCCAGACGCGGTCTCCGGCCTATCGCCTTGCCTTCGCCGATGAGGAATTCCTGTGCCGCGATGAGCTGCGCCCGGTGCGTCTACAGCTGGAACTGCTGAAACCCGAGATGATCATGAGCGAGCGTGAGATCACCTCGACCATCGTCATGTTTGGCGGCGCGCGTATTCCGGAACCGTCGCAGAAACACACCGCCCGCACCGAAACGCTTGCCGGTCTGTCCCAGTATTACGACGAGGCGCGCGAGTTCGCGCGACTTATGACCGAGAAATCGAACGAAACTGGCTGCCGCGAAAACGTCATCGTCACGGGTGGCGGCCCCGGCGTGATGGAGGCCGGAAACCGCGGCGCGCAAGATGCAGGTGGGTGCTCCATCGGTCTGAACATCGTGCTGCCGCATGAACAAGCGCCGAACCTTTATGTGACGCCGGACCTCAGCTTCAACTTCCACTATTTCGCCATCCGCAAGATGCATTTCCTGATGCGCGCTCGTGCCATCACCATCTTCCCCGGCGGCTTTGGCACGATGGATGAACTGTTCGAGTCCCTCACCCTGATCCAAACGGGACGGATGGAGCGTGTGCCCTTCCTGCTGTTTGGTCGCGAATTCTGGGAAAAGGTCATCAATTGGTCAGCGCTGGCCGATGCGGGCACGATCTCGGACGAAGACCTCGACCTGTTCCGCTTTGTCGACACCGCGCAAGAAGCGGTTGAGATCATCGAAAACTGGGAACCCGCCCCGCCTCGCGACGCCATTCCGGGACGCTGAGCCATGGCCAACAAACCCGGAGAAATGCTTCACCTGCGTGGCAACGCGTTGGAAAAGGGCGAACCCGTCGCCCTGCCGCTGACCCAAAGCAGCATGTACCACCTGCCTGGCCTGCCGGATGGGCATGCCACCTATGGCCGCGTCGACAACCCGACCTGGGTGCATCTGGAACATGTCTTGTCCCATCTTGAGGACGCGCCCTGCCTCAGCTTCCCGTCGGGCATGGCGGCCATCTCGGCCGCTTTGTTTGCAACCGTTCAGGCCGGTTCGCGCCTGTTGATCCCATCGGATGGCTACTACGTGACGCGCCTGCTGGCGGACAGGTTCTTGTCCCGACTGGGCGTTGCGGTCGAAGAACGGCCGACCACGGGCTTTGCCGACGGAGGGTTTGAGGGCTTCGACGTGGTCTTCGTCGAAAGCCCTTCGAACCCCGGCCTCGACATGATTGACCTTGCGGATGTAGCCAAACAGGTTCGCTCTGCCGGAGGCATCACCATTGCCGACAATACGACCCTGACACCTCTGGGCCAGCGCCCGCTGGATTTGGGCATCGACGTGGTCGTGTCCTCGGACACCAAGGCCATCGGTGGGCACTCGGACATGCTGATGGGCCACGTCGCCAGCCGCGACGCGCAGATCATGGAGCGGGTCGAGGAATGGCGCCGCGTCTCAGGCTCAATTCCCGGACCACACGAAGCATGGCTTCTGCATCGCGGGCTCGAGACTCTGGACGTGCGTTTTGATCGCATGTGCGCCTCGGCCCAGGTGCTGGCTGAGCGCCTGGCAGCGCATCCGGCCGTCAAGCACATCCGCTATCCCGGCTTGTCGCACGATCCGTCCCACGCGCTGGCGCAAGCTCAGACCACGCGGTTCGGGTTCCTGCTCTCGCTGACGCTGGAAAGCGAGGACAAGGCCGAGGCCTTCATCAACACCTGCCCTCTGCTGCGGCCCGCCACGTCTTTCGGCGGCGTTCACAGCTCGGCCGAGCGCCGCGCGCGGTGGGGTGACGCTGTCGACCCCGCCTTCATCCGCCTTTCGGTCGGGTGTGAGCCGGTTGATGAGCTTTGGCAGGCGTTCGAGGCCAGCCTGAACGCGCTCTGACTATTTCTTCGCTTCGCGCAGTTCTTTGAACACGTAGATCGGCAGCACCACGCTGGCGATCAACGCCCCCAGCCAGACCAACAGCGTTGCGGCCAGCAGGTTGGAAACACCCCCAACCGTCAGCCCCGAGGCAATCAGGTCGGTGACCAGGAGACCCACAAAGGTCACGATCAACGCGATCCCACCCTTCAGGGCCGGCGCCTTCTTTTCCCCCAGTTTCAGGATCAGCGGCTCGGCAATCACCTGAACGACGGTGAACACAAGAACCACAACGATGAATGAGATCGGCTTGATGGCAAAGCCGTTCAAAATGAGCGACGCCAGCAACAGGCCGATGGCATTCCCGGCCAGCAGGGCCAGAGCGGATTTGATTCTGCGCGACATTCAGGCTCTCCGTGTATGAACAGGTACAGACATGCAGATATTATCAAACCTGTAGGATTTTTCGAGCCAATTCAATTGCCTCTTCCTTTTGGTCGGTTGAAATCGCATGATAAAACACATTCATAAAGATCAGACCGACCCACATCCGCGAGAGGTGAGATGAGCGACGATCCCTATTCCGTCCTCGGCGTCGCCAAAGACGCCAGTGCCGCCGAGATCAAGAAAGCCTATCGGCGCATCGCCAAGGAATGCCACCCGGACCTCAAACCCGGTGATGCCGAGGCCGAGGCCAAGTTTAAAGCCGCCGCCGCTGCTTACGATCTGCTGAAAGACCCTGAAACCCGTGCCCGCTATGACAATGGCGAGATTGACGCTTCGGGTCAGGAGCGCCCTCAACAGCAATATTATCGCGACTATGCCGAGGCCGCCGGAAACCCCTATCGCGGACGGCAGGCGGACCCGGATGACATGTCAGACATCTTCGCCGAATTCATGCGCGGCCGCGGTGGGTTTGGCGACCAGCGCACGCAGGAATTCCATGCGCCGGGTCACAATCTGAATTACTCGCTACAGATCAGCTTTCTGGATGCCGTGTTTGGGGCCAGCCAAAAGCTTACCCTGCCCGATGGCAACCGGATCGAGGTTAAAATCCCGGCGGGTATCACCACGGGTCAAACCATCCGGCTGCGAGGCAAGGGCGCTCCTGGCTATGGTGAGGGGCCTCCGGGGGATGCGCTGGTCACGATTTCGGTCGCGGACCATCCGCTGTTCGACCGGCAAGGGGATGACATCCACATCACATTGCCGATCACCATCGATGAGGCTGTTCTGGGCGGCAAAGTGCCAGCCCCAACGATAGACGGTGGCGTCAACGTCACCGTCCCGGCCGGCACCAGCAGCGGCAAAACCCTGCGCCTGCGGGGTAAGGGAGTCAAAAAACGCGGCTCGTCCGAGCGGGGGGATCAACTGATCGAACTCACCGTCGCCCTGCCCGACCAGATCGACGACGACCTCAAGCAATTCATGGAAACATGGCGCGACGCCCATCACTATGATCCTCGGAAAGGAATGCCGTCATGACCCTGACCGAAGAGGAACTGATCGAAACCATCACTCGCCTGACCTCGGACCGCCTGACCGAATACCTGGCCGCCGAGATCGTGATCCCCGAGCAATCAGATCAAGGCGTGGTCTACCACAGCATCGACGTTGCCCGGCTGGAACTGGCCTGCGAACTGCACGAGCAATACGATATGGAGGCCGATGCTTTGTCGATGATGATCTCTCTGATCGACCAGATGCACGGGCTACGCGCTGAACTGCGTGAAGTTCTGAACGCGGTCGAGGCGCAACCCGATCCCGTGCGGCAGCAACTTATTGAGGTTATCGGAACCGCCCGCTTTCGTCGCGGATAGGTCTACTCACCTTTGATCTGGTAATCCTCGGGAACGTAGAAGGTGTAGTCCCTGTCGGCCACCTGCACGTGGCAGTCATGGCAATAGGCCACGGCCCCGGACCGATCGCCCAGAGTGTCGCCAAACAAAGACCCATCGGGCAGCACCATAATGTATCGCCAGTCTGCCGTCTCGGGATTGGCACCTTGGGCCAGTTTCTCCATCACGAACATCGCACCGGGGTAGATCTTGCCCTCATCCGTTACCGTCATGCTGTCCTTGGCAAGAACCGAGCCCATGGGCATAAGCTCACCCGGTTGCAGGGTCGCGTAGTTCAGCGCCATGCGATTGGCGTAGCTGTTCACGAACCGCTGCCCATGTGTGGCCGAGATATAGGGCGCATCATTGAAAAGCGGCCAGCTTTGGTAATTCAAAATGAGATCCAGTTGCGAGGTCGCGTAGCCACGCGCCATGCGTTTCGACAGCGCGCGATAATGCGCGTTGGCTTCGTCCTTACTCAGCTCGGCCGGATTTTCGATGGCCAGATGAGCGTCAGGGTCTTCCGCAAAAGCGCCCGCCGCAGATAGCGGTACAAATAGGACTGCAAATGCAATGGTTTTCAATTTACTTCGAGGTCGTTCAATCATTTGGGGCTCACCTGAAATATCAGTTTGCCTACATGCCGCGCGTAGCGAAGAAATAGGCTCGCGGCGAAAAAGCCCCGGCGTTTCAAGGGAAAGCCGAGCGTCCGAAACAGGACCGGACGCCCTAACACATAGCAAATATTGAAGACAAAATCAGCACCGGAAACATTAAGTTTACCGCTGCAACCCTTGGCAGAAATGGCTTAGTTACCGCTCAACCCAGCCTCAGCTTCGATCTGTTTACGCGATTTGCGCGCACGCTCGGTTGCCGATTTCAACTGACCACAGGCCGCCATGATATCCTCGCCGCGCGTCTTGCGGATGGGTGAGGCATAGCCGGCCTGGTAGATGATATTCGCAAAGGCCCGGATACGATTGTTCGAGCTGCGTTTGTACGGCGCACCAGGCCATTCGTTGAACGGAATCAGGTTGATCTTGGCCGGGATCTTATGACGTTTGATGTGGTCGATCAGACGATGCGCGTCCTCGTCGCTGTCGTTCACGCCATCCAGCATCACGTATTCGAACGTGATCCGTTCGGAATTCGAGACATTGGGGTAGCTGGCCAGCGCTTGCAACAACTCCTCGATGTTCCAGCGCTTGTTGATCGGCACCAGAACGTCGCGCGTCTCATCCGTGGTAGCGTGGAAGGAGATCGCCAGCAGGCAGCCGATCTCTTCAGCCGTACGCGCGATTTCCGGCACCACGCCGCTCGTCGACAGAGTGATCCGGCGGCGCGACAGGGAAATTCCTTCGGGGTCCATGGCGATCTTCATCGCGTCGCGGACGTTTTCGAAATTGTAGAGCGGCTCACCCATGCCCATCAGAACGATGTTCGACAGCAGGCGCGTCTCATCCTTCGGCGCACCGGGGGTCGGCCATTCCTCAAGATCATCGCGGGCCATCATCACCTGGCCCACAATCTCCGCCGCGGTCAGGTTGCGCACCAGTTTCTGCGTGCCGGTATGGCAGAAAGAGCAGGTCAGCGTACAACCTACCTGAGACGAGATACACAGCGTGCCGCGATCATCTTCGGGGATATAAACGACCTCGACCTCATGCCCGCCCGCAATACGACACAGGTATTTGCGTGTGCCGTCCTCTGACACCTGACGGGTGACCACTTCGGGAATTTCGATCACAAAGCTCTCGGCCAGTTGCGCGCGATAGGCTTTGGCCAGGTTAGTCATCAGTGCGAAATCACGCACGCCCCATTGGTAGATCCACTGCCAGATCTGACCAGTCCGCATCTTGGCCTGCTTTTCCGGCGTGCCATGTTCGATCAGAGCCGCGCGGAGCTGATCACGAGTCAGTCCGACAAGGTTCACCTTCCCCTCAGGCAGTTTGCGGGGGATGGTCATGACGTCTTGAGTGATCGGCGCTTTGGGCGACATTTGGGTACCTACTGGGCGTATCTCAGGTGGATTCTGGATTGGGATGCGCCTCTATATAGGATTGCGCGCAAAGATCAAAAGGAATCGTATTGACCGTTACGCGCTTTTATCGCCGGATCAGACCCCTGCAGGCGGGATAAAGCAATCCTCGGCATCCAGTGTTTTCACCGGATCTTCAGGCCCGCATTCTTCACCTGTAATCGGGTAGGTTTCAGGCTCTTTTTCACAGGCCGCCAGAACCAGTGAAGAAGCCAACATCAGAGTGATCAGAGTTTTGTCGAACATATTCAGACATCCTTTGTTATTACTGAACAAATTAGTTCAGATGCCAAAAGGACGCGCTTTGATACGGATCAAGCTTTCTGAATATTTGGTAGAATTATGCGAGAAGCTGCAAAATAGACGGGTCGCTTGTGATCGCGACCCGAAAGATCAGTTGGTGCAGCGCGTCTCCGCGTCTTCAATCGCGGCGGTGAAGCCCAGCAGAGAGAACGTGTCCTTTGTTTGCGTCCCGCGTTCCGAGCGTGCGGTCAGCACAGCCTCGGTCCCGCGCTTCATGGCGGTGACGATCTTGGCATCGTCCTGAGCAGTCGCCGGCCAGGCCCACTCGCCCTCGGTAAACAGTTCGAATTCAGACCCGTCTACAACCAGGTTCACCGTGGAACCGGCCGCAAAAGGGTAGCCACCGGTAAAGGTCACTTGTCCTTTGACCTCGGCATTCGGACGATAGAAGACAAACAGCAAGATGTCGCTGCGGCGCACAGAAACGACACGTCCGCCCCGCGTATTCACGGTTTCCTTGGGGGCCGAAACGCTCCAGCATTCGGTAGGATCATCTTCGACAAAAACGCTCCAATCCGTTTTTGCCGCGACGCGGTTTGTACTTGTCCCCTGCTGTGCGATTGCAGTTGTGGCCATACCCGCCACACACAGACCCGCAAGCACGCGGGTAAGCATTGATCCCATTTGTCCAGCCTCCTAGCTCGACCTTCTACCTCATACCCATCGGAAAGCCATGCGAACCCTGCCAGTTCGTCTTGGAAACGTTGCGCATTCCGATGATTGTCGACATACACACACTAACGCAGGTTTCGCCACAGGCGAAAGGGCGATTGGCAGAATTTTGCGCATAAATCCGGAGGTCCAGATGACGCAGCCCATCCCGATGACAGAACTGTGGCGCGGCGATTTGTTGGAAAGCCTGCATCTGGGCCATGCAGTGGTCTGCGATGACACCGGGCAGATCGTGCAAAGCTGGGGCGATCCGAACGCAGTGATCTTTCCACGCTCCTCGGCCAAGATGATCCAGGCTTTGCCTGTGGTTACGTCTGGCGCTGCGGCCAAATACGGGCTGAACTCGGAACATCTTGCGCTGGCCTGCGCCTCGCATAACGGGGCCGCCATTCACACGGATCGCGTCTCAGTCTGGCTGGATCATCTGGGTCTCACCGAGCATGATCTGCGCTGCGGCCCGCAAGAGCCCGCCGACATCGCCGCGCGCGACCGGCTTATTCTGGCCGACGATACGCCGTGCCAGATCCACAACAATTGCTCGGGGAAACACTGCGGGTTTCTGACCCTGTCTCAGCATATGGGGGCCGGACCGGAATACCTTGAGATCGACCACCCTGTTCAACAGGCCTGCTTGTCTGCCATCGAGGAAACAACCGGCGAGACTAGCCCCGGGTACGGCATCGACGGATGCTCGGCCCCGAATTTCGCGACTTCGCTGGTTGGGCTTGCGCGCTCCATGGCGTGGTTTGCCTCGGCCGCTGATCGGTCAGACCGGTCGAGCGATGCGGCGCAGCAACTGACCGCCGCGATGATCAAGCACCCAGAGCTTGTCGCGGGCGAAACCCGCGCCTGCACAGAGTTGATGCGCGCAATGAATGGGCGCGCTGCGATCAAGACCGGGGCCGAAGCCGTCTTTGTCGCGATCCTGCCGGATAAACGCATGGGCGTTGCTCTGAAGATCACCGATGGCACCACCCGCGCCAGTGAATGCGCCATCGCGGCCATTCTGGTCAGCCTCGGGGTGTTGGAGGCTGATCACCCGGCCACGCGCAAATTCATGAATGCCACGCAATACAGCCGCCGAGGACTGGAATGCGGCGTGATCCGACCCGCGCCGGGCTTTCCGAACTAAGGCAGCTACATCTCGATTTCGTGGATTTCCGCCACTTCGACCGAGCCAGATCCGTTTATGACCATCGGGCAGCCTTTGGCCATCTCGGTTGCATCATCAATGCTATCGGCTTTGATCACCGTGAAGCCAGAGGCCGGGTTAGCCCCGCCATTGTCGACAACGCCGCCGTTGCTGACGGTATAGGATTGGCCTACCGGGTTTCCCGGGATATCCAAAGCCTCGCCCATGTTCTGAAACCATGCGCCCCACGCGGCCATGGTTGCCTCGATCTCTGCGGGGTCAGTTGGGGTGTGGCCCCCGTGATAAACAAATAGATATTGGGGCATTTCGGTCCTCCCTGAATGAAATCTATTGGCACTGCGCTTCGAGTTTGCGCAGCGAGGATGTCCAGCCTGTGTTGTGGTTCTCAGCTGCCTCGGCGTCCACGAGTTCACGGTGATCGATAACAAGTCGGGCACCGGTTTCGGTTGCCACTATTGAAAAAGTCACATGGCTTTCCTGCCCGCGTTGATCCTGGTCGTCATGCCAACCCCAAGTGAAGCCAACCGAGTTCGGTGGATTAACATGCGTGACATGCCCCGAAACCTTGAATTGCTGCCCATCGCTGTTTTCCATCACCGAAAACCATGGGCCGGTTCTTGAAAAATCCAGACTGTGATCCGGCACATGCATGCCTTCCGGCCCCCACAAATGCAGTAGTTTCGAGCCATCTGTCACCCAAACAAAAAGATCTTCTGGGCTGACGGGAAAGTCCCGCTCCAATTTCAGGTCGGCCATGAATTTTCCCTTTCCAAGATGTCACCCAAACGATCCAGACTGCTTTCCCAGAACTGCCGTTTCGAGATCGTCCACTCGGCAATCGCACGAAGGCCTTCGGAGTGGACGGAATACAGCCTCTGGGTGCCCAGCACGCGCTGTTGCACCAATCCGGCCTCTCGCAGCACCTTCAGGTGGCGCGAGATTGCGGCACCTGACATACCTTTGCCTTCGACCAGGTCTCCGGCGGGCAGTTCACCGCCTTCCATCAGTTGCTCGACGATGGCAAACCGCGTGCGGTCAGATAGTGCGGAAAAGGCTGCAATAAGATCGGTCATGATTCTTATTTAACACAATTGTTAAATAAAGGAAAGCCTACCTTTTTGTCGGCGCCAATCAGGAAAATTGGCCGAGCCCCTTCTTTTCGTGTATATGTGAAAAGGTTCATAGACCTGCTCCAAAGACACAAGTTACGGTGTTATGTGTGAGTTTAATAAGTTGTTTTATTTTAGGAGGCTTGAGATGCGCTTCGCGTCCACTTCATTGTTTATCGCCTGTACCCTTGTTGTTGCAGGCTGTGCATCCCCTTGGTCACAGACTGAGACTGTAACCCCTGCTGCAACCGCCCCTCAACCAACCCCTGCGGCGGCCGTAGCGACAACTCCCGCGCCTGCGCCCGCAACGACGGCGGCAGCAGCCCCCGCGGTGACCCCAACGGCCGTTTCATCGACAGCGCCTCAAAATGCGTATGACCGCGACGGCGGAGATGGTGGTGGCGGCGGCGGCGGTGGCGGCGGCGGTGGAGACGGTGGCGGCGGCGGTGGCGGCTGGGGCGGTTAAGCCGGAGACGACACCACATGCTTAAGCTTGGGTCTATAACTGGTCGGCGCCATTTACTAGCAGCTGCGTCTATCTTAACGATTTGCGCCAGCGGCCTCAGCGCGCAGTCCTCGTCGGCAACCAGCGCCAACAGCAGGGTTGCGATCGTCATCGGCAATCAGGACTACACGAGCGTTGGTGACCTGACCAATGCCAGAAAAGACGCCGAAGACATTGCGGATATGCTGCGAGACTTCGATTTCCAAGTCTTCGACGGCTATGACCTGACCAAACGCGAATTTGAAGAGCTGATCCGCACAGCGGTTCTGAACATCCCGGATTCCGCAGATGTTCTGTTCTACTATGCGGGTCACGGCATTCAGATCGGGCGGCGAAACTATTTGCTGCCCGTGGATGCCAAGTTTGAAAGCGTCTATGATGTGCCGCTGGCAACGATGACGCTGGATCGTGTGATTGACACCCTATCCGCCCGCAGCGCGGCCCATGTCGCCATTCTGGACTCGTGCAGGGACAATCCGTTTCAAGACCTCAGATTGGCGGCCGATCTGGACGCCAACCTTTTTGAGACCCGCGAAGGGTTCGACGTGTTCAAGACACCGCTGAACTCACTGGTGGCCTATTCCACCTCGCCCGGTGCGGTGGCCAGTGATGGCGAGATCGGCCACAACAGCCCGTATACGGCGGCCGTTCTGGAAACCGCCCAATCCTCTCCGTTTGAGAACATCCAACAGCTCTTTCCCGTCATTCGCGAGAGGGTTCACACCAAAACATCGGGGCAGCAGATCCCCTGGGAAAGCTCGACACTGGTGCGCCCGTTCTATCTGGCGCAGCAAAAGATCGAGGTTGAACCTGAGGCGCTGCAGGATGGCGCCCCCCAATCCCTATCGCTCAGCTATCAGTTTGATAAATCCGTCCCATTGTCCCAAAGCCTGAGCCAAGCGCTGGGAAGGGACATCGTAGATGTACGGGTGACGGAAACCCCTGACCGGGGTGCTGTCAACGCAAGCGAAACATCTCTGACCTATACGCCCGAGATCACGGACACACGTGCCGTTGACCTGCCCAAAAGCGATTTTGCCGATACATTTGCGGTCGAGGTCGTAACCGCTGATCAGACGCGACAGACGGTTGAGGTTTCTCTGGAATTAGGGATGAATGCCTGCGATCTCGAAGCGGGGGATGCGCTGGATCTTAATGGCGTTGGCGTGTTTCGCCTGCCGAATGAGCTGGATATCACCAAAGGTCTGGCCGCCTGTTCGCAAGCGGTCGAGGACTATCCGGAAAACGCGCGGTTCCAGTATCAACTGGGCCGTTTGCAACAAGCCGCAGGAAATGTGCCAGGCGCCTTTGAGAGTTTCACGACCGCTGTCGACGGCGGGCATATTCGCGCCAAATACGCTCTGGCAACTTTGTTGGATACACAGCGCATCGACCGCGCGGTCACCAAGACCCCTTATGACCCGGATAAAGCGCGCGCGCTGTTAGAAGAAGCCATCGCCCAGCAAGACCCCTATGCCATGCACCGGCTGGGCCAACAACTGCTGCGCAAAGGTGAAACGACCGAAGAGAAAAACCGCGGCTTTGAGCTGTTGGAACGCTCGGTCGAACTTGGACATACCTATTCAATGAATGAACTGGGCATGTACTTCCTGCGTGAAAACTCGGAACGCTATATCCCCGAGCGTGGGTTGCGATATCTGCGGGCGTCCGAGCTGCGGCAGGACATCTATGGATATGACAATCTGGCCTATGTCTCGCTGAATGGGCTGGGCGGCAATCCGGTCGATTTCAACAAAGCCGAATCCTACTTTCTGGCGGCAGCTCAGGGTGGGCATCCAACTGCTCCGGCCAGTATCGCCCGCATGATCCTGCGGGATCAGTTGAAAGGTCGGCCTCGCACCGAGGCTTTGGCCTGGTACGACACCTCGCTGGAACGCGGTGATGCCTGGGGCGGTGCGAACGGAGCATATATCATTCTGGACGGTCAGGTACCGGGCAAAGGCCCCGCTGATGCGGCACTGCGGGCGGCCAAAGCAGCGTTACTGCCCAATGAGGAACCTGCCGCGCAGGCTCAGTCGCAGCTGGACAGACTCTCGCGCGGGGATCTGGATCGGGCATTGCAACTGGCGCTGAATGAACTTGGGGAGAATGTCACCGTCGATGGCCAAGTCGGCCCGGCGACTTTGACTGCGCTCGAGAATATCAGCGCCAAGTTCGGTGTTCCGGTTCCCTATGCCGCCGCCGGCGATCCAAAGGCCCGGTTGTTGCTGGCCGCGCGTGTGTACTGGGCGCAGAATCCGGTGCGCTTTGACTTGTTCTAGACGCTGAAATCAGCCTTTCTAAAGCCTTGAATGTAAAGCAGGGCCGTCAGGTCTCCGTGATTGATCCGCACGTCGCACTCAGCCGCAACCGAGGGCTTCGCGTGCAGTGCAACGCCGGTTCCGGCCCGCCCCAGCATGCCCAGATCGTTAGCTCCGTCTCCAACTGCGATCACGTCGCCCTCGGAAAATCCAAGCGTTGCGGTGATCCGCTCGAGTGACTCCACCTTGGCCTGCCGCCCGAGGATCGGGCGCTGCACATCACCCGTCAGCTGCCCATTCTCGGTCAAAAGCGTGTTCGCCCGGTTCTCATCAAACCCCAACTGCGCGGCCACACGGGCTGTGAACGCCGTGAACCCACCCGAGACCAAGGCCGCATAGCCGCCAGCCGCGCGCATGGTCGCCACCAACTCGCGCCCGCCGGGCATGAGGGTGATCCGCGTGTTCAGAACGTGGTCAATGACCGCCTCGTCCAGCCCTTTCAACAAGCCAACCCGTTCGATCAGCGCGCCTTCGAAATCCAGCTCACCATTCATCGCGCGAGCGGTGATGTCCTTGACGCGCTCACCCACGCCCGCCTCATCCGCCAGCTCATCAATGCATTCCTGCTGGATCATGGTGCTGTCCATATCCGCCAGCAGCATTTTCTTGCGCCGCCCTTCGGACGCCTGAACGACCAGATCAACGCCCATCTCTTGCAGATCGGTCCAGACATCCCAGCGATTGTCTGGCATCTCGGGCAGCGTGAACTCGGCCGCCTCACCGGGGTTGAGCCACGTGACCTCACCCCCGCCCCACGCATTTCGCAACGCGTCCACCATCGGGACCTCAAGCGAGGGCGTGGCGGGATTTGTGAGCAAGGTGGCAACGTACATGGCAGGTCTCCGGCAATCTGCATAGCGCATATCGCAGGTGCAGCATTTTCGCCAGAGTTGGTTGGAAATATCTGGCAAACGGGGCTTTACGGTCCCGGTTTTCCCCGCCAGATTCAGCCCGCGACGCACGGAAAGGAACACTGAATGGCCAACCCGCTTTATGATCGTCTGTTTGGCATTCACGCCGGGAAAACCACTCCGTTCCTGCATCTGCCCGACGGTCAGGTTCTGAGCCACGCCGCCTTTCTCGACATGGCCGCGCGGCTGGCCAACGCGCTGACGGGGCTGGAGCTGGAGCCCGGAGACCGCGTCGCCGTTCAGGTCGAAAAATCGCCCGAGGCGCTTGCCCTCTACGCAGCATGCGCGCAGACCGGGCTTATCTTCTTGCCGCTCAACACCGCCTATACGACCACTGAGCTGCAGTATTTCATCGAAAACAGCGGCGCAAAGCTGGTAGTCTGCGATATCGCGAACGAGGCTGGCCTGAGCCCGATTGCCCAAGCGCAGAACGCCCATATTGCAACTCTGAACGCCGATGGCAGTGGCAGCCTGATGCGCCGGGCGCTGGGAATGCTGCCTGCGTATGAACCTGTTTCACGGTCCGAAGATGATCTGGCCGCGTTCCTTTATACCTCAGGCACCACGGGGCGGTCGAAAGGTGCGATGCTGACGCAGGCCAACCTGCTGTCCAATGCCGAAACGCTGGTGCAGCAATGGCGCTTCACCAAGGACGATGTGCTGCTGCATGCGCTGCCGATCTTTCACACCCATGGCCTGTTCGTTGCAACCAATGTGGTGCTGGCCTCAGGCGGGTCGATGATCTTTCTGCCCGAGTTCGATCTGGACAACATCCTGCGTCTGATGCCGGGTGCCACTTCGATGATGGGGGTGCCGACCTTCTACACCCGCCTGCTAGGCGATGACCGGTTTACCAGCGATCTGACGCGCCATATGCGGCTGTTCATTTCGGGCTCGGCGCCTCTGCTGGCAGAGACTCATGAGCTGTTCGAGGCCCGCACCGGGCATCGTATCCTCGAACGCTATGGCATGACCGAAACCAACATGAACACCTCAAACCCCTATGACGGCGAGCGCCGCGCCGGGACCGTCGGGTTCCCGCTGCCGGATGTCGAGCTGAAGGTTACGGACCCCGAAACGGGCGCGCCTCTGCCCCAAGGTGAGATCGGCATGATCGAGGTACGCGGTCCGAACGTCTTCAAAGGCTATTGGCAGATGCCCGAGAAAACCGAGGCCGAGCTGCGCGAGGACGGGTTCTTTATCACCGGCGATCTGGGCCGGGTGGACGAGGATGGCTATGTCCATATCGTCGGCCGCGGCAAAGACCTGATCATCTCGGGCGGCTACAACATCTACCCTAAGGAAATCGAGCTGTTGTTGGATGACCAACCCGGTGTTCTGGAAAGCGCGGTCATCGGTGTGCCGCATCCGGACTTTGGTGAAACGGTGCTGGGCATTCTGGTGCCTCAACCCGGACAGGTGCTTGATCTGGATGCCATTCTGGCGCGCGTTCAGGATCAGCTGGCCCGGTTCAAACATCCGCGCAAACTGATCGTTCTGGATGAACTACCCCGCAACACCATGGGCAAGGTGCAAAAGAACGCCCTGCGCGAGACCTATAAAGACAGCTTTACACAAGGCTGACCCGGCCCTTTTCAGTCAACTCCCAACAGGTGCGGCCTTCGAAGACAACGACACTGGCCGGGCGTCCATACCCCGCGCCGGTATCCAGATTCACACGGTTCCCGCAATACGTCACCCGGTCGACCGGAGTATGGCCATGGACGATCAACTTGGGATGGGGCTCGGTATGTTTCAAAAACTCCTGCCGAATCCAGACCAGATCGTTTTCGTCCTGCTGATCCAGCGCGATACCGGGGCGGATGCCCGCATGAACGAAAGCCAGATCGGGTGTCTGGTGCATCAAAACCAGCCCGCGCAGGAACGCACGATGATCCTCGGGCACGGCCTGCAACGCCATGGCGTGCAGATCCTCAAGCCGGGTTTGTCCCTCGAACACGATACCATAGCTGGCAAGTGTTTCGACCCCGCCCAGACGCTCATGCAGCCAGTGGTAACCGACCAGAAGATGCGGATCATGGCGGGGGAAATCCTCGAGGAACCATGCAAACATGCGGTCGTGATTTCCTAGTAAGGTAATCCAGTCCCGCCCTGCCGCGCATCCCGCGATCAAGCGGTCCAGAACGCCCCGGCTATCCGGTCCCCGGTCGGTATAGTCGCCCAGAAACACCACCTGAGCCTCAGGCCCGCCGTCGCGGTCGATCAATGAGAGGAGTCGGTCGAACTCGGCGCTCTGCCCGTGCAGGTCGCCAATGGCGTAAATCGGTTTGGTCATGAAAAGGTCTCGTCTGCTGTTACGGCAGTTTAGAGGCTAAAGCGTTGATAGCGCAATCAGGAACACCCGCGCCGGTCCTTGGCGCGGGTGTCAAATTGTCTGAAATGACAAAGGGTGCCAATCAGGCGACGTCGAACTCCAGCGGTTTGATCTGCGTGAACAAGCCCGTTTCCGCCAGCTTTGCGCGCGCCTCGGCTGGCACAGGTTCGTCCACATAGAGCAGCGCAATGGCCTCACCCCCCGCCTCAGACCGGCCGAGGGTAAAGTTCGCGATGTTGACGTCGTTCTCGCCCATGGTCTGACCCAGCGCACCGATGATGCCCGGCACATCCTCGTTGGTGGTGTAGAGCATATGCGCCCCGATCTCGGCGTCGATATTTATGCCTTTGATCTGGATGAAGCGCGGCTTGCCATCGCTGAACACTGTCCCACCGATCGAGCGTTCGCGCTTGGTGGTCACGACGGTGACCTTGATGTAGCCCTCAAACGCACCGGACTTGTCCTGATTGGTGGTCGAGATCTTGATGCCACGCTCTTTGGCGACAACCGGCGCCGAGACCATGTTCACCTCGGGATTGAACTTCTTCATGATCCCCGCAACGACGGCGCAGTTCAGAGCAGCCAGGTTCATTTCAGCCGCGACACCGTCATAGAGAATGTTGATCGCCTGCACCGGCTCATCGGTCATCTGGCCGATGAAGCTGCCAAGATGGCCCGCCAGTTTGATCCACGGCCCCATGACCTTAGCCTCTTCAGCGGTGACGCTGGGCATGTTCAACGCATTTTCCACCGCACCGGTCAGCAGATAGTTCGAGATCTGCTCCGCCACCTGTAGCGCCACGTTCTCCTGCGCCTCGGTCGTTGCCGCGCCAAGGTGAGGCGTGCAGACCACGTTGGGCAGGTTGAACAGAGCGTTTTCTTTCGCCGGCTCTTCGCTGAACACGTCAAACGCCGCGCCGGCAACATGGCCCGATTGCAGTGCCTCGGCCAGCGCGTCTTCGTCGACCAGACCACCGCGGGCACAGTTGATGATCCGCACGCCCTTCTTGGTCTTCGCAAGGTTTTCTCGGCTCAGGATATTGCGGGTCTGATCGGTCAGCGGAACATGCAGAGTGATAAAGTCAGCGCGGGCCAGCAGCTCGTCCAGCTCGACCTTTTCAACACCCATCTGCGCGGCTTTCTCTTCACCCAGATAGGGGTCATAGGCCACAACCTTCATCTTCAGGCCAAGCGCGCGCTCACACACGATACCGCCGATATTGCCCGCCCCGATCACGCCGAGGGTTTTGTTGGTCAGCTCAATCCCCATGAACTTGGACTTTTCCCATTTACCCGCATGGGTCGAGGTGCTGGCTTCGGGGATTTGCCGCGCCACGGCGAACATCATCGCAATCGCATGCTCGGCGGTGGTGATCATGTTGCCGAAGGGCGTGTTCATCACGATCACACCCTTTTTCGAGGCCGCATCCTTGTCGATATTGTCGGTCCCGATCCCGGCACGACCGATCACTTTCAGTTTGTCGGCCTTCTCCAGAATGGTCGGTGTGACCTTGGTGGCCGAACGAATGGCAAGGCCGTCATACTGACCGATCACCTCGGCCAGTTTGTCTTTGTCCTTGCCCAGATCGGGCATGAAATCCACGTCGATGCCGCGATCGCGGAAGATTTGCACGGCGGTTTCGCTGAGCTTGTCAGATACGAGTACTTTGGGGGCCATATTCTCTGGTCCTTGAATTGTATGGAAGGTCCGGGCCTGGGGCGGCCCGGTGAAAAGTCAGGCAGCCTCAGACTGTGCCGCGATCTCGGCCTCGAAGGCCCAAGCCAGCCAAGGCAGCATCGCTTCGATATCCGAGGTCTCAACCGTGCCACCGCACCAGATCCGCAGGCCTGCAGGCGCGTCACGATAGGCGCCGATGTCCAAGGCGATATTCTCGGCCTCAAGCCGTTTGGCCACGGCTTTCGCGAATGCTGCACCGTCCTGAATGCGCCCATCCGTGAATTTCAGGCAGACCGAGGTGTTCGATTGCGTCGCCGCATCTTCGGCCAGATTGGCGATCCAATCGTTTTGGTCGCAGAAGGCGTGAACCGCACCGGCATTGGCATCAGCACGGGCGATCAGCCCCTGCAACCCACCAACTGAGCGCGCCCAATCCAGCGCAAACAGGTAATCCTCAACCGCTAGCATCGAGGGCGTGTTGATCGTAGCCCCGGTAAAGATACTGTCGATTAATTTGCCACCTTTGGTCAGGCGGAAAATCTTGGGAAGCGGCCATGCGGGCGTGTAGCTCTCCAATCTCTCAACGGCATGGGGCGAAAGGATCAGCATCCCGTGGGCCGCTTCTCCGCCCAGCACTTTCTGCCAGCTGAAGGTGGTCACATCCAGCTTGTCCCAGGGCAGGTCCATCGCAAACGCGGCCGAGGTCGCATCACAGATCGTCAGACCCCGACGGTCATCGGCGATCCAGTCGCCATTGGGCACCCGAACGCCCGAGGTTGTGCCGTTCCACGTAAACACCACGTCATTGGCAAAATCGACCGAAGCAAGATCGACGATCCGCCCGTAATCTGCGGTCTTTACCTCAGCGTCGATCTTCAGCTGCTTGACCACGTCAGTCACCCAGCCCGCGCCGAAGCTCTCCCACGCCAGCATCTCAACCTTGCGCTCACCCAGCAGCGACCAAAGCGCCATCTCAACCGCGCCGGTGTCCGACGCGGGAACAATACCGATCTTGTAGTCCGCTGGAATGCCCAACACCTCACGCGTGCCTTCGATGGCCGCTTTCAGCTTGTCCTTGCCAACGGCCGCGCGGTGCGAACGACCCAGCGCGGCATCAGCCAATTTGGACAGATCAAATGTGGGGGGTTTGGCACAGGGGCCTGAGGAAAAACGCGGATTCGCCGGCCGCGTGACCGGTTGTTCTTTTGTCATCTGTATTACCCTTCCAGATACACGCCCCTCGTTGGGGAGGGGTGTCCCACGGACAGAGCTATGGGGGCTTTGCAGATGCAGCAAGCGGAAAAGACGCTATTGCGACAGAAAACGACATGCCTGAGGCGTACAAATCAGAACGCAGGTTTCCGATAAGCGAAAACCCCGCCGATTTTTCGGCGGGGGTTTGTAGTTTTATTCTGCGGCTTCTTCGTATGCTTCCATTGGTGGGCATGTGCAGACGAGGTTTCGGT
>NZ_JBQFYA010000019.1:0-65024 GCF_056541245.1 Ruegeria sp. AI3
CACCCGACCCGCTGTCCCCGGTCCCCGTGTCACCGCCGGTATCACCCGACCCGCTGTCCCCGGTCCCCGTGTCACCGCCGGTATCACCCGAGCCGGCGTCTCCGGTCCCCGTGTCACCGCCGGTATCACCCGAGCCGGCGTCTCCGGTCCCTGTGTCACCGCCGGTATCACCCGACCCGGCGTCTCCGGTCCCTGTGTCACCGCCGGTATCACCCGACCCGCTGTCCCCGGTCCCCGTGTCACCGCCGGTATCACCCGAGCCGGCGTCCCCGGTCCCTGTGTCACCGCCGGTATCACCCGACCCGCTGTCCCCGGTCCCCGTGTCACCGCCGGTATCACCCGAGCCGGTGTCCCCGGTCCCTGTGTCACCGCCGGTATCACCCGAGCTGGTAGACTCAGGGTGACTAAATGCTTCGCCACCAATAATCTGACGCTGCCCATCACTGTCCGGGCCCGCCCATTCTAGCTGTAAAGATGCGGCGCCACGGCGCTCAAAGTAGAAGATTTCGATATCATGTGAACCAGCGCTCAGTTCAAGCGTGACCCGTTGTTCGCGCGTAGCGTGCAGACCATCATTGTCGATTACCGGTTCACCGTCGATATAGAGCGCCGAACCATCATCTGAAGTCAGGTAAAACGTATAAGTCCCTCCGGCCTCAACATTCAGATTACCTGCATAATGCGCTGCAAAATGATTTCTCGGGCCACCTTCCCAAAATCCGCCTCTCTCATAAAGAATGGCAAGCTGGTCAACGTTGGCCGTCTCAACCGGAGTTGCCTCAAAATCGACATCCGACAAATTGGATATCTTGTTAGCAGGTGTGAAATAACGAGCCACAAGACCCGACACCTGTGTACTGGCCGAATCCGCATCTCCAGTATTGCCAGTATCCACATCGTCTTCGGCACTGCTTTCGTCGGCACTCGACCCTATACCGTCAGAGCCCGTTTCATCATCAGCGCGCGTATGACTGAATGTTTCGCCTTGGATAATCTCGCGCTGGCCACCACTGTCCGGTCCAGACCACTCCAATTGCAGCGATGCATCTCCAAATCCCTCAAAATAGCGGATTTCGATGTCATGTGAGCCGGCCCCAAGATCAATCGTGACAGTTTGTTCAATATCACCATGCAAACCGTCATTATCAATCACCGGCTCGCCATTTATATAAAGTGCCGAGCCATCATCCGAAGTTAGGTAGAACGTATACGTACCACCAGAATCGATATTCAGCTGCCCGGTGTAACGCGCCGCAAAATTGTCTGTCGCACCACCAAGCCAGAAGCTTTCCGCGCTGTATCGCGTCGCAAGTCTTGAAACCGTACCAGTCGCTGAGGGAGGTGCATCAAAATCAATCTGGCTGAGGTCTGACACACCAAATTCCAGAGTAAAGTATTCCGCATATAGGCTCATGACTGTACCTGCTCTTGAGTTGAAGCCTGCCTGCCAGGCCCTACTGTTTCCATTTTTTTGCACAACACGGCTAAATTAAGACAATATTCTGGCACCTCACGAGAATCGCAGTCACGACCACCACATATTTGCCCCAACAGCCAAATTTACCAAGATCACAGATACCTAGAAGCGGATAGTTTCAAAATCCTAAGCGCTTCAATGATCAGAAGCTTAGGCATCATTTATGGGCAAAAAACAGCTGATATACGCCATCGTAAGCAAAAAAACACGCATATTGAAAAACCCTTGAGAGATATCTCAGAAAAAAATCAGCCACAGATTGATTGCATTTTTAATACGCCCTCGAAATATCAGAGGCTGAATATTCTTCAGGCTGGGCAATTCCTGAAAACGAGGCGCAAAGGGCAAAGTGAAAACATATGAATCAATCTTTCGGAGCGCTCAAAGCATTTTCACTTATGGCCGCCATAAGAAATCTCGACCCAGTGCTACAAAAACCAATGGCGAATTTGCACGCCCAACGCCCTCTTCATCCCGGCTCCGATAGCTAACGCCAGTGTTGAAATTCCAATCCTGAGTTAGCCTCCGGCTGTAAACAGCATCAAGATCAAAGCGCGCAACCCTAGGATCGCTTGCCGTACCTTCTGCAAGCGCATATGTCGCCCGAAACCCCAGTTGCGAAACGGCACTAATCCCAAAAACTACTCCAAGATCTGCGACGGTTTCCGGCCG
Organism: Ruegeria sp. AI3; assembly: GCF_056541245.1. Taxonomy (NCBI): domain Bacteria; kingdom Pseudomonadati; phylum Pseudomonadota; class Alphaproteobacteria; order Rhodobacterales; family Roseobacteraceae; genus Ruegeria; species Ruegeria sp. AI3. The sequence continues at coordinate 2,150 of NZ_JBQFYA010000019.1, forward strand.
GTATTCCCGGCTATCTGTGACACCGATGCCTCGATTGATCCGGGCAAAAGCTTCGTGCGCGCCGAATTCATACGCATATGCCAGCGCCCCAATGAAATCGACTTCTCCATCAGAATCGCGCGCGACACCGACATCGGCGGAAAACGCTCCGTCTGGGATATCTACACTGCGCCCGAATGTCAGTGTATTCAAACGCCCCGGCGTATCGCGTAAAACGACAAACTCAGCCGACACATCTCCATTCGACACATCATATTGCCAGCCAATATCTCCAACAGGACCCGTAACGAGAATATCGCCTTCGACCTGATCGCGCTCGTCAATGTCAATGAAGCCTAAAGACCCCTCAAGCCGCGCCCGGGGCGAAAGCTCATGTTCTATTCTGAAAGCGATTTCTTCAGTGTCGCGGTCAGTCTGCCCTTCGCTTTCATCCTCGTAATAAATTGCCGTCAGATCGATGGCTGCCCTGGTCCGCGGTGAAAGATCAAAAGTAACACCCGCCCGGGCGGCAACTTCATCGCTTGCAAAAAGATCCGGATTGGAGGCGTCCGAGTAATCGATCCCGTTCGCTGCAACTTCCAAATTATATCCAACCAGATTCTCGCGCCCGAAATCGATCCGCCCGCTCACCAGATACTCATTCCGAATGCCCGTACCGGTCAGGTCATCAAAGTCGCGCGGCAACAAAATGACTCCCTCGTCATCCGTAAAGGTCAATAAGGAGCGCTGAAAGCCAATGTCATACCGAAGAAAATCGGCACTCAGATTCAACCCGGCATTCGCGGCTTCACGATCATACTCGAGTTCCAGAATGGCATCGCCAAAATCGATCTCGCTCTCTTGCTCGGGAAGATTTGTAAACCGTAAAGCAGTGGTGGCATCCAAAGAAAATCGCTGCGTCCGGGTTTCATCGGATAATCCAAAAGACAATATTGTCGAAGCAATTGTGCCTGATCCTTCTTCCGGGACCTCTAGCCCAAGGTTTTGCCCCGACTCAATACGCTCAGTAAGCCCGAAAGTCATCACGCGACCACCGGGATCAACCTCCTGTGCTAAAGCGGTATTTACGAAAATCAAAGGTATCCACGCAGCATTAACAACCGCTGCGTGTATATATGCTTTGTGTACCACGTCGCTCTCGTTACCAAATTACTCGAACAATCGCCTAGACGGGATGACAAGGACATCGCCCTCCGACAATCTGACGGCTGATCGTGAAACCGTACCGTCAAGAATGGAGTCATAGTCGAATTTGAAAACCGTTTCCTTGCCCGACCTGTCTGTCCGGCGCAGGGCAATTCTCTTGGTGGCGGCAAACCTGGTAAACCCCCCGGCCTCTGCAACAAGCTGCAATAACGTGGTACCGGGTTCAACCTCAAACTTACCCGGTTCTTCCGCTTCGCCGATGACATAGACACGGATCGGGTCAGGGTCTACAGGTTCGCCCACTTCACCCAGCGATACAAAAACATTTGGGGTATCCGCAAAGTTGGGTGCCAATAAATTTGCCAGATCACTTCGAAGCTGCTCAACACTGCGCCCTCCAGCAACAATCGAACCAGCTAATGGCATCGTAATCCGTCCATCAGGGCGAACAAGCACATCCCGGTCGAGCGTAGCATCCTCGAGAACCTCAATTTGCAGTGTGTCGCCGGGTTGAATGCGGTAGCTACCTTGAGCCAGAGCCGGCACAGCAACCGCAGTTGTCAGAACCAATGAAACAAGCAACGCAATTAATGAATGCATATTTATTCTCTAAAGCTCCCGCTCTTACGCCAAACTTTTTCAACCCGTCCGGCCCCAAATACATCTTCGATGGGTCCCGGATAGTGGGCCCACTCTAGCCTTGAAACTTACAGTAAAGCCACGTGTATTTGCGATCCCTTAACAATTTGGACTCAGAATGGCTCTGTATTGACCGCACCGCAACACCGAAGCGGACATGATCCATCGGCTGCATCAGGATTAAATTTTGCCATGCTTCCGCATTTTGTTGGCAGCCTGGCAACTCATTTTGAATATCACTCATCCAAGGGTATGGGCTAGATGATGCGCTTTCTGCACTGGATCATGCCTCACGCACTGCAAAGATGCGTATCAAGGACAGTCGCTAGCAGGCCTGCCTATTCGGCATGCAACAAACTCCTGCGCCCCTTGAGCAACCCATCGCCTGTTTTACCAACATCCTGAAAACTTGTCTGGCAACCGATCCCCTTCAGGAATAAGTTTGCTCACCCGCTTTCGCCCAGGTTGTGTTCAGGCAATAAATATCATGCTGGTTGGACTGATCATACTAGGGATGGCCCTTGGGGCATTCACGGCTATTGGCGTATTGATATTCGGTCATGGTATTATTGCAGCCCTGATTGGCTATATTACTGCCGGGATCCTCCCGCTTCTGGTGGTCTGCATCGCACAAGCCGTCCGTTCCGAAACATGCCAAACTAAAAAGGAGTCATCCGGCCGGGTCCCGCTTTCTCAACCACCCCAAAAACGCTTTGTCCGGGCTTCTAAGGGGCACACGACCCGATTGAGCCCAGAAAGCTCGCCAGTCGGCTTCAAGCGCATAAACATCCTGACCCGGCGCCAACGCACGCGCTTCTGCCAGCGTGGCCGGGGCAAGAAGTAGAGCAGCCCTCTCTCCCACCTCGACCACCACATCCCGACGGCTGACGCGGATGATATCACCCGGTTCCTCTCCCAGGTGATAGTCGGGCAAGTGATCGGCGGCGATCATGTCGCGCAGCATCTTACGGAACACCCGGCGCGGTGAGGCCGAGCCGGATTTCTTCAGCAGCGTCTCGACCGACACCCGCCAGTCTGGTTGACGACCACAGTGCTTACGCGCCAACTCGTAGATCCGGCGCTCCAGCGGTTTGCGCAGGCGGAAGTAGTCGCGGCTGAGTGTCAGCACCGATTTCGCCAGCACCGCTCGAAACAGCCAATCCGACAATTTGACCGAAACGCTGACCATCCGCCCTGCCCGCGTGTGGCGCACGATCTCCCAGCTTTCGATCAAGCCGAAACCTGTGGTCGTCTCAACCCCACCGGTGACCATGTTGGTGGTGATGCGGGTACCGGCCAACCGTTCAAAGGCTTCGCGCAGCCGCTTGTAACCATCGCCCGAGGTTTCCCGGTTAGTTGCCACCAGCAGATCATGCGCCTTGAGGTGCAACACCCGGCTGACGGCGCGGCCTGCGTTGATTGCAGCCATCAACTGACTGATGCAGAAGATCAGGATGTCCTTGTCGTGGATCGTCGCCAGCCCCCGGACCGAGGGTGTGACGGTGATCTCAACCCCGTTATGCTCATAGTTCAGGATGCGCCGATCCGGGCGTGTGGACAGCGAGAACATCGGATGCTCCATTGATCCCATGTCTGTCTTGGGCAGTGCATCGAAAATATCGCAGACAAAGAAATCCGCTGTCGGATGCCTCTCGGGCAACAGCCCCCCTGCCCCGGCAGGGGTATCCGCGCTCATGAAAAATCACTCAGAACTGAAACGTCCCAGCCCATACCTCTGCCCCTGATCTGCCCGAATCTTTTTTCGTGGTTTTATTGACGCTTACCCTAAAGTTATCCACAGACCGGGTAAAGCATCGGATCGTGGGTTCAGAGTCAGGACAACGTGGGATCAGAGTCACTTGATCGTGGGTTCAGATTCACTCTGTCTCAAAAGAGCCGCTAAAATACATTTTTTTTCAACACTTTATGTTACTGACGTCTATACCGTAACTAATAAATAACCATATTCTAACTAAAAAAAATTCGACAAGGCCTAAAACCTACGGATTTCTACACTTCCAGCCCCTTGATTTACTTAGAAAATATCGGTTGATGCCGTTAGTTCTTCCATATGTCATGTTTTGTGATACTATGGCGAAAACACAGCATATCGAGCAGAAGAACATGGCGTTATCTCCGAAAGACGGGCTTCCACCCTATTTCAATATTGATCCCGACACCGCCCTTGCCGAACTGGGGGATCCTTCAACCACAGCCAGTTTTGCAACTATTGCCGGGGCTTGCTCTCAGGGGCGTGAAGATCTGGCGAGCCGGGGATTGGAAGATGGAGAAACGCGGCAGTTGCGTTTGTTTTCCACTTGGGAAATCACCCGTTACCTGATCCCGGTTGCGGCACCCCATTTCCGTCGGGTCCTGAAGGCCAACCCGGATCTGCCCCAGGGGCGATCAGAATCCGAAGGCGGCGCCAAATGGTTCACCTTGGATGAGGTGCTGCGGTTGCGCACTCATTTTGCTTCAGAAGGATCGAAGGCAAAAGAGTACCGCCCTTATCGCCCCGAGGGTCTACCTGCCAAGCTTGTTTCTGTTGCCAATTTCAAAGGCGGCGTTGGAAAGACCTCGACTTGCGCGCATCTGGCGATGTCAGCGGCACTGGATGGCTACAAGGTTCTGGTGATTGATCTGGACAGCCAGGGTTCCATGACCTCGATCTTCGGTGGCAAGGTCACCGATGAATGGCAGACCGTATTTCCCCTGCTGGCGCGTCACTATGCCGGATATCTGCGCCGCGAAAACCAGGGACGTCTGGACCGGGGTGAGACGCCCCACCCTATCGATGACACTCTGATGGAGGCGCTCGATACGCGTGCCAGCAGCCTGATCCAGAAAACACACTGGCCCAATATTGATCTGATTGGGGCGCAATTGAACCTCTACTGGGCCGAGTTCCAGATCCCCGTCTGGCGGATGCAGGCCCGCGGCTGGAAGCTGTGGGATGCTCTGACGGAAACGCTTGAGGCGGATGGTGTTCTGGCCGATTACGATCTGATCTTCCTCGATACCCCCCCTGCCCTTGGTTATCTGACGATCAACGGACTAGCGGCGGCCGATATCTTGCTGGTCCCAATGGGGGCTTCGTTCCTGGAATTCGATTCCACGGGGAGGTTCTTTGACATGCTGCATTCGACTTTTCAGTCGATCGAAGAGGGCGAGAACATGGCCGCCCGGGCCCTTGGACGCGAAGAAATGGCCTTTGAATGGGACGCGGTGCGCACCGTTATAACGCGCTATGACGGCACCCAGCAGGCAGAGCTGGCCGGCCTGATGCAATCCTATCTGGGCAGTGCCCTGTCGCCCCACCGGCAGGAGTTTACCGCGCTGATCGGTCAGGCGGGGGAACAGGTGAACGGGATCTACGAGGCAGACTATCGTGACTTCAACCGCGAGACCTACGCACGGGGCCGCGAGACCTTTGATGAAACCTACGCCGCCTTCAAGCGGTTGGTTCTAGGTATCTGGCGACGCGAGGAGCTGGCCCGGATCGCTGAAGAGCAGCCCGAGGTGGCGGTATGACCCCCCTGCCCTGCCTGATGAATGTTTCGCGCGCGAAACGCCTGCCACGCACACCGTACGGATCGGTGGTCGGACGACATGCAACAGAGTCTATGACCGGCAGATAAGGAGGATTTGACATGGCAAAACGCAAACGACTGACCCCTGCCCGCGCCGATTTCCAGTCTGCCGGAACCCCGGGCACCGCACCGGAAACGAAATCCATGTTCCCGTCCGTTCAAATTGCGCCCCCGATCGCGCAAGTGGCCGGCGATACGGCGCTGCAGGCTGCTGTTGATGATCTGAGCGCTGAGATCCGCACTGCCCGGGCCGAGGGCAGGTTGGTACAGCAGGTGCCACTGATGGCCATCGAGGAGGCCCATCTGGTACGCGACCGGATTGCAGTGGATGGGGAAGAGATGTCAGCCCTGGTCGAAAGCATCCGCGCCCGCGGCCAGCAAACCCCTATCGAAGTGGTTCAGTTGTCCGAGGATCGGTTCGGCCTGATTTCCGGCTGGCGACGCCTGACAGCGCTGAAGGCGTTGTACGCGGAAACTGGAGAAGACCGCTTCGCCACCGTACAGGCGCTGCTAAGACGCCCAGAGAGCGCCTCAGACGCGTATCTGGCGATGGTCGAGGAAAACGAAATCCGAGTTGGGTTGTCTTATTATGAACGCGCACGGATCGTCGCACGTGCAGTAGAGCAGGGGGTATATCCGGATGAAGGCAGCGCTCTGCGGGAGCTATTCGCTACAGCCAGCCGTGCCAAACGTTCGAAGATCGGTTCTTTCATTGCGATTTATCATGCGCTCGATGAAGAATTGGGATTTGCAGCTGCAATACCAGAGCGATTGGGATTGGCTCTGTCCAAAGCTCTCAAAGATGAGCCTAAACTGGGACTGCGTATTTCCAAAACACTGCGGAATACTCCTCTTGGGACCCCCGCAGCAGAAGCTAAGGTGATCTCAAGTTTTCTTGCTAAGAAAGAACGAGGCCGGCAGGACCGAGAAGAACCTGACACAGACGCCAAGAAAACCTCTGAACGAATTGGAAGTGTTCAAGTCCAACATGATGTGGATAAACGAAAACTGGTGCTCAGTGGCTCCCGTCTCGACGCTGAGTTTGTCGAGCGCTTGAAAACATGGCTGCAAACTGAGATCAGATAATGTTCGGACCTGCGGTATTTTTTGTTCCTATTTGAAGGCTTAATTGTGCAGTCTTCGTTTCATAAGCTGACGGGCTTTCCCAGTCGAGAGCATTGTATTTCCTGCGAGTGCTAAAGACGCTATTCTTATTAGGAAGTTGTCCATACGGCCTGCTTTGCTTGAGCTGCCCAAGGGAGCCGCTCAGCAAGCTTTGATCACAATCTAATCACGAGAAAGAAACAAGAACGGTTTTTACAGCCAAGCGACCTAGACTAGAGAGCTGGATGACCCCTTTGTGGCAAAATACCAAATCAAAGAAGCCGAAAGATCCCACAATGAACCCAGTTTCGCACGCGAAACATCTGTACGAAGGATCATAAATTGTTCGTTTGGGTGAGTCATTGTTCAACTCAACTTTGACCGAATTGCTTTTCCAATAGGACGTTCAAACCAGCGGTATGTGGCGAATGCTGCTGCAATAGAGGCCGCTAAGTAAGCTGGCAAGGTTATCCAATAGCTGGCGAATATTCGGGTTCCGTCAAACGCAATATCGGCGACCAGCAGTATGGCCATCTGAATTGGGACATGAATAAGGTATAAACTATAGCTGATGTCTCCTAAAATTCTTAAACGTCTGCCAAATTTTGGAGCCATGCGATCTAAGGAAACAAAAAGGGTCAGAGTCGCTACCGACACGCCTATGACAGATAGTTGGGTACTTTCAACGGCAAACCCGCATGCTGCGGCGATCACGCCCAACAAAAATAGAGGGATTGCCTTGAGCAAGTTTTCTTGCAGTTTAAGTGCGTATAAAAGCGATCCCAAAAAGAAATATCCACCACATTCAAAAACGCCGCGGGAAATGTATAGAACTGGGTAAGGTTGGAGGAAAAACCAGCTCCAGCTCAGTATGCTTAGGGTTGCTGTAACAAAAAACGGACTGCGTTTGATTAAAGGCAGTGAAGCTAGGAAAAGACCATAGACCAGAATCTCTAGTGAGACTGACCAAATAGGTCCATTGAAGCTTAGTCCGTGTGCAAATACCGGCCAGTTTGATGCCATCAAAAGTTGTAACACAAAATGCCTGAGATCATTGTTGCCGTAGATCTGCCAATGCCCGGTTTGACTTAGGCTAATCCACTGTAAGAAGGCGACATAGATCAAGGTTGCGAGATGGAGTGGATACAGTCTTGCAAAGCGAGCAACGCTAAATGACCGAAGGGTCACACTGCGTCGCATATAAACATGGGCAAAAACAAACCCCGAGATAAGCCAAAATAATTCCACAGCATGTGCGGCGTAAGGTCCGAACAAAGGCGATAGATATCGAGAGTGCGGAAAGGTATCGACTGGTGGAAGTGTCGAGCGGCTCATCGCATCAGCGAGATAGAAATGGTGATAGTGAAAAATTACGATGGCTATTGCTGCTATACCTCGCAACGCATCAACCCAGTAAAAGTGCTCAATTGTGCCGCTTCTAGTTTTCGACACTGATCATACCCCCCAAGCACAATTTTGATGCTTCATTGCTATGTGTTAGATGTGGTTGAAAGATCGCATATGGCGGACACAAACGTAGTGTCAGTGCATAGAGGGCCATAATCCAATGCGCTGAAACGTGTGGGGATATCGTTGCTTGCGGGAGGTTTCTAATCACATAATTGTAGGTCAAGGAGTAACCCCGTGGTGGTTTTATCTCTGTCTAATGCGGTATTGATTTTTCATGTTGACTGAGAAATCACCACCAGTCCTGAGACAATCAAGCATACACCTATGATGCGCCCAACTGAGAGTGGCTCACCCAAAAAGAACACTCCAGAAGCCAGTACCATTACAAAACTCATTGCGACAAACGGATAAGCAACAGAGAGTTCCAGCTGGCGCAACGCAAATAGCCAAAGAATGGTTCCGACACCGTACAGGGCAAGGCCTCCAATGACATATGGCGACAAGAGCATTGCGAGAGATTTACCAAGTATGGATGCGTCCGCACCCCAGCGGACCCGTTCTACCCCAATTTTGAATGATGTCTGCGCCAGCGCGGATAGAGACACGCTGGCAAAAACAATGACAAAGCTCGTGAGATTCATTGTAATACCCAATTCATGTCAATCAGACGTGCGCCCAAAATTATTCCGCCTGCGAGTAGCGCTGTCACCTGACTGGAACGGTCCCTCAAAGCAAAGACAACTGGGTCGTCGTCAATGCGTCCACGGCTGGCCCACATCCATGCACGATAAACCCAAAGCATCATCAATGGGACAATTAGCCAGAGTAATTCTGGGGTTTGATAACGTTCTACAATTCCTGGGTTGTTGATGTATTGTGCAAGCGTGAGCAGCGCTACGGCTCCATTGGAGATTCCGAAGATTTGCACCATAATCAAATCGGATGGGCTGTAACCCCGTTGGGCAAGTGGTTGCCCGTTCTTTGTTTGGCTCAGTTCTATAAAGCGTTTCATGTACGCGAGGCTGAGAAAGAAAAAGAGTGAGAAACTAAGAAGCCAGGGGCTGACCGGCACCATGATAGCTGCCGCTCCGGCGAGTATCCTAACTGTGTATAAAAGTGCCAAGGCGACAACATCGACTGTCGAATATTTTTTGAGCCAGATCGAATAGCATTTAGTCATGATAATATAGCCGATCAGTACCAGGCCGAAAATGGGGCCGACCGCAAAGAAGGCTATGATCAGCGCGAGGCCAAACAAGGCAACCCCAGCCAGCAGACCTGTGGTGGAAGTCAGTGCACCGCTTGCAAAAGGGCGGCGACATTTGCTGGGATGCATCCGGTCTGCTTCGATATCCAGTAAATCGTTGAACAGATAAACGGCTGAGGCACAGGCCGAGAAAGATAGAAAGGCCAGAACCGACAACACTAGATTATGCAGTTCGGTATAGGTGTGCGAGAAGAGCAAGGGCAGAAAAAGGAGGGCATTCTTGCTCCATTGATGCGGGCGCATTGCACGTATCAATGGGCGGGGCGTGGGTTCCTTGTCGTTCAGCAGAATAGAAACCAATTTGGGGTCTTCTTCCATCAATTCTTTTGCCTTGAGCGGAGCATTCACAAACCCCCGCAGCGTAGCGACGCGCCAGATTGGCAGATCCGCTGTTGAATCGCCTATGTATTCAAAACTCTGGCCTTCTATGTAATTTTGAATGGCCTCTAGCTTGGCCTGTCCCTTCATGTTGTGACCGGGTCCAGAGGCAATGATGTCATCAAACAGTCCTAGGTGATCTGAGACCTGACGTGCGATTGAAATATCCGCAGCGGTCGCCAGTATAACAGTCCTACCGGCGTTTCGGGCAGCCTGTAGATACGTAACGACAGTTTGGTTGTATGGCAGCAGTTCAGCTTGTAGTTCCACTGTCTTGGCAAGCTGATGTTTAAGATCAGCACGATCCCCGCGCGCCAGGGTAGGGACGATCATCTTCACGCAATCTTTGTGACGCAAACCGCGTATCAGAAGTTCCAGTGCCACATCGGTGCGCACAAGTGTTTCGTCTAGATCTACAAAAAGGGGAACATCTCTGTTTTGCTGATGGAATTCGGAACTTGGTATCATGTTTCTGTTTTGCAAACTATTCCACCGTTACTTGGCGCATTATGCATTGTGAGGGATGAAGATATGGGCCAACCTTGTGCGAATTGCTTTCATTTCAGAGAACATAGTAGTTTCTTAAAAGGTAACCCGGGTACGACTTGTTTCATGTTAAATAATAAATTTGACCAAAAAACAGCTATAATTGTGCTGAGTATATGTCTTTACCTGATCGCTTTGGTTCTGCGGGCCAGCGGAGCGGATTATGGTTATTTTCATGGGGATGAGCGCATAAACGATGCGGCGAAGGTTATGACAGGGCAATTGGTTCCCGGCCAACACTTTTATCCGCCGCTGATCAACTATCTCAATGCTGTGGCTTTTGCTGGACTGTTCACGTTTGGTCTGGGGACGGGAATGTGGAGTTCTCCCGGTGAGTTTCGGGCCGCGTATTTTGAGGACCCGACGCCGTTCTATCTGACCGCTCGGTATACGACAGCGATGATCAGTGCATTGATGGCCCCCCTGTTTTTTGCCTTTGCCCGTCAAGCGCAATTGAAGACCCCAATAGCGGTGTGGATCGGTCTGATGGGGGCCTTGTTTCCACTGGGCGTTTTCATGGCCCATATCGCCAAGGGAGACAGCGCTTTAGCTGTTGCGATTGTTTGGGTATTTTTCTGTTTGTGGAAACGTGTAGAAACGAAGTACCCGAAGCGGTGGGATTTTATGACCGGGTTGGGTGTTGTTCTGGCGGTCAGCTTCAAGCATTCGGCTGTTTTCATACTGGGGCCGCTCGCGATTGGCTGGATCATCATTCTGTTGCGGCGGGAAGGTATGCAGTCATGTTTAGCCTCGGCATTGCGGGCAGGGGTAGGCGTTCTGATCCTCTGGCCCATCTTGAATATTGGAATTTTGCTCGACCTTGAGAATTTCCTTGAATACCAGGAGATTCAATCCGTGATGTCTGTTCAGGAGGGGGAAGGCTTTGCTGTCGGGCTGACCACCCTGGCGGTACGGTCACTCGATTTATATTGGGGCCTGAACCCTGTTATTGCCCTGCTTGTCTTGTTGACGCCATTGGGGTTGCTAGCAAGGAGGGTAATCTACCTTCCAAATCGAGATGTTCTTTGGGTGATCTGGGGATCATTGATGGTTGGCAGTCTCATGACAGCCTATATCACGGGATCCAGGCAGCCTGAGCATCTCTGGATCGCAAATTTTGCTGGTTTTTTGCTGCTTGCATGTATGGTTCTCGGGAGCGCTGCGGCGGTGGCAGAGAGGGGCTGGCGTATTGCTGCGCTGAGTGTGGGGGGCGTTGCTACCCTGTTGGCGGTTGTGGGGGCAGCTGTTCCCGTCAGCCAGGCTATGGCGGTACCTGTAACGGAAGATCTGGAAGCGTATCTGAGTAGGAATTTCGGTGCGGACCGTATACTGACGTCTCAACCTTTGGGGGTGCAGCAGCATGCGTTGGCGCAAGAAATGGAGTTGCAACGCTTAGACAGGCTTGCCAAAAAATATAGTGTCGAACTACCGGAAATGGCGCCTGAGCGCCTGATACGGAATACCAACCCGAACGCGCTTTTTTACGTCAATGCCCCAAGCGCAATGTACGGGTTGGAGGATGTCGACGAAGAGGACGTCAACTATGAGGTCAAAGCCCACAGTTGGCCACTTCAGAAAGAAGAATGGCAGCTTGGATACTGGCGAGACAAAGGTTTTAGAATCTTGGTGGTCCGGGATCTTGACTATCTTTTGACCGAAGTTCCGTCGGATTTGATGCGGGATTATTACCAGTCCGTCACCGAAGAATGTTTGGCTGTCAAAACATTTGAAACCCGCAAGCCGCTTTTTCTAGAGCGTCCCGTTACAGTGTTCGAGTGTTGAAAAAGGAAGCACGGCTTTGACGTATCGTCCCGACATTGATGGCCTGCGCGCGGTAGCAGTTATCACGATCATTTTTTTTCATCTTGGTATCCCCGGATTTGGAGGTGCGTTCACGGGCCCAGAGGTGTTTTTTGTTTTGTCCGGGTTTCTGATCGCGACGCGGATATTTGATCAGGTAGAAAAGGGAGAGTTTGTATTCTCAGAATTCTACTATCGCAGAGTTCGCCGTTTGTTCCCAGCCTATTTCCTCATGCTGAGCGTTTCGCTGTTGTTGGCCTACTTTCTATTGTTGCCAGAGGATTTACGCAGCTTCTCCAAGAGTTTCGTTGCAGCCACCGTGTATCTTTCGAACGTAGAGTTCTACCGTGAGACCGGATATTTTGACACAGCAGCTCACTTCAAGCCGCTCCTGCACACTTGGTCTCTCTCTGTCGAAGAGCAGTTTTATCTGTTTTTCCCAATTGTCGTGAGTTTTCTGGCATGGATGTCGCGCCGCCAGTTTTTTTTCGTTTTTTTGGGTCTCAGTATTGTCTCTTTTGTGGCTGCAGTTGTCGTGGTTACTGTCGATAAAAGCTTTGCGTTTTATATGTTCCCTCTACGCATCTGGGAGCTGGGGCTTGGGATTTTAATCGCCACAGGCTGCTACACGCTTCCCAAGTTCGAGTCTGCCTTTACAAGGGAAGTTCTCGCTTGGTCTGGTTTTGCACTGATCTTGGTCCCGATGTTTCTTTACGAGCCGACAATGAAATTTCCAGGACTGGCAGCGGTACCTGCTTGTATTGGAACGTGGCTCATCATTCAGCTTGATGCTGAACGCCTGACGTCGGTTCAAAAGTTCCTTGCCCTGAAGCCAATGGTTTTCATCGGTACACTGTCTTATTCACTCTATATGTGGCATTGGCCGCTGTTCGTGTTCTACAGCTACACAGACACAAACGGAACCGACGCCTTGGAAATCACAGCCATTCTGCTTTTCACGCTTGTTGTGTCCTATCTTACCTATCGCTATGTTGAGACGCCATTTCGCACCGGAGCCTATGGAATATACTCCACCAAGAAAACGGTTTTCACGTCGACCATAGCGATGTCTGCGGTACTGATGGCGGCAGGCTTCTTCGTGTTCCAGAAAAATGGGATGCCAAACAGATTTGACGAACAAACGCGCGCAGCAATTGCGGCGACTGATTTGTTTGGTGACATTTCGCAGGATTGTGTTTTGGACAGTGCGCAATCGCGCCTCAAGGATATAGAGTATTGTGAAATCGGATCCCCTTTTGAGGCGGAGCATTACACGCTGATTTGGGGCGACTCTCATTCGCCAACATATCGACATGCCTTCCGGGACACTCTACCAGACGCTGACGCGCTTATCGTGTGGAGCGGCGGTTGCCCCGCACTATTTGATATCAGAGTCGATGAATATGTTGCGACCGCAGCGACAGATCGCGAATGTGAGCAGAGAAATGCCGCAGTCAAACGTCTCGTGACCGAAGACAAGCGGATCGATGCGGTGATTATCCTAGGGCGCTGGTCTTATTACGGGCAGGGTACTGGGATCGGTGCAGATATTCAGAACGAAATCAAAATTTGGCCGCAAGGAGAGGCGTTCGATCCGTCAGCTGATCAATACGAAGTCTACATCGAAAGTTTTGAGCGAACGATCAACACGCTACGTCAGCAAGGCTTGAAAGTCTTTGTGATAGAGCAACCCCCTGAGTTCCCAGAATTCAGTGCTCGTACCTTTGTCATGAACAAATTAACCGGAAGAATATCGGAAAATGAAATAGCAGCGTTTGGCATTGTCGATGTAGAGACGTTGCTTGCGCGTCAGGGGCCGATGATGGGGCTTCTTGACCGGCTTGAACGGCAGGGGGATATTACCGTTTTGCGTACGCATGACAGCCTCTGCGGCGACGATACATGCTCTCTTATGATGGATGGCGCACCCCTTTATTTCGACAACAACCATCTGGCAGCTGCCATGGTGCCGCGAATATCTAGTTTATTCATTCCCGTTGCCCTGCATCACAAAAGTGCTCAGTAATCCTCTGGATTGTATTTTTTACATTTGGCGGCTTGCCCCACCTTCCATCGCCTAGAAGATAGAAGGTGGGCGAGGAGTTCTGAACTTCTCCAGCATACGTATGATTGGCCGACCTAGCTTTTGGAAAAAAGGAACCATCTCCGACTATTTGGATGCGAAAATTCTTTGCGGTCACTACTGCAACTTTTAAACTGTCATATTGTATGTTTGTGTAACACAAACACCTTATCCTGTCATACTCACCAAGAGCGAGCGGCTGAGTGACTTGAAAAAGTAGTACCACCAATCTGTCTGACGTCAGCAACTTTCGGACAGATTTAGGGGTTTGAGAAACCGAGGCTTTCTAGTTTGTCGTAGCTTACATGGAGCGAAGATGAACGAGAGGCCCGGAGAATAAACGTCACTGACAAGTTGGTCAGTGACGTCAAATGCAAGAATTGCGAGCACCACTAATTTTCGGCGGGATTGCCGCAAAACCTGGTGTTGGAGGTCTCGGCGCGCGATCAGACAACGGTTGTTCACCAGCTTTATTTGCCAAGTGATAACAACTCGTCTTACGTCGTAGCCGATGCTTGAGTATCTTGAACACAACGGCATGGATCACGTTTTTGAGGCCCGCCAAGTCGCCCGTAGATCCCGGGACGAGATTTGGCTTTTGTATCAGACGACAAAGCTAAGCCTTGTTGAAAAACGACTTTCTGCCGGGAGCCCTCGAATACCAGATCGGAGCCCTTGTCGATCACGGAAACAGCTGACGATACTACGAGCTTTTGTAGCCTAACACCCGCCGATGTCGATCGTCGCAGGGGTGCGAAAAACTCTGAAGATGGACACTTACAAACTATATGATCTTTTGGACGGCACTGCAGAGCAATGTGACAATTTGATTGACGATGTATGATCCGTCGATATTACGATTCATAGAGTGATATATCGGTATAGTGGAATGAAGTGATTGTGCCTATGAATTTAGTATCTTTTGCTATCCCGGGAGTTGTTTTAATCACGCCCGAGCGTTTTGGGGATCAGCGTGGTTTTTTCGAAGAAACGTATAATCTGGACAGTTTTACAGCCCAAGGCATCGACACAGTCTTCGTTCAAGACAACCACTCGCTTTCAGGCGCCGTGGGAACGGTACGGGGTCTGCACTTCCAGGCTCCACCAAGGGCGCAGGCCAAGTTGGTTCGCTGTGGACACGGCCGGCTTTTTGATGTTGCCGTGGACATTCGCAAGGGTTCACCCACATTCGGCCAGTGGGTCGGTGAGGAACTGAGTTTCGAGAACGGGCGGATGATGTTGGTGCCCGCAGGGTTTGCCCATGGGTTCATGACATTGGAGCCTGAGACCGAGATCATTTATAAATGTTCCGACACCTATGCACCGGAAACAGAAGGCGCTATTCGGTGGGATGACCCTGATGTCGGAATCAACTGGCCGCTCGATCTGGCCGAACCGCAATTGTCTGATAAAGATAAAATCGCGCCGTTTTTGCGGGACATCGACAGCCCATTCACAATTGAGGATATCAAATGAAAATTCTGGTGACAGGCGGCGCGGGCTTCATCGGCTCTGCCGTGATCCGGCGCGCGATTGCCGATGGTCATATGGTCGTCAATGTTGATGCGCTGACCTATGCGGCTTGTCTGGATAATGTTGCCTTGGTGGCGGATGCGCCGGGCTATGTTTTTGAGCAGGCCGACATCCGGGATGCAGGCGCGATGATCGCGATCTTGAAAAAACACCAGCCCGACACGATCATGCATCTCGCGGCCGAAAGCCATGTTGACCGCTCAATCGACGGGCCTGCAGCGTTTATCGACACCAACATCACCGGCACCTACGTCCTGCTGGAAGCTGCCCGCGCCTATTGGGTCGGGGCAGGCAAACCCGATACGTTCCGCTTCCATCACATCTCGACCGATGAGGTCTTTGGTTCACTCGGCGAGACAGGCTTCTTCACCGAAGACAGCCCCTATCAGCCAAATTCACCTTATTCGGCCTCAAAAGCGGGGTCGGATCATCTGGTCCGGGCCTGGCATGAAACCTACGGCCTGCCGGTGGTGATGACCAATTGTTCGAACAATTACGGCCCCTACCAGTTTCCCGAAAAGCTGATCCCAGTGGTGATCCTGAACGCGTTGGCCGGCAAGCCGATCCCGATCTATGGGGCAGGGGACAACATCCGCGACTGGCTGCATGTCGAAGACCATGCCGAAGCGCTGTTACTGGTGTTGGAGCAAGGCAAGCTGGGCCGCAGCTACAATATTGGCGGTGAAAACGAGATGACCAATCTCGATCTGGTCAAAATGCTCTGCGCGATCCTCGACCGATTGAAGCCGGGCAAAATGCCTTATGCCGATCTGATCAGTTTTGTCACCGACCGCCCCGGCCATGATCGTCGCTATGCCATCGACCCGGCCCGTATCCGGGAAGAACTGAACTGGCGACCCTCGTACACACCTGAAACCGGGTTGGAGCAGACGGTTCAGTGGTATCTGGACAATGGTGCATGGCTGGCCGCTCTGCAGGACCGCAGCGGCGTCGGAGAGCGGCTCGGGGTGGCCGGATGAAAGCGCTGGTCTTCGGGCATAGCGGACAGGTGGCCACGGAACTGCGCAGGCATGCGCCGGCGCATGACATCACGATCGAGGCGCTGGACCGGTCCCAAGCGGACCTGTCTGATCCACAAAGCTGCGCCGCCGCAATCCGCACCACAGATGCCGATGTGATCATCAACGCAGCCGCCTATACGGCGGTCGACAAGGCCGAAGATGAGGCCGAGCTTGCGCGGATGATCAATGGTGATACGCCGGGTGCCATGGCACGCGCTGCGGCAGACCGTGATTTGCCTTTTCTGCATATCTCGACCGACTATGTTTTTGACGGGGCAGGGGCCTCGCCCCAGACTGTTCAAGACCCGACCGGTCCGCTGGGTGTGTACGGCCAAACCAAGCTGGACGGAGAGCGCCAGATCGCCCAAGCAGGTGGATGGCATGCGATCCTGCGGACGAGCTGGGTGTTTTCAGCGCACGGTCATAACTTTGTCAAAACCATCCTGAGGTTGGCTGAGGCCCGAGATAGCCTGACTATCGTGGCCGACCAGATCGGCGGGCCGACCCCGGCCACGGATATTGCCAAGACGCTGCTGACCATGGCCAGAGGGCGTGCCGAAGGCGGGGTGTTTCACTATTCCGGGGCACCCGATGTCAGCTGGGCCGGTTTCGCGCGCGAAATTGTCTCGCAGGCGGGTCTGGCCACTCAGATCACCGATATTCCAACAACAGATTACCCGACCCCAGCCCCCAGACCGCTCAATTCGCGGCTGGAGTGTTCGCGGCTTAATGAGATTTACGGGCTTGGGCGGCCTGACTGGAAAGCCGGCTTGGCGCAGGTGCTGGCCGAGCTGAAGGTCACTGATAGCCCTGCTTTGAAAGGATAGATCATGCAACGCAAAGGTATCATTCTGGCTGGCGGCTCGGGAACGCGGTTGTATCCGATCACCATGGCGGTCTCAAAGCAGCTGCTGCCGATCTATGACAAGCCGATGATCTTCTACCCGCTGAGCGTGCTCATGCTGTCGCAGATCCGTGAGATCGCGATCATCACGACGCCAGAAGATCAGGAGCAGTTCCAGCGTCTGTTGGGCGATGGCAGCCAGTACAGCCTGTCGCTGACCTGGATCACGCAGCCGTCGCCAGACGGTCTGGCGCAGGCCTATACACTGGCCGAGGATTTTCTGGCAGGTGCGCCATCCGCGATGATCCTGGGGGACAATATCTTTTTCGGCCACGGCCTGCCTGATCTGTTGCGTGCAGCAGATGCGCAAGAGAGCGGCGGAACAGTCTTCGCCTATCGTGTGGCCGATCCCGAACGCTACGGCGTGGTCGATTTCGAAGGTCAAAAAGTACGTGGCATCATCGAGAAACCGAAAGTACCGCCCTCAAACTACGCGGTGACCGGTCTCTATTTCCTCGACGGTGACGCCCCTGCGCGCGCCCGTCAGGTCCAGCCGTCCGAGCGCGGTGAGTTGGAGATCACATCCCTGCTCGAGATGTACCTGAACGAAGGGCTGCTGAATGTTCAAACCATGGGCCGCGGCTTTGCCTGGTTGGACACCGGTACGCATGGATCGCTGCTGGATGCGGGGAACTTCGTACGGACACTGACGGATCGCCAAGGTATGCAAACCGGCAGCCTGGACGAGATCGCTTGGGCCAATGGCTGGATCAATGATGAAGCGCTTGAAGAGCGGGCTCAGCTATTCGCCAAATCCACATATGGTCACTATCTAAAATTGCTATTGAGTTGACGGCCCGCGCTTTTCAAGGCGTCAGCGCCTCTTGTGTGCATGACGTCTCGGAAGCAGATGGAGACGCGCGAATCAAGGGGTTGGGTCCTAGAGAACATATCCATCCACGTTTGCCATTTGTTATTTTCTCTAAAGATGAGAAAAACGCGAAAAGAGTAGGGGCTCCGTGCATTCAACCCCAGATTGACAGGCCGTGTGGTGAGGTAAACAATTTTAGGCACTTTGCAAAATTGTAGCCAGAGTAAGGCTAGAATTTGCCATCCTGGCGCAATTGCTTCGTTGTGATGGAGTTCATATACGTATAATCTCAATATTAAGTAAAAAGGCGCCATAGTTGTCCATCTGAAGTGTTTCGATGTATCAAAGGCGCTGGGTCATTTTGTGCCCCGCAATGTGTGGGTTAGTGGTGAAGCCGTATTTAAGGCTTTGGGTTTAAAGGTAAAAAATGTCTATTCAGGATACGAATATTTCCGCTGAGGTTCGGCCTTGTAGTACAACCATTCGTGCGCGGAGCTCAACGGCTCACTCCACACAGCTATATCGCAAGATTTTTAAACGGTTTCTGGATGTAGCTTTTGTTCTGCTAGCATTGCCGATTGTTCTGCCCGTTGTAGCCCTGCTTGCAGTTCTGGTCGCCCGGGATGGTAGTAGCCCGTTTTATGGACAACAGCGTATTGGCCGGGACGGTCGCGTTTTCACAATGTGGAAGCTGCGCACGATGGTGCCCAACGCACAATCGCTTCTGGATGATTATCTTGCCCACAATACCTTGGCGCGGCTTGAATGGGAGCAGACGCAAAAGCTCAAGGATGATCCTCGGATTACACCATTTGGCAAGATTCTCCGCAAGACATCACTGGATGAGTTGCCACAGCTGTGGAATGTGATTGTCGGTGAAATGAGCTTGGTTGGACCTCGTCCGATGATGCCCGAGCAGCAGAAACTCTATCCCGGTAAAGCATATTTCTCGCTACGGCCCGGGTTGACCGGCTCATGGCAAGTGTCCGAACGCAACGCCAGCACATTTGCAAGCCGCGCGGATTTTGACACCTCTTATGCGGAAGATCTGACGTTCAAAACTGATGTTGGCATTCTCTATGCCACAGTGGGCGTTGTTGTACGGGCAACCGGGTACTGATTCATACCCGACCCTCTGTCTTTGAGTGACGGGCTGATCAGATAAGGGCGATGAATCCTTTCTTGTTGCAGGGCAATCACAAGAGGCTGCTCAAATCCTATTTCCCCGCCGTGATGAGTTAAGCGCAAAAACTGCTCAATGGCAGAGATGGTGCTGAATTGTGCGCAAACCGGAAACACATAAGGCGCCGGTGATAGATTTCATGTCGTGGCTTCATGTTATGCGACAAGCCGGTAGACTGATTGAAAACCCAACCCGGTCAACAGGGTATCCATACAAATTTGAATGGCTGACGGGCCAGGTTTTCTTACGGATTCGTTTGGCAATCTCAACTATGCCGCCTACACTCAAACCGGTTTATTTATGGATGGTTCTACTGTGAGTATTTCTGCCAGGGACGGCGACATCGCAATCGTTGGCATGGCCGCGCATTTGCCCGGTGCGTCTTCGATTGCGGCATATTGGTCTAACCTGCGCGAGGGGGTGGAATCTATCCACCAGCTCAGCAGGGAACAGCTCATTGCGAATGGTGAGACTCCGCATTTGCTTGAGCGGCCCGACTATGTGCCGTTTGCCGCGCCGCTGGATCGGTTCGAGGAATTTGACGCCGAGTTTTTCGGTCTTTCCCCAAAAGAAGCCGCCATCATGGACCCGCAACACCGCCAGTTTCTGGAGGTCGCTTGGGAAGCACTGGAAAACGCTGGCCATCCGCCTGAGAATTTTCCCGGACCTATCGGCGTGTTCGCAGGCTGCGGCATGGGCAGCTATTTCTATTTTAATGTTTGCTCGAACCGGGATCTGGTCGACGATGTGGGCATGTTCTTGTTGCGCCATACCGGCAATGACAAGGATTTCCTGTCGACCCGGCTGAGCCATATCCTCGACCTCAAGGGGCCGAGCGTGAATGTACAGACAGCATGTTCGACCTCGCTGGTCGCAACTCACTATGCAACGCAGGCTTTGTTGACTGGTGAGTGCGATATGGCGATTGCTGGGGGGGTTACGATCGAACTCCCTCATAACAGAGGTTATGTTTATAAAGAGGGTGAGGTTCTCTCACCCGATGGCCATTGCCATGCCTTCGATCATCGCGCGCAAGGCACTGTTTTTGGCTCGGGCGCTGGCGCTGTCATTTTGCGGCGTCTGTCTGATGCGATCGAGGATGGCGACCATATCTGGGGCGTGATCCGCGGCACGGCGATCAACAATGATGGCGCGGCCAAAGCCGGGTACTTGGCGCCATCTGTGGATGGTCAGGCCGCCGCGATTTCCGAGGCCCATGTGATGGCCGATGTTCGGGCCGACACGGTGGACTACATCGAATGCCACGGCACCGGCACCTATCTGGGGGATCCGATCGAAGTGGCCGCGCTGACACAGGCGTTTTCGGAAACCACACAGGAAACGGGCTTCTGCCGGCTGGGCTCGGTCAAAACCAATATCGGCCATCTGGATACCGCCGCCGGGGTGGCGAGCCTGATCAAGACCTCGCTGGCCCTGCATCACAAGCAGATCCCGCCCAGCTTGGGCTACGAGAAACCCAACCCGGCGATCGATTTCGAGAACAGCCCGTTCCGGGTGAATGACACTCTGACCGATTGGGTCTCGCATAAGGGCCCGCGCCGCGCCGGGGTGAATTCTCTGGGTGTCGGCGGCACGAATGCGCATGCCATTCTGGAGGAAGCGCCTGAGCGAGCCGCATCCGAGCCGTCAGATTGGCCGTTTCAGATCCTCACGGTCTCGGCGCGGGGCAAGAAAGCGCTGGATGCCAACAGCGCAGCACTGACAGCGTATCTTCGGGCCAATCCTGAACAAGATTTGGCCGATATCGCCTGGACGCTGAAAAACGGAAGACGTGGGTTTGAAAAGCGGCGCGTCATCGTCGCCGAAACCCATGAAGAAGCCGCCGCGATCTTTGAGGAAAACGATCCGCGTCGGGTTTTCACCCATACGGTGATCTCGGACGCGCCTGAGCATGTCTTTATGTTCCCCGGCGGAGGCGCTCAGTACGCCGGTATGGCGCGCGACCTCTATGAGACCGAGCCAGTCTTTGCCGATTGGATGGATCGGGGTCTGGATATCCTGCAGGCCAAGCTGGACTATGATATCCGCGCGATCTGGCTGCCCGAACCGGGCGAGGAAGAGGCTGCGGATGAGCGGTTGAAAACGCCCTCGGTACAACTGCCGCTGATCATGATCACCGAATATGCGCTGGCGCAGCTTTGGATGGAATGGGGTGTTCAGCCCACCGCTCTGGTCGGCCATTCGATGGGCGAAAACACCGCCGCTTGCGTGGCCGGTGTTATGTCGTTTGAGGATTGCATCGGTCTGGTGCATCTGCGCGGGCGACTGTTTGATACGGTGCCCGCCGGCGGCATGCTGAGTGTCCCCCTGCCCGCCGATGATCTGCGGCCGCTTCTGGGCGATGACCTCGATCTGGGTGCCGTGAACGCCCCCAGCCTGAGCGTCGCAACCGGACCACAGGCGGCGCTGGACGATCTGGAGGAACGTCTGCGCAATCAGGGTGTCGACTGCCAACGCATCCCGATCGATATCGCCGCGCATTCGCGGATGCTGGAGCCGATCCTGCAGGAATTCGGCGACTATCTGCGCTCGATCGAATTGAAGGCACCGCAGATCCCGTTCCCCTCGAACCGCAGCGGTGACTGGATCACCGAGGCTGAGGCGACCGATCCCGAATACTGGGTCGGCCATCTGCGCAACACCGTTCATTTCGCCGATTGCATCACCACGCTATCCGAGAACCCAGAGCGTATCTTCATTGAGGTCGGCCCAGGCAAGGCGCTGGCCTCTCTGACCGGACAGCATGACAAGGTCGACGCCAATCAGGTGATCAGCAGCCTGCGTCATCCAAATGATGATGTGGCTGACGATGCTTATTTCATGGCCATGCTGGGCCGGATCTGGGCTTTGGGCGGCGCGTTCGACTGGGAACAGATCTGGGGCGAGGCGCGGCGCAACCGCGTGCCTCTGCCCACCTATGCCTTCCAGCGCTCGCCCTATTTCATCGAACCCGGCACGACACAGACCGAGACAGCCAGCCAATGGCTGATGCGCACCGAAGACCCCGCCGATTGGGGCTATCGCGTGGCCTGGACACCGAAATACGCAGCCTGCGATGTCGATGTCACCGGCGATCTGTCGGATGCGGCACAGGAAAGCTGGCTGATCTTTGCGGATGAGGCTGGGCTGTGTACCAACCTGACCGAACGCCTGCGGCAAGCCGGTCACAAGGTTGTCACGGTCACGCCCGGCGATGCCTTTGCCCGCATCAGTGACGATCACTATCAACTGGCCCCCGAACGCGGGCGCGAAAGTTATGACGCGCTGATCCGTGATCTCGTCGCGCAGGAACACCTCCCAACCCGAATTGTGCATGGCTGGCTGCTGACACAGGCCGAGACCTTCCGCCCCGGCGGTAGTTTCTTCCATCGCAATCTGGAACAGGGCTTTTACAGCTTGTTCTTCCTGGCGCAGGCCATTGGGGACGAAGATCTGCCGATGCCTCTGCACCTCCATGTCTTTAGCTCGGGCGCATTGCAGGTGAGGGGTGAGGCCCTGCCCTACCCGGAAAAAGCAACCGTGACCGGCCCGACCCGCGTGATCCCGCGCGAATTCCCTGGCCTGACTTGTGCGCTGCTGGATATCGACCTGCCGCAAAGCGCGAGCAAACGCCGCGCGCCTGCCCTGCCCGAGGGGCTGACGGATCAAGTGATGGAAGACCTGCTGGCTCCGCCCGCCTCGTTCACGGCGGCGATCCGCGCGGGCAAGCGATTTGAACAGGGCTATCGCCCGCAGGCTCTGACGGAACCGTCTCTGGACGATCTGCCCCTGCGCGATGGCGGCACCTATCTGATCACCGGCGGTTTTGGCGGCATTGGCCTGACACTGGCCGAAGCGCTGATTGCCAAGGTGAATGCCAACATCGTCCTGCTTGCGCGTGGAGACCTACCACCACGGGACCAGTGGGAAACCGTGCTGAACAACTCGGCCCCGCAGGACAAAACGGCCCGCCGGATCCGGGCCATCAAAAAGCTAGAAGCCGCAGGCGGCAAAGTACTGCCGATGCCGGTCGACGTCAGCAACGTTGAAGAGATGCGCCGCTGCGTCGAAAGTGCCACACAGGCATTCGGCCAGATCAACGGCGTGATCCATGCGGCTGGCCTGATCGACGACGCGCCTATCATGACTAAGACCATGATGGAAATCGAGGATGTCTTTACACCCAAGATCCATGGCACGCAGGTCATCGACCAGATCTTCCCGGACGGATCGTTGGATTGGCTGGTTCTGTTCTCATCCAGCTCAACCGCAACGGCACCTGTAGGTCAGGTCGACTATGTGGCCGCCAATGACTACCTGAACGCCTATGCGCGCGCGCGTTCGGGCGACAAAACGCAGGTTGTGTCGGTCAACTGGGGTATATGGGCCGATGTGGGCATGGCCGCGGATGCGATGGAGGCTCGGACAGGCACCGCAGAGCCCGCGCCCGTAACCTCGGCGGACGTTCCGATGCTGGATCAGGCAAGCTTTGATGACGCGGGCAACCGCCTTTTGAGTGCGACTTACAACGCCCATGACCGCTGGTTCCTGAACGATCACCGGACCAAGGCCGGGCATGCTCTGATCCCCGGCACCGGTTATCTGGAGCTGGCGTCTGAGGCACTGCGTATGCAAGGCGAAACCGGTCCGTTTGAAATTCGCGATCTGTATTTCCTCCGCCCCCTTGCGGTGTCCGATAGCGAAGATCAGCAGGTCCGTCTGCGCCTGCCACGCAGCGATGTGGGCTATGACCTAACGGTTGAGAGTGGATCGGATGATGCGTTCGAACTTAACGCCCAAGCCAGCCTGTCTCTGCTGCCGCTAATCGCGCCCGCACCGCTGGATGTGGAGGCCATCACCGCCCGTTGCGGTTCGACCCATCAGGCCGAAGGTGCAGGGCGCCTGCGATCCCCGCAGGAGGCGCATCTGAATTTCGGCCCGCGCTGGCGGGTGCTGACCTCAACTGCACTGGGGCAGGATGAAGGTCTGGCTCATTTAGCGCTGCCGGACGCCCTGCAAACGGATATCGAGGCAGGCTACCACCTGCACCCTGCCCTGATGGATCTGGCTACGGGCTGGGCGATGGAATTGATCGCGGGATATCAGGCCGCACACCTGTGGGTGCCGGTCTCCTACCGCTCGGTCCGCGTTTATGCACCACTGCCCGCGCAGATCGTCAGTTGGGTCCGCAACGCGGGCGACAACCGGGCCGAAGGCGAGGCTGCCAGTTTCGATGTCACCATCGCCGCCCCGGACGGCACGATCTGTATCGAGGTCGAGGGCTTCTCGATCCGCCGGATGGAAGATGCGGTGGATTTTGCCTTCACCGAAAGCGCCCCGGCGATCACCTCTGAGGTCGACGCCCCGGCGCCCCTGTCCCCGGCCGAGGAGCGGCTGCGCCACAACCTGTCTCAGGGTATTCCGGCGACAGAAGGGGCCGATCTGTTCTTCAAGGCACTGGCCAGCGGGCAATCGCAGATCATCCTGTCCTCACTGGATCTGGACGGCTTGATCGCGCAGGCCGCAGATAGCGGTGCGTCCACCGAAAGCTCGGATCAGAAATTCCAACGTCCCGAGTTGGACTCTGATTACGTCGCCCCGGAAAATGACATCGAACGCCGCCTCGCCGGGTTCTGGCAGGAATTACTGGGTGTTGATGAGATCGGTGTCGAGGACAGTTTCTTCGATCTGGGTGGGCATTCCCTGATCGCGGTGCGCCTGTTCGCGCAAATCCGGAAGGCCTATAATGTGGACTTCCCGATCTCGGTCCTGTTCGAGGCCCCGACCATCCGCAAATGCGCCGAACTGATCGCTGCCCGCGGCGTGCCGAAAGATGGCGACGAAGGGGACGCACCAGCAGCGGCCCCGGCGACACCGGAACGTCGCTTCACCCATCTGGTGCCAATGCATTCCGGCGAGGGCGGACCAAAGACTCCGTTCTTCCTAGTGGCAGGCATGTTTGGCAACGTGCTGAACCTGCGCCATCTGGCGCATTTGGTGGGCACCGACCGGCCATTCTACGGCCTGCAGGCGCGCGGTCTGTATGGTGATGAGGAACCGCACCGCGATCTGCGCGAAGCCGCCAAGGATTACATCGCCGAGATGCGGCAGGTGCAGCCCTCGGGGCCGTACATGCTGGGCGGTTTCTCGGGTGGCGGTATCACGGCTTATGAGATTGCGCGCCAGTTGACTGAAGCGGGCGAAGAGATCGCAGCGCTGGTCATGCTGGATACGCCTCTACCGGTACGGCACCCGCTTAGCAAAGCGGATCGGTTGAAGATTCAGTTGCAGGAGATGCGGAACAAAGGCGCAAGCTACCCCATTAAATGGGCCAAAAACCGGATCGCATGGGAAATCCAGAAACGCCAACCCAAGGAAGAAACAGCCGAGACCGGCCAGCAATTCCATGACACCGAGATCGAGGCTGCGTTCTTGGAAAGCGTCAACAGCTATCCCTTGCATTCATGGGATGGCCCCCTGACCCTGTTCCGCCCGCCTTTGGTCGGGAAATGGGAACTGGGGCCGGGCAAATTGGTGCATCACGAGCGTTATTACCTGACCCACGACAACGATTGGACGCCCTGGGTCCCCAATATCGAAGTGTTCGAGGTGCCCGGAGATCATGACTCGATGGTGCTTGAGCCCAATGTCCGGGTGCTGGCAGCGCAGATGAAGACCTGTCTGGAAAATGCCGAGCGTCAGATCCCGCGTCCAACCCTCCGGCAGGCGGCGGAATGACCATGGCTGATCCCAAACTCCTGACGGTTATTCTGAATTACAAAACGCCGGACATGACCCTGCGATCCGTCAGATCCGCACGGCAGTCAATGGAGGGCATCGCGGGCGAGATCATCGTTGTCGACAATGATTCACGGGACGGGTCTTTCGAGGCAATTTCGGCGTATGTTGCAGATCAGGGCTGGGATCAGGACAATCGCGTTCGGGTCGTCCAATCGGGGTATAACGGCGGTTTTGGTGCAGGTAATAATGTGGGCATCCGAACGGGCCTGTCCGATGGTACGCAACCCGACTACATCTACATCCTGAATTCAGATGCCTTTCCAGCACCGGATGCCATACACCTGTTGATGGGGCATCTGGAAGCCACGCCAGAGGCGGGTTTTGTGGGAAGTTATATCCACGGCGAAGACGGTGATCCGCATTTGACCAGTTTCCGCTTCCCTTCAATCGCAAGTGAATTTGAAAGCGGTATTAACTTTGGCCCCGTTACTCGGCTGTTCAAGAACCGGATCGTACCCATTCCCATCCCCACTGAGACCCGCCCTGTCGATTGGCTGGCCGGGGCAAGCCTGATGATGCGTCAAAGCGTTCTGGATGAGATCGGCCTCTTTGACGAACAGTTCTTCCTCTATTTCGAAGAAACCGACCTGTGCCGCCGCGCCGCGCTGGCGGGTTATCGCACCGATTACCTGCGCCCCAGCGAGGTCATGCATATCGGGTCCGTCTCCACCGGTATGAAAAGCTGGAGCCGGGTGCCGACCTATTGGTTCGACTCGCGCCTGCATTATTTCATCAAAAACCACGGCCGGTTTTATGCGGCCGGTGCCACCTGCGTACATTTGACCGGTGGTTTCCTGCACTGGTTGCGGTGTTTGATCACCCGTAAGGACAGCGGTGTTCCACCCCATTTTTTGCGTACCCTGGCCTGGCATGACCTGTCCGCCTGCTTTCGCGCGCCCTCTCGCAAAGCCACACAGGACAGCACGTCCAAGCCAGTTATTGGAGAGTAACGATGCCTTTCAGCACATTCCTTATCGGCCATGAATCCCTTGTCATTCAATGCGGGGAAATGCTGCTGGAGGCGGGGCACAGTATTCAGGGGGTGGCGACCCGCAACCCGGATGTCGAGGCCTGGGCACAGTCGCATTCCCTGCCCCTGCATGCCCCTGGTCAGGATTTGTCAAACCGGATTGAGGGTGTGTCGTTTGACTGGCTGCTCAGTATCGCCAATCTCGATCTGTTGCCGCAGACGATTTTGGACAAGGCCAGCAAGGGCGCGGTCAATTTTCATGACGGCCCGCTGCCACGCTATGCCGGTCTGAACGCGCCGGTCTGGGCCATTCTGAACAGTGAGGCACAACACGGGATCACCTGGCACAAGATCTCGGGCGGTGTCGATGAGGGCGGGATTGTCGCCCAGAATCTGTTCGATATCAGCGACCGTGAGACCGCCCTGACCCTGAACACCAAATGCTATGGCGCCGCCATCGAAAGCTTTGGTAATGTCATCCGGGCGCTTGAGGCGGATCAGCCCACGACCCCGCAAGATCTGTCTCAACGCAGCTATTTCGCCAAGAACGACCGTCCAGCGGCAGCGGCGCGGCTGGATTTCTCCAAGCCCGCTACTGAGTTGGCGGCTCTGGCCCGCGCGTTGGATCATGGAGAATACTGGAACCCGCTTTGCTGTCCGAAAATCGAGCGTGATGGTCAGATCTGGCTGGTCGGCTCGGTCGAAGTCAGCGATCAGCAAAGTGACGCGACGCCTGGCACCATTCTGGCAAGCACAGCCGACAGCCTGACCGTTGCAACAGGTTACGGAGTGGTTGAGATTAGCGGATTGCGCAATGGTTTGGGGGCTTCGGTCTCGACCGATGGGCTGTTGAACGGGGGCAGCGCTTTGCCCGTACCGACCGCAGATCAGGTGGCGCAGATCGACCGCGATGTTTCAAGCGCTCTGTCCGCTGAACCCGAATGGCGCATCCGCCTTGAGGCGCTGCAACCGATCGAGATCCCCCTGATCAATGCAGCGGCTCCGTCCGGTGCGCCTCGGTCGCAAGTGCTGCACCTTCCAACTGGCCTTGACGATATCACCGCCAAAACGGCTCTGGCGGCCCTCATGGCGCGGCTCGGTGATACCGTGGGCCTTGATCTGGCGTTGCGGCTATCGGATGCAGCATCACCCTATCTCAACAGCTGGGTTCCGATCCGCTTTGCGGCTGATCAGGCCTTTGCAGAGGCGCAAGAGGGGCTGAGCCAAACCATCGCACAGGCCCGCGAGATGGGTCCGTTTGCCTGCGATTTACCCGCGCGCATGCCGGGATCAACTCCGCTGCAAACGCCTGCGATCGGTTTGTCCGATGACGTCTCGTTTGGTCTGGTTCCGGGCACAAGCCTGACTCTTGCCGCATCCGGGGATCAGGCCGCGCTGTTTGTGGACAGCGGACATATCTCGGACGCCGCTCTGCACCTGTTTGCGGCCCGGCTGGAAAACCTGCTGGTGGCACTCTCCGGTGAGGCACAGCGCAGTCAGACGATTCAGGATCTTCCGATCCTGCCCGAGACCGAGCGTGCTCAGATCCTGCAGGACTGGAACGATACCGAAACCGCATACGATCAGACCTCCTGCGTGCATCAGCTTTTCGAGGCGCAGGTCGTACGCACGCCAGATGCCCCGGCGCTGGTCTTTGAGAACCTTGGCTTCTCATATACCGAACTGAACGCTCTGGCCAATCAGGTTGCGCATGTTTTGCGTGAGATGGGTGTAGGCCCCGATACGCTGGTGGGTTTGCATGTCAAACGATCCCCGCTGTTGCTGATCGGGGCGCTGGGGATCCTGAAGGCGGGCGGAGCTTATGTGCCGATGGATCCGGCTTACCCTGCGGACCGGACGGCGCTGTATCTTGAGGATAGCGGGGCGAAGGTGGTGCTGACGGAATCCGCGCTAGCCGCAAGCCTGCCTGATCACGGCGCGCAAGCCTTGCTGCTTGACACGGACCCACGGCTGGGAACAGCTGCGACGGACAATGTCGACAGCGGCGTGCGTTCGGAGAACCTCGCCTACATGATCTATACCTCCGGCTCGACCGGACGCCCCAAGGGGGTCATGGTCGAACATCGCAACGTGTCGAACTTCTTCACCGGCATGGATGATCGCATCAGTCATGATCCGGCCGGGGTCTGGCTGGCTGTGACCAGCCTGTCTTTCGACATCTCGGTGCTCGAGCTGTTCTGGACGCTGGCGCGCGGGTTCAAGATTGTCCTCAGCGATGATGAAAACCGCGCGTTGGTCGCAGGCGATGCGACCGCCGGGAAATCCATCACCGGCAAGGGGATGGAGTTCAGCCTGTTCTACTGGGGCAACGACGATGGTGTCGGGCGCGACAAGTACAAGCTGCTGCTCGAGGGCGCAAAGTTCGGAGATCAGAACGGCTTCTGCGCCGTTTGGACGCCCGAGCGTCATTTCCATGCCTTCGGTGGCCCCTACCCCAACCCTTCCGTGACGGGCGCAGCCGTTGCCGCCGTGACCGAGAATATCGGTGTCCGCGCGGGCAGCTGCGTCGCACCTCTGCACCACACCGCGCGCATTGCCGAAGAATGGGCGGTGATCGACAACCTGACCAACGGGCGCGCGGGGCTTGCCATCGCCTCTGGCTGGCAGCCTGATGATTTTGTCCTACGGCCCGAGAACACGCCGCCGGAAAACAAACCGGCGATGCTTGAGGCGATCAGCACTCTGCGACAGCTCTGGGCTGGCGAGACAGTGGAATTCCCCACCAAGTCCGGGGATATGCACGGCGTGGTTACACAGCCGCGCCCGGTTTCCAAAAAATTGCCCGTCTGGGTCACCACTGCGGGCAATCCAGACACTTGGCGCGAGGCCGGGGCCATCGGTGCCAACGTGCTGACCCACCTTCTGGGCCAGAGCGTTGACGAAGTCGCCGACAAGATCGGTATCTACCATGCTGCGTTGCGCGAAGCGGGCCATGACCCCGATGATCACACGGTCACCCTGATGCTGCACACCTATGTGGGTCAGGACCGGGAAGAGGTGCGCGAGGTCGCGCGCGAGCCGATGAAGGACTACCTGCGCTCGGCCGCCGGGCTGATCAAGCAATATGCCTGGGCCTTCCCAGCCTTCAAGAAACCCAAAGGTGTGGCGAACCCATTCCAGCTGGATTTGGGCAGCCTGTCTGACGAGGAACTGGAAGGCATCCTCGATTTCGCTTTCCTGCGTTATTTCGAGGATTCCGGCCTGTTCGGCACCGTCGAGGATTGTTTGAACCGGGTTGAAGAGCTAAAACGCATCGGCGTGGATGAAATCGCATGCCTGATCGACTACGGCATCTCAGTCGACGAGGTGATGGAGGGTCTGAAGCCTCTGGCCGAGGTTCTGCGCCTGTCCAATCAGGATACAGAGCTGGCCGAGGATGACTATTCCATTGCCGCCCAGATCATTCGCCACAATGTCAGCCATCTGCAATGTACTCCTAGCATGGCGCAAATGATCCTGATGAGCGACGAGGCGCGGTTTGCTTTGTCTAAGATCAAGCACATGATGATCGGTGGCGAGGCCCTGCCCGGCTCGCTGGTCAAACAGATCAACAAGCTGTCGCCTGCGCATATCGAAAACATGTACGGGCCGACAGAAACAACGATCTGGTCAACGACCGAAACCGCCGCTTCTGCCGAAGGCGTGATCAATGTCGGCACGCCGATCGCCAACACGCAGGTCTACGTACTGGACGAACACAGAAACCCCGTTCCCATCGGCGTGGCCGGAGAGCTGTATATCGGCGGCGCTGGCGTCACCCGCGGTTACTGGCAACGCGAAGACCTGACCGCCGAGCGGTTTGTGCCTGACCCGTTCTCAGATATGCCGGGTGCACGGCTCTATCGCACCGGAGATCTGGTGCGTTGGCAAACGGATGGTAAGCTCGATTTCCTGGGCCGGGCCGATCATCAGATCAAACTGCGCGGCTACCGGATCGAACTGGGTGAGATTGAAAGCCTGCTCGACGCACAAGCCGGCGTGCGCCAGTCGGTTGTCATCGCACGCGAGGATACACCCGGTCTAGTGCAGCTGGCCGCCTACATGACCACCGACCAGCCGGTGGATGATAAAGCACTGCGTCAGGCACTGACAGCGCAACTGCCGGACTACATGGTGCCGACGCATTTCGTGACGCTGGAGAGCTTCCCGCTGACACCGAACCGCAAAGTCGACCGCAAGGCCTTGCCTGTCCCTTCAGTGCAGAAGCCCCGCGTTGCGCCTCCGGTATCCGAACCCGTCTCGGGCGGCTCGGTTCCGCAGAAGATCGCAGCGATCTGGTCGCAGATTTTGGGGGTCGCCGAAATCAGCGGACGAGACAATTTCTTCGATCTCGGCGGGCATTCCCTGTTGGCCGTGCAGGCGCATCGGGAAATCCGCAAAGAGCTCAACGTATCCAGCCTCAGCATCACGGATATCTTCCGCTTCCCGACTTTGGCAGGCTTGGCCGAGACCATCGAGAAGAAAACCGGAGTGAAGCCGGCTGACGCAGGATCAACTCAACCAGCGCAGGACAAAGTGAACAATCGCAGCGATGCCATGGCCCGCCGCCGTGAAATGCGCGCCCGCAGACGGTCGGCATAAACAGGCTGATAGAGATAACGGCCTGGATATCAGTATGAGGGTGAAGGGCGCCAAGAGGTTGGCATCATGATTAAACGTTTTATTCCGGCTTTCCTTTTGGTTGGTATCGCAGCAGTGGTTGGGTTGGTGCGATTTGGGGCCACTAAGCCCATTGATGTAGCGGCGTTTGATATTTTGTACGACGCACCTGCTCCTCCGCCGACAAAGCCACAGAATGTCTTTCATCTGGGCCACAGCCTTGTCGGCCCTGACATGCCGGTGATGTTGCAGCAATTGGCCGGAGAAAAGCACCACTACAGCAGCCAATTGGGCTGGGGAACGCCGCTGAAAGCCCACTGGGAGCCGGATGAACCGATCAATGGATTTGAACTGAGAAACATGCCGTCTGAATTTAAGGATGCCAAAGAGGCAATATCCTCAGGGGATTACAATACTCTGATATTGACCGAGATGGTCGAGATTCAAGCAGCTATCAAATATTTTGACAGCGCAAAATATCTGCATGAATGGGTGCAGCTTGGCCGGCAGTCCAATCCGGACATACGCATTTATTTCTATGAAACCTGGCACCCTCTAGACGATGCAGAAGGCTGGCTTGAGCGACTCGACAAAGATTTGGAGCGCTATTGGGAAAAAGGAATCCTGCGCTCCGCCCTCGCCTATGAAGACCATCCCGCGCCAGTCTATATCATCCCAGCGGGTCAGGTCATGGCGCAGTTCGTACGAGAGGTCGAACGCCTCGGAGGTGTCGGGCCGATAAATGATCGCAGTGATCTGTTCTCCGACGAGATTCACCT
This sequence comes from Ruegeria sp. AI3, assembly GCF_056541245.1. Lineage (NCBI taxonomy): Bacteria > Pseudomonadati > Pseudomonadota > Alphaproteobacteria > Rhodobacterales > Roseobacteraceae > Ruegeria > Ruegeria sp. AI3. Next base: position 34,736 of record NZ_JBQFYA010000019.1, read on the forward strand.
GACTGACTACGGGACCTATCTTGTGGCCCTGACCCACTATGCCGTTCTGTACCAGACATCACCGGTTGGCCTGCCATATGAACTGACCAAAACTGATGGTACATTTTTTGACAGTCCCAGCCCTGAAGCGGCGGAACTCATGCAAGAAACTGTTTGGGATGTCGTGACAAAATATAGACCTACCGGTATTCGTTCGCAGCAATGACGCAATCACACAACAACTAAATAGTTAACCCCGTGCAATCGCAGCGGTCGTTTGACCCGCAGGCAGTGAATTGTGTAAATTCATCAGATAACGTTTTGAAGTTGGTAACAAGTGAAATGATGCTGCATGGCACCTGGGTTCGCATATTAAGTGCGGCTATCGCGGGGACGATTTTTCCCCTTCTTATCAGTGTATCTGATGCGTCTGCACAGTCTGTCTGCGGCCTAAGCAACACGTCCTCTTGTGTTGTTCCAAGCGGAACAACAATCCTGCGTGTGGAAACAACGGGTAATGGGTCGAGTGTCCAGAATCTGGGTAGGGTTGATGGAGATATCGACACCCTTGATGATTTATCCGGGGTCGACAATGTGGGCAGTGTCGGGGGTAATATCAGAACATCGGGGGACGGTTCCAATATTTCTAACGCGGGCACGGTTGCGGGTTTCATTGAGACCAGAGGTGAGAATTCTGCAATCACCAATAGCGGCAGTGTTGATGAGGTGTTTGCTCGGGCTGCAAATGCTCGTGTAACAAATTCCGGGACGGTTGTTCAGAATGTCACGCTCAATGAGATGGGTGCAACGTTTGCAAACTCAGGCACCATCAACGGGAATGTTTTGACCTTTGGATCGGGAACGAGGGTCACGAATACGAATTCCATCGGCGGGTTCATACAAACAGTTGGTGAAAACTCGGTTGTGGAAAACACCGGTACCGTTGGCGCGTCCAACACCGGCATGTTTGATGACGCGATTGCCATCGGAGGTCGAAATACGCGCTTCAGCAATTTTGGTGTTGTTCGAGGGCAAGTCCTGACGGTCGGGCCAGAAACAGAGGTTATCAATGCCGGGACGGCAGGCTTTATATCTGTTGGCAGTTCTGCTGTTGGCGCACGCGTAAGCAACTCCGGCTCAATCGGATCATTTTCTAGCGCAGGCGACAATACTCAGTTGATCAACTCAGGGTCCATTGGGCGCAGTGGTGCGGATAGTATCACCTTTCTTGGCTCTGGTGCATCTCTGGCTGTGCTGCCGGGGTCCATTATTCAAGGCAACATATCTTTCCAAGGCGGGGGAACGCAGACTTTGGAAATTGGAAACGGGTTATCCCTCGATTACACATTTTCCGCGACCCCAAATCGCATCATGACAAATGGTGCCCCCTTCATCTTGTCCGGAAATCGCCTCGCAGCTGTGGATTCAACCATTTTCTCCACGCAGGATGAACAGCTTGCTGACCTGACGGGCGGTATTGCGTCGGTCCTAGACAGTCGGTTCTATGGTTTAAGATCACAACGTCAGGAAACGGCGACCAGAAGCCTGTCATCTGTCTCGGGTGCATCACCGGCCTCTGCTCAGGCGGTGTGGATTGATACGTTTGGTTCGTATCGCAATCAGGATTCCGATGGCTCTGTGACGCCAAATACCCAATGGGTTGGCGGGTTGATGCTGGGCACAGACCCTGTTGATATTGGTGGAGTGCAGACCGGCTTCTTTGTTGGCGGCTCCAAAGGTAGGGTAAAGACGGACACAGATAGCCAAAGCGTGGATAGTCAGAGTTTTTTTGTTGGTACGTATGCCACCACACAGGGAGCGGGGCTGACGTTCGATTTGGCGCTCACCGCTGGCTATTCATCGTTTGACCAGGAGCGACAGGTTCTCAACAATCTCGCTACGGGTGGCGTGGAAACGGCGACTGCGGATTTTGATGGTTGGTTTGTGTCGCCCGCATTGACGGTGACAAAACCGGTTGAGATTGCCGGGCACCGTCTGGAGGGGAGCCTTGCGCTGCGCTACGCGGGCCTCTTTCTGGATGGATATACGGAAAGCGGCGCTACGGCCAATCAAACGGTAGACAGCCGGAACGTGCACATAGGCGTGATGCGCTTGCAGATTGCGGCTCCATTCGAGTCTGTTTCCGCAGACGGCTCTTTCTTAAGCTATCGTCTGCGCGCAGGTTTGGAGGCCCGAACCAATTTTGGCGGGGATACCATTGAGGGCGCTTTGTTGGGCCAAGATATCAGCTTCAATCCAGGCGGTGACGATAGTGTTTTGGGTGGCTATCTAAGTCTGTCCGGAGAGTACTTGATGGCAAATGGCATGAATATCGAAGCAGGCGCTGAGGGGATCATCGAGAGCACGGGCTCATATCAGGTTTCAGCCTATGCGGGTTTGGAGTTCCGTTTCTAGGGCGAATTTCCATGTGTTTTCTGATCAGGAAAGGCGCTCATCACTGTTGGAAAGTTCGAAAAATGCGCGGCGTTGCCAGCAGCTTTCTTTGTTGACACTGAACATGGCTGCCGTGCACTTTATTTTCCAGGGTATATTGCATTGTTGATTGAGGTTTTATGGTGACAGATTATTCTGAAACGCTGGCAGGGGACGACAAGGATTTTTCGGTTTACCCGCTTGATTGCGATACTCTTTATCTTGATGCGAAGCAGGCGGCGGATATAGGAAAGAAATTTGCAACCGAATATCAATCAGGGCAACCGTATCATTATATAGGCATTGATAACTTTCTGCCTGAATCTGTTGTCGAAAAAGTAAGGCAGGAGGCGTTATCGCAAGGTGAGAAAGCCCCGGAGCATCTCAGTCCACAAGAGCATCTGAAGACGTCCTACAATCCAGATATTCTTCCTCTATATTCACGTGCTGTGTTTAATGCTCTAAACTCTAAGTCGTTTCTCAAGTTCCTTGAAGAAATGACGGGCATCAAAGGGCTTGTCCCGGATCCTTATTTTTTGGGCGCCGGAATTCACAGAACCAATAACGGCGGTTATTTGGGTATTCACGCAGATTTCAATTATCACAAGCCAATGCATCTTGAGCGTCGGTTGAATGTCCTGATTTACCTCAACCCGGATTGGAAACCGGAATACGGAGGCGCATTCGAGATCTGGACGGATGATATGCAGGAACAGATTGCAACTTACCCTCCAGTTATGAATCGCATGTGCTGCTTCTCGACCAGTTCGACAAGTATGCATGGAAACCCAGAGCCAATTAATCATCCAGAAGGCATCCCCCGCCTATCAATTGCGCTTTATTATTATACGGCTACTTGGTCCGACAGCCATGTCGCACATTCCACACTTTTTCGTGTGCGCCCTGGTTCATCTGACAAAACTGAGCATCGAGAAAACCGGTTGCATAAGATGCGAAAATACACCCCTCCTGTTTTGCATCCGTTTGCGGAGAAAGTGATGCGCAAGCTACATATCACCTAGGGTTAAGATGTATTATTTCCGTATTATTGATACGTGAACACAAAAAAGATGTCTTGAGAACGTCGGGACTGGAGTCAGTACTCTATCGGAGCACGATCAATCGCTTTGTGCTCCTCAAATGCGCAGGTTTAAATTTCAAACATTATTCAATGTGCTGGTCCAGTAGTATATCCGACATCAGCTTTGCGCTGCGGGAGGACGAGAAATGGTGCTGGATTTTTCTTCGTCCTTTTTGGCCCAGTGAAGCCCTCAATTGAGGGGAAATCATCACGTGATGCATCATTTGCGCGAGAGCATCTGGTTCGTTGGGTGGGACTAGCAATCCATCCTCTCCGTTGTCGATTAACTCTGCCACTCCGCCTGCATCGGTCCCAAGTGTCGGCAGGCCGCAGGACATAGCTTCCATGTAAACGACGCCCAACGGTTCATGTTTGCTGGCAAGAACGAATCCATCGCTGGACTGCATGAGCTCTAAAACTTTCGTCTGAGGTACGGATCCTAGTAGAGTTATTTTGCTTTCTATGTTTTTCGCTTTGATTTCTTGCTCTAGGACTTTTCGATACCCGTTGCCCCCTAGCTCGTCTTCGCCCGCAATTATCAGTCGGAACCTCAGATCCGGGTAATCCTGTTCAAGCTGTTTGACGGCCGGCAATAGTGTATCAAAACCTTTCACCTTGTTCAGCCGGGCGCAGCAAAACCAGGTGAAACCATCAAAATTGTCTGACTGGACAATTTGGGCAGGTACAAAATGATTGGTATCAACACCCATGGGGGCGATGTGGATTTTATCTGCCAAATCCGGCATCCGGTCTAATGCTTCTTGGTACAGCAGGTCGGTTATGACAAATACAAACGCTGCGTGCCGCCACTTATAATCCTGGTAGGCGCCGTAGTCGGAAAAAGGGCCATGTAAAACAAGACTGTAAGGCAAACCATAAATTCTATGGCACATCACGCCCAACAACGCAGAATCCGCGCATGAGTGGATATGTAAATGATCAATTCCAAGTGCTTTGCATTGCCTTCCCAACTTTGTGGCCATAGCCAAAAGCGCCCAAGCCTTTGGCTTATGCAAGACTTGCCAACTGTCTTTATGACCGAGAAATTTTGGGACCCGTCGGAGAAAGTCAAACAGGGCAAATGCGCAGTCTTTGAGGCTGAAAGGATAGAGGTAATGTGGATCAGCATCTTTCAGCCATTCATGGGTGACTGGCTGTGCGGGCAGCCGGGTGCTGATAATTTCAGCGTTTAGATTGTGGTCTTTGCGAATGATCTGGATTTCTCGCCAGAAGAAGGAATGCGTTTGCCCGGGAAATTCCGGAATAAGAAAACCTATTTTGCGAGGGATACAGTTTGCCATAGGTGCTTCCAGAGTTATCCGATGGTTTGAGTTTGATACTAGGGTGGCGCTATGAACAGTTGTAGTTACGCCGCTCTTTAGCTCTTTTATTTGCTGTGAAGGAACCGTGCGCGGAGTGCACCAAAGGTTAAATGAGGCAGGATCAGGATACAGCGCCCATAACGAAGCATAAGACGGCGGGGATTGTGCAACATGCGCCAGACCCACTCTACCGCCAGTGTTTGCGCCCATTTGGGAGCTCGTTTTTGAGTTCCAGCGATAAAATCCAGCCCCGCCCCAATTGAGACAAACCCGCATTGCGGCGCGATCGTGTTGCCCTTTATAGCGAGTATCTCCTGTTTCGGAGCGCCCAATGCAATGAAGCACAGTTTTGCGCCGGAAGTATTTATAGTTTCCAATATAGAAACGGCATTTGAGCCTTCCGGATCGAATCCAAACGGGGGGGCTATGCGTGCGACAACCTGCAATCCGGTATGTTCCTGTGCCAGTCTCTCGGCAGCTGTATCAAGCGTGTCTTGTGTCGCGCCCAACAGGGCGATAGGGATTTTGTTTTGCGCGGCCAGCGCCGCGAGTGGCTGAATCAGTTCTGATCCTGGGACAAGCTCGATCCTTTTCCCAGCTAGTCGGGAGAGCCAGACAATCGGATTTCCATCCGCAACAACGTGGCTATGAGATTGATACGCCGATGAAAAACTGGCCGAGCTTCGTAATTTTACAATGTGATCTAGGTTGAGTGTGGCCACAGTGAAGCCTCGGTTACTGCTCCAGTGAATCTGGATGCTCTCCAACAGCTTGGCGCGTGTGGGTATGTTCACAAGTGCTAACAGCCCTGCAGTTGAAAGGGGCGCCGGGGCCGCCATAACAGTTTCACTCATTGCGGAACTCATTCACTGAACTGGGAAATCCCTCTTTTTTGATGAATAACAGAATATGAGATGTCCATGATGCTTTGATGTGTCTTCAAACTCTGGCATCACAAACGGGATTTGATTTAATCGAAAGCATTACAGGTGAATAGAAATGTGCATGAGGGATCCGTGAAGTCTTCCTTTGCAAATAAATCAGAAGATTGTCTGACTGTCATTATAGCGGCCCATAATGAAGAGAACTACATCGCTGCCTGCTTGCAAGCGTTGACAAGGCAGACAATTTCATCTGGCCATTTAGCGGTTGTTGTGGCGGCGAATGCCTGTTCGGATAGAACAGTTCAGATTGTGGAAACATTCAGAAGCGCCTTCAAGGCAAAAGGTTGGCAGCTGCATGTTCTGGATATCCCTGAAGCTGGCAAGCTGAATGCATTTAACAATGCGGATCAGATCATTGCGGGTGGAGCACGTCTTTATCTGGATGCAGATGTGCTGTGTGATCCCGAGTTGCTGGAACAGCTCCGAGCGGCTTTGGATGCGCCCGGACCACGTTATGCGACAGGAACCTTGCAAGTCACTCGTGCGCGAACTTGGGTCACACGACGCTATGCTGATATGTGGGTGCGTTTGCCGTTTGTGCAAGGCGGTACAGTCGGCGCTGGCTGTTTTGCGGTGAATTCTACCGGCCGGGCCCGCTGGGGGGCATTCCCGAACATCATTTCTGACGATACATTTGTACGGCTACACTTTTCGCCAGAAGAACGTCATGAAGTACCTGCAGCCTATCATTGGCCAATGGTCGAAGGGTTCCGGAACCTGGTACGCGTTCGTCGCCGACAGGATGCTGGCGTTGCCGAAGTGCGCCGCTGCTATCCAGTTCTTGAGAAAAATGAAGGGAAATTCAGCCTTTCAACGAGAGATTTGATCCGGTTGTTCTTCGAAGTTCCTGCCGGTTTTTTAGTCTATATGCTGGTGCATGTAACCGTCAGGCTTCGAGCCGGTGGAACGGAGTGGACCCGAGGCCGGTAGAGGATGTATGAAACGACGAGTTTGTTTCGCCAGTAGTTTGCCACAAAGGGATTCTAAGAAAGATTCGATTAATTCCGTTCAAAGGTAATGGTGCTGCTCAATGAGCATAGTTTCTATAATCGGCTGTGGGTTTGTCGCCGATCTCTACATGAAATCTTTTGAAAGCTTTCCAGAAAGCCGGGTTTGTGTCGTCTATGACCAGGACACCGCTAGAGCCGAAGCTTTTGGGGCATATTGGTCTGTTCCGGTCGCCCAGTCTTGGGGCGAATTCGTTCAGATGCAGGCCCCTGGTAGTCTGGTTTTGAATCTGACCAACCCCTCCGCGCATTACGACGTTACCCGCCGGGCACTGGACTCTGGATTTCATGTATATTCGGAAAAGCCGTTGGCGACGCAGATGTCACATGCGCAAGAACTGTACGATCTGGCTCGCGCGCGCGGTCTGATGTTGGCTTCGGCACCATGTAGCGTTCTGGGAGAGGCCGCACAGGTTGTTATGCAGTCGGTTCGGGATGGGGTGGTTGGTACCCCCCGGTTGGTTTACGCCGAACTGGATGATGGGTTCATTCCGCAGGCCCCACATCAGGATTGGCAGAGTGTATCGGGAGCCCCCTGGCCCTTTGAGGATGAGATGCAGGTCGGGTGTACACTGGAACATGCCGGGTACTATCTGACATGGCTTATAGCGATATTTGGATCGGTCGAGCGGGTGGTCGCGGCATCCGCGAAAATTCTACCCGACCTGCTGCCGGAAGAATCCGCGCCGGATATGTCCGTTGCGGTTCTGTTTTTTGAGAGCGGAATGGTTGCGCGTCTGACATGTTCGATTGTTGCGCCGCATGACCATTCACTTAAGGTCGTGGGGGACAATGGAGTACTTAAGATAAACCGGGCATGGGATAACGGGGCGCCTGTCCGCTTTCACCGCCGGGTGCGCATCCGGCGTCGTCTGCTTGAGAACCCGATTGGGAAACGCCAGCATCTGAAAACAACGCCGCCCCCCAAAGTGAGGCGTACAGGCGCGGCTTCGATGAATTTTGCTCTGGGCCCGATGGAGATGCTCAATGCGCTGGAAAAGCAGCGCCCAAACCGACTGACACCGGAATTCGCCTTGCACCTGAATGAAGTCACATTAGCCATTCACAATGCGGGTCAGGAAAACGGTGTACAGATTATGCAAACCCACTGCCAACCGATGGAGTTGCTGCCATGGGCGGGATGAAGATCCTTGTCACTGGTGCTGGCGGGTTTGTCGGGCGCCACACGGTCGCTACCCTGCGAGAGCGGGGACATCATGTTTTGGCTTTGGTCAGACAGCGCAGCGCCGCGTTTTTGGATTGGCCTGACGATCCGGGCATCCAGATTATAGTGTCTGATCTGATCTCGCCTGCCGAAGAATTGCAAATGGCATGCACCGATTGTGATGCAGTTGTTCATTGTGCGGCGCTTATGTCTGGCAGTGACGAGGATCATGCCGCCTCTACACTGCCAATGACCGAACAAATCGGACGAATGATGCCCAAAGGGGCTCATCTGGTGTTGGTCAGCTCGTTGTCCGTTTATGATGTATCTGCTGTGCCGTCATTCGCAGTGCTGGATGAGGCCACGCCGCTGGAGCAGGACGGTATCGGCCGGGATGCCTATTGCCGAGCCAAGCTGGCTCAGGAAAGTATAGCCCGCAAACTTGCGGCAGACCGCGGCCTTGTTCTGTCGATTTTGCGACCGGGGGTGATTTTCGGCCCTGGGCGACTCTGTAACAGTCATCTGGGATTGGGATTTGGCCCTTTTCTTTTGCGCATCGGACGACAGGGGCAGCTTCCTCTCAGTTTTGTCGAGCATACGGCACAGGCCATTGCTCTTGCTGTAGAGCAGCGTGAGGGGTGCGGCGTGGTGAATGTCATTGACGACGACCTACCCGACCGACGCGTTTTCGTGAAAGCCTTACAAAAAACAGGATGGCCACGCTTCATTCTCCCATTACGCTATAGCCTGTTCTCAAGGATTGCCGCTATTGGTGAGCTGTTGCCGCGATCGCCCGGACTGTGCCGGCGCAAAACACTGGCCGCGCGCTTGCAGCCGCAAAGATATTCCAATGCCATGCTACACAACAGGTTGGGCTGGACAGCGCGCTATAGTTTTGAGCAGGCCATGAACCGATCTATCGAAAAGGATCATGTGTGACATTCTCCGGTCCTATCGCTTATCTTACTGGGGAATACCCGCGCGCGACTGACACGTTCATTCAGCGAGAAGTGGCGTCCTTACGTGACCAAGGCGTGACGGTTCTGACCTGTTCCATACGCAAAACAGGTCAAGAGCATCTTGTCGGCGAGGAACAGCGGGCCGAAGCTGCGGAAACTTTCTATGTTATACAGGCCGCTCGTAACCTGGGATATCTGACGGGATGTCATCTGCGGGCGTTGACCCGGGACCCCAGACGATACTTTTCCGCCCTGAGGTTTGCAGTTCGTACCAGCGCCCCAGGCGCCAGAGCATTCTTGTATCAATTGTTCTATTTCTTTGAAGCGGTTGTTCTGGCTGATCATTTGCGCCGAAACGGAGTCCGCCATCTGCACAATCACATTGCAAAAGCCAGCTGCACCGTAGCGATGTTGACCAGCCGTGTCTCGGGTATCCCGTTCAGTTTCACACTGCACGGCCCGGATATCTTTTTCGAGCCAGAACGCTGGCGCTTGGATGCCAAGATATCCGAGGCGAAGTTTGTTGCATGCATCAGTCATTTTTGCAGATCACAGGCTATGGCATTCTCGCACAAAGATGATTGGGACAAGCTTCACATTGTTCATTGCGGGGTCGATCCGGTCCGATATCAAGGCCGGGATGTCACGCGCCAGGGGAACCAGCTTCTTTTTGTTGGACGACTGGCTGGTGTTAAGGGGGTTCCGCTGCTGTTGGAGACAATGCGGAATCTTGGGCAAGAGTTTCCGAACCTACGCCTTGTTTTGGTTGGGGATGGGCCAGAGCGCGCTGTTCTTGAGCAGCAGGCTAAGGAGATGGGTGTGTCCGATGCGATTATGTTTGCCGGGTACAAATCGCAAAGTGAAGTGGCGACCATCCTTATGGAAAGTGATGCCCTTGTTTTGCCCAGCTTCGCTGAGGGCGTCCCGGTCGTGTTGATGGAGGCCATGGCGGCCAATCTACCAGTTGTTTCTACTCGTGTTGCAGGCATACCCGAACTTGTCGAAGACAAAGTCAGTGGGTTTTTGGTCCCCCCGGGGGATGTCACGGCCCTCTGTGCCGGCTTGCGTCAGGTCTTGTCTGACCGCGATTTACGCATCCGGATGGGGGCCGAAGGCTACAAGAAAGTCACTGCGGAATTTGACGTAGAGCAAGAAGCTGCCTGGCTTCTGCGCATCATCTCCACTTACTACAATACGAGCAAAAGGCCGGGATTGCGTCCGGAAGCAGAATAATGGCTTTGAATTTTTTGTACCCCAAGATGCGACAGATTATCGACCCAGTAACAGATTGCAGGCCTGAGGGGCCTGGTACAGCGAAAACGTGGTGCTGAGGATATGCAGGCTGAGACATTGATATCTGCTGTTGTCATTGGTCGCAATGAAGGCGCAAGGCTGGTACGCTGTCTTGATGTGTTAGCAGAGCAGAATGTGCCCGTAGCATATGTAGATTCAGGATCCACGGATGACAGTGTCGCTGAGGCTCGGGCACGTGGGGCGATTGTGACAGAGCTGGACTTGTCCCGGCCCTTCACGGCGGCGCGCGCGCGTAATGCCGGGTTTGAAGCGCTTGAAGCGCGTGGTGTTGAAACAAGGTATGTTCAGTTTATCGATGGGGACTGCGCGCTTGTTCCCGGATGGCTGGACGCCGGAGTGCAGGCGCTGAGTGCAGACAGCACTTTAGGGATTGTGACTGGGTGGCGCGCTGAAATTCATCGCAATCGAAGCGTTTACAATGCTTTGTGTGACTTCGAATGGCATCGCCCTGCTGGAGATATCCTGACCTGTGGTGGCGATATGATGGTGCGTCGCTGCGCTTGGGAGCAGGTCGGAGGGTTCAATCCGAATGTCATTGCAGCCGAGGACGACGAATTCTGTGTCCGCATTCGCGCGGCAGGGTGGAAGATAAGGCGCTTACCCTGCCCGATGACTCAACATGATGCTGCCATGACCCGGTTTTCGGAATGGTGGCAGCGCGCCATACGCAGCGGGCACGGCTTTGCACAGGTTGGGGCGTTGCATCCTCAATACTTCCGACGGGAACGCCAGAGGGTGTGGGTCTATGGATTGATACTGCCTCTGCTTGCTTTGGCCGGGCTTGGTATTTCTTGGCTGCTGCTTGTTTTCGTGATCGGGCTGTACGCTTTGTCTTATTGGCGCACGATCAGAGGGTTGAGCAGCGCGGGCTTGCCCCGACACGAGGCATGGCATCACGCCGTTTATTTATCGTTGTCTAAGGTACCAAACATGATTGGTATGGCTGTCTATTACTGGCGTCGGGCCTTTGATCGCGACATGAGCATAATTGAGTACAAATAATTGGAACGAGTAGTGCAATGGTAGGGCATGTTGTCAGAACCGGGATCGTTGGCGCCGGGAATATCGCCTCAAGGCATGTAGATGCAATCCGCGCCACCAAGGGGGTTGCCTTATCCGCGATCTGTGATGTGTCAGCCTCGGCCGCGCAGGCCCTGGCAGGGGCGACGGGAGCTCAGGCTTTTACCAGTCTGGATGAGTTGATCGCATCGGGGGCATGCGATGCTATTCATATTCTGACGCCACCGCCCTTGCACCGGAAACTAGCAGTGCAGGCTTTCCAGGCCGGGCTGCATTGCTACATCGAAAAGCCTGTTGCCCTGTCCTCAGTGGAAACACGGGATATCACCGAAGCCGCCGACAAAGCGGATCGCGTTCTGGGGGTTGGGCATAACTTCATGGGAAGCCCGAAATATCAAAGGCTTCAGGACCTGTGCAAGACAGGTCAACTGGGACGGATTGCCGAAGCTGATATCCGTTGGAATTTGCCACTGGCACCGCTACGGTCTGGACCGTTTGGCCTTTGGCTTCTCCGATCCCGAGAAAATTTGCTGCTGGAACTCGGTCCACACCTGTTTGGTTTCGCGAATGATCTCTTTGGGGTGCCTGATATCGAACACGTCTCGTTGGGCAAGCCTATTGAAATACCCGGGGCTGGCGGGGTCCGTCCACAGAGTTGGCGGATCATGGCGCGGGCTGGACATGTCGATCTGAATCTTTCCCTGTCGCTTGTTGAAACAACTGAGGACCGGTCCGTTACGGTTCGCGGCTCCAGCGGCATGGCACAGTTCGACTACGCGAACGATACGTTGGTCAGGTGCTCTGAAAACAGTTCGGATGTTATCGTGAATGGTTTGCGGAGGCAGGGAGGCTTGTCTTGGCAGCACCTGAGAGAGGGGGCCACAAACGCATCGCGTCAGCTGTTCTCACTTAATCGCAAATCTCCCTATGACATCAGCTTTCAAGGTGCCCTGGGTGCATTCTATGATGCTATACGGTCCGGTACTTCGATCGATCGCAGGTTCTCGGGCGCAAGCGCTGTTTCGGTCATGCAGGCGATAGATGATGTACTGGCCATGCTGCCCCCTGACAAGCAGGGGGCAGCGCCCAAGCGAGAGCGTGATCCCAAGCCATCGGTGCTGGTTATTGGCGGCACCGGGTTTATCGGTCGTGCTTTGACAAGGGCACTGGTCGAACGAGGGCGGGATGTGCGGGTCCTTAGCAGGGGACGCACGGGACCGTTTGCCGATCTGCCCAAGCAGGTTGAAATCATGTCCGCTTCGTTGACGAACCCCGAAGATCTGGATCGGGCGATGCACGGGATCGACGCTGTCTACCACTTGGGCAAGTCGTTGGATTCGACATGGGAAGATTGCCTGAAAAATGATGTGGGCGTGACAGTTGCCATCGCTGAGGCGGCATTGCGGGCCGGGGTCAAGGCATTTGTCTACACCGGTACGATTGCATCGTATGATATGTCGGACCCGAATACAGTGATCACTGAACAGACCGGTTTTTCTGACGATATGACAGATCGGAACCTCTATGCCCGGTCAAAAGCGGAATCTGAGCGTCGATTGCTGGATATGCAGCACCAGCAAAACCTGCCATTGACGATCGCGCGCCCTGGGATCGTTGTCGGTGAAGGTGGTCCTTTGCAGCATTGGGGGATTGGCCGGTGGCACGGGGCGGGCGCGGTTCGTATCTGGAACCACGGTCGCAATGTGTTGCCCTTTGTGCTGATCGATGATGTTGCCGATGGTTTGGTGCGTATGATCGAAACGGAAGGTGCGATCGGTCAGAATTATAATCTGACAGGCGAGCCAATGTTTTCCGCCCGAGGGTATTTTGATGCGATCAACGAGCATCTAGGCGCACGCATTAGCGTGGATGCGGGCAACCCATATGTGTATTATATGGCTTCAAGCCTGAAATACTTGCTAAAACGACATGTGTTACGCAAGCACAATACGCCTTACACCTCTCTGAAAGATTGGAAATCTAGGGCACATTTTTCCCGTTTCGACAATCAGAAGGCGAAACGGGAATTGGGCTGGCAGCCTGAAATTTCGTCAGAGAAATTTGTCGCGAAAAGTATGGATAGTGTAAGCCTGTTTGGATTCTGATGGCTTGGGGTTTGCAAAGATTTTTCGGTACGGGCCTGAACGCCAGGCTTCTTCGAAGTTCGGCTTGGTCAGCTCTTGGCCATGTTGTTTATCAGGCCGTTCGTTTCGGCTCGAACCTGATACTAACAAGGCTTTTGTTCCCCGAAGCCTTTGGACTGATGGCCTTGATTATGGTTTTTGTCCTTGGCCTGGAGATGTTTTCAGATGTTGGAACGGCAGTTTCCATTCAGCGCAGCAAGAATGGAGACGATCCTGACTTCCTTAACACCGCATGGACACTACAGGTCATTCGTGGGGGTTTGTTATGGATCGCATGCTGTGCAATCTCCTGGCCTGTATCAATTTTCTACAATGAACCTTTCTTGGCCGTAGCGCTGCCGGTATCCGGCTTGACACTTTTGCTGTCTGGGCTCAATCCCACAAAGATACAGACGGCAACCCGGCATTTGGCCGTCGGTCGCTATACAATTCTTGCGCTTTTGACGCAGATTATCAGTCTGGTGTTTTCGATTGTCTTAGCCTGGTGGTTCCGGTCGACATGGGCGCTTGTCGTCAGCGGTGTATTTTCAGCGTTTGTCTATCTTGTTTTAATGACAGTATTCTTGGAGGGGAACAGGAACAGATTCAGGTGGCACAAGGCCGCGCTTGGCGAGCTGGTCACTTTCGGTCGATGGATCCTCCTCAGCACGCTCTGTGGGTTTATTTTAACCCAGGGCGACAAAGCAGTTTTGGGGAAATATCTCACAGCGGATAACCTGGGAATCTACAACATAGGCTTCTTTCTCGCGACCTTCCCAACCGCTCTTGCTGCCGCTGTTACAAACAAGATGCTCATCCCGATGTATCGGGAAAGACCCCCAGCCGCCTCTGCGCAAAACTATGCTAAAATCAGAAAGGCTAGGTTTGCCCTGACAGGGTTTCTTTTCATACTTCAACTGCCTCTTGTATTTGGCGGGGTGGTTATTGTGGAAATGCTGTATGATTCCCGCTTCTGGCTGGCTGGACCAATTGTTGTGGTGATGGCCTGTCTGAATATTCCAAACATAATCACTATAACTTACAGTCCCGCCGCGCTTGCAGCTGGGGATTCGCAAAGGCATTTTACATTTCAGTTTGTAAGAGCCACGCTCTATATCGCATTTTTTCTGTTTGGCGTGAGCACCTTGGGGCTTGTTGGGGCATTTCTGGGACAGCTGGCGACCCATGTAGCAACGTATCCGGTTCTTGTTTGGCTGGCCCGCAAACATTCCGCCTGGGATGGGGCGCATGACATGATATGGTTTGGCGCTGGTCTTTGCCTGTCTGGGGCGGCGCTTTGGATAAATCGAGGCGCGTTATCGGAACTGAGTCTGTTATGAGACTATTTTGATAAAAGAAACGGACTCCAACCTTATGTCACAATATATGCGCGACAAAAAAATTTCCGTAGCTATCGCTACATACAATGGAGAGCGTTACATCGGCGCGCTCATCGAATCCATATTGTCGCAAACACGACCACCCGATGAAATCATTTGTTCGGATGATGCATCATCCGACGATACCGTCTTGATACTAAAGGAGTTTGCACAAACGTCGACCATTCCAATACACATTATAGAGCGAGAGCGTAACGTGGGGATCGTGCAGAATTTTCTGTGCGGTTTTAGGAGTTGCACCGGGGATTACATAGCTTACTGCGATCAGGACGATGTTTGGCTTGAGGATAGGTTGCTACAATTTCAAAATGGAATTTTAGATGACACGATGCATCTGATTTGCAGCCCCAGTTACATCTGTGATGCCAACTTGCAGGAAATTGCCCCGATTTACTATGATGTCAAACGAGACAAATGCCTGATATCGCCTGCTGTTTTCAATGCAGTACATGCCTGGGGGCACCAGATGCTTTTTTCCCGAAAGGCTTTGTCTGACCTTCTCTTGATGTATCAGAAATCAGGCTTTGAGTTTTCAGAGTTTGGTAGTTGCTTTGATTTTACAATCCCTTTCTCAGCTAGCCTTTCTGGTGATTTGCTGTTCCAAAAGAAACCACAACTCAAGTTCAGACGCCATTCAGCGTCAACTTCTGAAGCCGGGCACGACTTGGTAGAACTACGTGGTGGAGTGCGCGCCAAAGCAGTTGAAAGAATGAAACAGGCAGAGGTTCACTCTCTAATTCTGCAACAGGCATTAGAGACAATCGACTGGATGGTGGAGAACGGTCACGAGATAAGCCCACATGTCAGGGAAGCTTATCAACAAGAATTAGACTACATGAATTGCCGGCTGAATATATTTAAAAAGAGGAGCATTCCAGCGCGGCTTTTGGGGATGCTCAACAAAGACTATATTGGTTCCCTACGCCGCAATGGTAGTGGGCGATCGAATCTCAGAGAAGCGGCTGTAGACGCTATTGCGGTGATAGCCCTGTGAGCGATCGAACCAACCTAAAAATCCGGCCTCTCTTAATTGCAGAAGAGGCCAATCCAGAATGGGTCAGCGTCCCGCTTGTCGGGTGGTCGCTTGCCCGTGCTATTGCTCAAAGAACCAATGCACATATTGTTACACAGATTAGAAATCGCGATGCCTTTCTGAGGGCTGGACTGATTGAAGGTGAAGATTTTACAGCCATTGATAGTGAGCAATGGGCCGCAAAGGCTGACAAGATCGGAACAGCGCTGCGCATGGGGCGAGGCAAAGGCTGGACAACAGTCATGGCACTAGGAGCCTTGGCATATCCGTTCTTTGAAAAACTGGTGTTCGAGAAATTTGGCGCCGATATAGAGCAGGGAAAGTTTGATCTCGTTCATCGGATCACGCCTCTCAGTCCAACTGTAGTCAGCCCGCTTGCTACTAAATGTGAACATGTGGATACGCCATTCATGATAGGCCCGATCAACGGTGGCATCCCTTGGCCAGCCGGTTTTGAGACCGAACGCTGGAGAGAGCGGGAATGGCTATCTTATATTCGCAAAATATATAGGTTTGCCCCAGGTCGACGGCGCTCTTTGAACGCGACGCGCGCCATTATTTGCGGCTCGCGGCACACACAAAGTGAAATCCCCCACAACCAACAACACAAATGCACTTACATCCCTGAAAACGCGATAGACCCTGCCCGCTTTTCGCTTGGCCCAAAGCCAGATATCGGACACCCGATCCGCGCCTGCTTTATCGGCCGCTTGGTTCCGTACAAAGGGCCGGACATGTTATTGGAAGCAATTTCCGGTTTTCTATCATCTGGACAGGTCACACTCGACATTATCGGTGATGGTCCGATGCGCGCGGACCTCGAAAAACTCGCGGATCACCTTGGTATTGCAGACCGTGTCACTTTCCATGGGTTTGTTGCACATGAACAGGTGCAGACCATCGCACGTGACTGCGATCTGTTTACCTTTCCAAGTGTCCGAGAATTTGGTGGAGGCGTTGTTCTTGAGGCAATGTCATTGGGTGTGGTTCCAATTGTGGTCGGCTATGGTGGGCCTGGAGAACTTGTTACACAGGAAACCGGATTCATTGTTCCAATTGGATCCCGGGACAGTATTGTTGCCAACTTGCGTAAAATCGTAGAGAAGGCCATCGCTAATCCTGAAGATCTTGTTCAAAGGAAGCAGGCGGCGCGAAGGCGCGTTTTTGACTTGTACACTTGGGATAAAAAGGCCGAACAGGTGCTTCAAGTGTATGAGTGGGTATTGGGGCAGAGAGGAGAGCGGCCCACTCCGTTTGAATAGTCTGCCATAAGAGGCACCTTAATAAGCGGCCCGAGACGTGTTAGAGATTTGTTTCCAATTGATATGCAAAGCGATCAAAAATGTACTTTTATCTCGGCGTGATACACTGATGTGTTCTGCAGTAAATATTAATTGCGCCTGACACGTCTGAAATAAATATTCATGCGCTCCGTGCGACGAAGAAGTGAATGCATGTACGTCTTCCCGTGTCCTATGATGGGGCATAGGTTAGTACCGTCTTCGACAAAGATGGGGTGAAGTATTTGGGTGTATAAGACCCGATGTGAGTTTCGCATACTGTGTGCGGGAAAGTGTTGTGTGATAAGGTGTATCAGTTGGGTAAAGTTGCAACCGGGAATATCGTTGCGCCCGTCAGCCAGCCTCGGATTGGCACAGTGACGAAGCGCTCCGGGCAAAGCGGGCAAACTACATTGAGTATCGACCCTGGCCATAAACCAGAAAACCATCAAGCTGCCGCGCGCGGTAGCTCGTCGTTGGATATCTACAATGAACATTTTGGACTGACCGAGCGCCCGTTTTCGTTGTTACCGGACCCTGAATTTCTGTTCTGGTCTGAAAACCATCAGCGCGCTTATACCATGCTGGAATATGGCATTTTGACTCGCGCTCCGATTACGTTGATCACTGGAGATGTCGGTGCAGGTAAAACGACGCTTTTGCATCATCTTCTGAATTCGGTAGAGCATGATGTAAAAATTGGCTTGATAGCCAATGCACATGGTGATCGTGGCGAACTACTGCGTTGGGTCTTGATGGCCCTGGATCAACCCGCCCCTCCCAACGCGACTTATGTCGATCTATTTGCAGCTTTTCAGAGCTATCTGATCAAGGTCTACGCTGAAGGTCGCCGGGTCATCCTGATCTTTGATGAAGCTCAAAACCTAAACTCGGAATCTCTGGAAGAGCTGCGGATGTTTACGAACATCAACTCAAATAAAGATGAACTTTTGCAACTTGTTCTTGTTGGGCAACCAGAGCTTCGAGACATCATTAACCGTGTCGAATTAAGACAATTCGCCCAACGCGTCGCATCCAGTTTTCATCTTAATGCAATGGATGCGCGTACAGTGCGTAAATATGTCGGACATCGGTTGAAGGTCGCCGGTGCTATGAAAAACCTTTTCAGTCCGGCCGCGACCCAGTTGGTTTATGAGATGACTGGTGGTGTCCCGCGCCTCGTTAACCAGCTATGTGATCTCGCAATGGTTTACGCATTCACACGAGGACAAAAGAGAGTTGATGTGAAGACGATTCAGCGCGTTTTGGATGATGGGGCATTTTTTGCAGCCAGCTTGCACGACCGGAAGGACGACCTTGAGTCATGATGGACGAAATCCGCTTTTATTGGTCGCTCTTTCTTCGACGACTGCCCTATCTTTCAATCATAGTTTTAGTCTGTACGATTGCCGGGGTGTTTGTAGCGGTCACCTTACCCCCGGTTTACAGGGCACAAACACGACTTGTGGTCGAATCCCCACAAATTCCCGGCGAATTGGCATCGTCAACCGTTCAGGCCAGCGTCGTCGAAATACTCGAAGTTATCCAACAGCGCATTATGACCCAGGACAATCTTCTGGAGCTATCAAAACGCTTTGATTTGCATGCGGACAAACCAGGCCTGTCGTCCGAGGAAATCGTTGAAGATATGCGGGAGCGCATCCGCATTGAGCTGCCATTTTTCAGTGTGGGCAATCGGGCTTCTTTTGTACCGATATCGTTTGACGCCTCAACGGGTGAGAAGTCGGCACTGGTTGTTGACGAGCTAGCGGAGCAAATTCTACGAGAAAACATGGCTATGCGAACTTCGGCGACGGGGCAAACGCTGGCGTTTTTTGTTCAAGAGGTGGCCCGGCTGGATGACGAATTGGGCGTGCAGGGGGCAAAAATACTTGAGTTCAAAGAGGCACATAAAGATGCCCTGCCCGATAGCTTGGATTATCGCCGCAGCCGGCAATCCTCATTGCAAGAGCGTGTTCTGCAACTTGAGCGTGAACTATCAGGCTTGCGTGACAGGCGCTCTCGCCTGGTTGAGATATATGAACGAACAGGTCGACCGGATATCCTTGGTGAGAGTCTAACTCCAGAGCAGCGTCAACTTAGGCAGCTCCAAGACCAGCTTGCTTCTGCATTGGTAATCTATTCTCCGGAGAATCCTCGGATCAAATCCCTACAAGCTCAGATCGCAGCGCTGGAGGCTGCGAATATCCAGCTTGGTTTAGGGACCGAAACTGCTCCGAACATCACAGCTTTTGAATTGCAGCTATCGGACATAGATGGGCAAATCGAGTTCATTGAAGGAGAGAGAGACACCATTCTTTCAGAGTTGGACGCTCTCAAGATATCCATTGATGCAACACCAACCAATGCTATAGCGCTAGGCACATTGGAACGCGACTACGAGAATTTACGGTTACAATATACCCAAGCCACTGCGAGCCTCGCAGATGCACGTACTGGAGATCAGATTGAAGCACAGTCACGTGGGCAAAGAATATCGGTGGCCGAACAAGCCATTGTGCCAACAAGCCCAGCAGAACCAAAGCGCAAACTCATTGTCGCCGCAGGGTTGGCCGGTGGCTTGGGGTTGGCTGGCGGGATATTTCTGCTCATGGAACTGCTGAACAGCACAATTCGGCGGCCTTCGGATGTGGCATCACAGCTGGGTCTACAGGTGTTCGGCGCAGTCCCCTACATGGAGACACCGAAGCAAGCCGCTCTACGACGTAGCAAAGTAGCACTATTGTTTGTTGTTATGGGGGTTATTGCGTGCGGTAGCCTTTATTTGATCCACCTGCATTATATGCCATTTAATCTGATAGCCGATGGTTTGGTGGAAAAGTTAGGATTTGGAGAGATCCTTGGCCGCTTTGAAGCTGGGTAAAAGAGAGTACTGATATGGAGCGTATTCAGTCAGCCATTCAGAAAGCCCGCAAAGCCAGAGAACAGAGTTCTCCCGAGCAGCAGGATTTCGTTTCCGAAAAAGCTACGGCACTTGCAACCGGAGTACCGCAAGCCACTCCGGCTCGGGAGACCGAAGGGAGCAAGCATTTCTGGAGAGAGCTACCAAAACTACACCTACAGCCCAAAACCCTGCGCAACGCCCAGATTGTTACGGATCAAGCGGGAGGAGCTACTGCGCCTTTTGATGCATTGCGAACACGTATGTTGCACCAAATGCGCGCCAACAAATGGAGCCGCATCGCGATCACTTCACCAGGCAGTGCCTGCGGAAAAACAACCCTTTGCATGAATCTGGCCTTTGCATTAGCGCGCCAGCGCGACCTCAGGACATTGGTGGTGGATCTGGATATGCGCAAGCCCTCCATTGCCCAAGCACTAGGGCTTGCTCAGCAACTGAACTTTCCCGATGCGCTCAGAGGCAATAGCGCGCCGGAAGAACATATGGTGTGCTACGATGAGAAGCTAATTTTTGCTGTAACGCGCCAGCCAGCGGAAAGCCCTGCCGAGCTTTTACAAGAAAAAGGCGCCGCGCATGTCATCGACGATCTAGAAGCGCGCTATATGCCGAATGTCATATTGTTTGATACGCCACCAATGCTTGCATGCGATGATACATTCGCTTTCCTCGATCAGATTGATGGGGTGTTGCTGGTGGCAGCCGCCGAGAACACCACGTTGGAAGAGCTTGAAAAATGCAAGCAGGAGATTGAGACGCGCAGTAACCTGATGGGGGTTGTTCTTAACAAATGTAGGTATCTTAATCGAGAGGATAGCTACGGTTACTAATCCTTGCAGAAGTCGCGCGTTATACGATTGGCAAGGTCAATAAACCTTACTGTGGAGTTCAGAGTGTTTATCTTACAGATCATCAAACGAGTGGTTTTCCTTGGCGCTTTCCTAAGCTTTGTGCCGGCCTTATCGGTGCAGGCACAACAGCAGAAAATCTATGTTTTCGGAAACAGCCTCTTTCATCATCTGAGCGACAGCGATACCACCACGGTTCCGCATTGGCTGGCCTTATTGGCCAGCCAACAAGGCCAGCGCTTTACTCTGGACGGTGAATGGGGATTCCTCCGAAATTTTGCATCCAATCCCGAACCCATTCCAAACTGGTCTTTCAAGGCTGTTAGATCGGGTTGGGACAGTGAGCAGACCCGGTTTTCCAGATCCGGTATCAATAAGATCATCATTGTTCCGGCCAATTTCATCCAATGGCAGTCCCCAGATGCACTTTATGTGGACGACGGAGAAAAGACATCCCCGGTAGAGGCAACCGGAAAGCTCATGGGGCTGGTTGCAAAGGCGCGCCCCACTGCCAAATTCTATATTTATGAAGGATGGGCGGAACTTGCCGGGTTCGGCAACGGCTTCCCTCCCGGACCAAGCGGTATGGAAGAGTACTACTCATACAATGCCGGCGCATACCATGACTGGTACGTTGATTATATCGACGGTTTACCAAAAGAGCATACTGTCGAACTTATCCCGGTGGCGACAGTCCTTTCACAATTGCTGACAAGCACGCCACTGGATCAGCTAACTCCTCAAGATCTCTACCTAGATGACGCCCCGCATGGCACGCCTACACTGTATTTCCTTGCGGCAATGATCACCTACGCGGCTATTTTCGACAGTCCGCTGCCATCAGAGTTTGTCGCTCCTCAATCGGTGCATCCTGTTGTCGCAAAAGCATATTCTGAAATCGCCAATACAATACCAGACTTACTTGCCGAATACGGTTTGTAGCCAGAAACAGATGGGAATACCACCTTAGCCGATAAGTCGAAAGGTGGTGTTTCCTTGGGTCAATTTTGATCAAAAAATGGAAATAGACGCCTTATCAATGCCACAACGTCTGCAAATAGCCTATCTATGCGATAGATCGCCCTTGGACAAAAATGTCTATTCAGGTGGTAACGCTCAGATATTCAAAGCATTGGAAACGCATGTAGGTGAAGTTCACATCTTGAACAACGACTGGGGATTGGCGAAGCCGATTTATCGTTTGATCGAGGCTTTACCCGAAGCCCTAAACATCCGTTTGAAATGGCGTGTACATGTGCTGCTTTCGCGCATTATTGCAATCGGCATAAACAGACAGCTCAGGCAGAAAAAATATGACCTGTTATTTGGGGCGTATTCGTTTCATTCACTAGCAAATGTAGTCAGTTCATCCGATGTATTTAGAGTTTATACATCAGACGCCACGATGACGACGTATAGAGAGTCCGAGATTGGGCAAGCTTTTGGCAGCTATTTTGGACTGTCCCGCTATCTGGACCCCTTATTTTATAGGGCTGAAAGGAAAGTCTTTAATTCAATGGATCTTCTACTTTGGCCTTCACAGTGGATGAAGTCTATCGCTGATGCTCGTTATGGTCTGGCTCCTCCTCAATCTGTCATGGTACCTTGGGGCGCGAATACCACGCCAACCAGATATGAAAGTGATGTATCTGAGTTTTCGTCAACTGGGCCTGTCAAGTTGCTATTGATTGGCCGGGACTGGAAAGCGAAAGGCGGGCAACTTGCTTTTGAAACAATGATGGCTTTGCGCGCCAGAGGCATTGATGCCAGACTGGAAGTCATTGGCACAACGCCGCCAGAAGAGCACATAAATGAACACGTCAAGTTATATGGGCATCTCAACAAAAATGACCCCGAGCAATTCAAGCAGTTTGAGAAGACTTTGCAGCAAGCGCATTTTTTGCTTCAACCGTCATTTGAAAGCTACGGCTTCGCCTTCTGCGAGGCGTCTGCCTATGCTCTACCATCACTTTGTTTGCGCGTGGGAGGCGTACCTGTACGAGATGGCGTTAACGGACATGCCTTAGCTGAAGGATCCGATTCCGAGGACTTTTCAGACGTTATCCTAACATATGTTAACGACCCGGCCTCATACCGGGAATTGCGCAAATCAACCAGACGAGAGTATGAAGAGAGGCTAAATTGGGACGCATGGGGAAAACAGATTGCCTCGATAATCGCAGCTCGTGGCGTAACGAAAAAGGGTTTTGATGGGGTGATCTAGCCGAAAATGTGAAGGAAAACAGTCGAGTGCTACAACAGAAAAATTGATGGTAAAGCAAATCAGCGCATACGTAGCATGAGAGCAACTCTATCCACAAGCGTATGATATGAAGAGAGCAAGCCGGGCACAGTAAAAGCATAAAAGAATGTTTGATGATATTACGCCAAATCTTCTAGCCTATCTCGCACTATTCGGATGGCCGGTCATTGTATTTATTCTTTTTAAGCAATTGCAAATTCAAACCGCTATTATTAGCTCTATTTTGACTGGCTACCTATTGCTCCCAAGTAGGCTCGGGTTGGATATGCCTCTTATTCCTATATTGGACAAAACCACAATCCCAAGCCTAGCCTGCTTCTTTGCATGCTTGTTCTTTGACAAGCGTAGAAAACAATCGGCAAGAAAAGTAGCCATATCAGAGAAGCCAAAAGCGAACCGCGCGAATCTAGTATATAGATCTCTCTTATTTTTTCTATTCATTACCCCGTTTGTGACTGTAGTAACCAACTTTGAACCGATCATTGTTGGTCCGACATATATACCCGGTCAAAGCTTTTATGACGCTATTGGATTGTGTGGACTACTACTATTCACAATACTCCCCTTGTTACTTGCTGATAAATATTTAGCAACACCGGAAAGTCATATTGCTCTCTTAAAAGCACTATGCATTGCGGCCCTTTTATATTCCGCATTAGTCTTGCTGGAAGTTCGTTTAAGCCCGCAGTTAAACAGATGGGTTTATGGGTATTTCCCACATAGCTTTCAACAACACATTCGAAATGGGGGGTATAGGCCAATTGTATTCCTTCTGCACGGATTGTGGGTCGGAATATTTCTATGTAAAGCAACCATCGCTTCAGCTGTTCTATGGAAGGAATATGGGAAATCAAAAAATGGCATACTGTATTTCTACGCAACCACTTACCTTCTTATAATTCTTTTTCTATCCAAGAACTTTGGCGCCTTTATTATTGCAGTATTTACGGTATTTTTCATTTCTTTTTTTGGAGTAAAAAGAGCTTTAATAATACCAGCTTTGGCTTCAATTCTATTGGTAAGCTATCCACTACTGCGCCATCACGATATTGTTCCTACCCGGTTTTTCGTAGAGACCGCGGCCAAGATTAATGAGGAACGCTCACGCTCACTTGAATATCGTGTCGATATGGAGGACTCCCTTTTAGAAAGAGCCATGGAAAAACCTGTGGCTGGGTGGGGACTGTGGAGCCGTGGCGCAGTATATGATCCGCAAACAGGTCAGAACCTGTCAGTTTCTGATGGTATTTGGATAATAACGATCAGCGCCTTTGGCTGGATGGGATACCTTTCCCTGTTTGGCTTACTCGCGTTTCCGATTTTGACTCTGTACGCTCGGCGCAAAAAGACTCCGCTACCGATTGCCACGGTCGGTTTGTCGCTCGTTTTGGCAGCAAATCTCATCGATTCCATTCCAAATGCTGCTTTGAGTCCTGTCATGTACCTAATCTCTGGCGCTCTCATCGGATACTGCAGAAAAAACCTGTACAATAACCCTTCTCAAGAGAAAGTGTTGCCAGAGAAGATACAGCCAAAACCGAGAACGCCAATAACACGGACACGTCGAAGTTAGAGAATGCAGAGTTAAGAGTTTCTATTTTCTCCCAGCCTGCTGAGTGCTTCATCAGATCCAAGCTCTACGCACAGTAGGCTTTTGAAAATCGTACATTTTTGGAGCAATCTGTTAAAGTATTGAGGGCAAAAGCTAATATAAGTCAGAGTTTCCCATGTCGCAGTTTCCTCCGCCCTCGTCAGAAGTCGCTGTCGCTAAGAAATCAGGAAAGCTGATGGTTACGAAGGTGCAGAGACGGTTTTGTTTTCCCCTCCACCCCATCATAGTTTACGCCGTGATGTATTTCGCTAGAAGTTGTCTCTCAATCTCCAAAGAGGCCGCATGAAAGAGCTCACCGAGAAAATTTGGGATGTGATTGTCATAGGGACGGGCATCGGTGGCGGAACGATCGGACGAGCTTTGTCGGAGGCGGGCTTGTCAGTACTTTTTCTCGAAAAAGGCCGAAAGGGTTCAGGGGCCGAACAACAATCCTTTTCCTACGCGCTTTCCGATCCAGCAGCTCGAGAGGTGCGCGGTTATTGGCCAAAGCCTTTTCAAGCCGTCGTAGACAACACATCAGTCGAGTTTTTTGGTCCGTTAGGGTCTGGCGTTGGAGGCTCATCAAATTTCTATGCCGCAGCTTTTGAACAGCCTGAAAGACACGATCTAGACGACGTTGATGAAATACCACACCCGACGGGTGGATGGCCGGTGTGTTTCGACGACTTTAAGCCGTATTTTGACAAGACGCGGTCGCTCTACAGTGTGTTCGGTCAGCAAAATCCGTTGGCATCTGAACCTGTCAACTTGCGTCCTACACCGCAGGATACTGACGTCGAGCGGGAAATCATAACCTCTTTGCAAGAGGCCGGATTGCATCCATACCGGAGCCACACTGCAGTAAAGGCAATTTCAGACTGCAAGAATTGCTTCGGCTCAAAATGCCCCTATAATTGCAAACAAGACGGGCGCTCTGCAGGGGTGGAACCCGCCCTGTCAACAGGTCGCGCGGCTCTTCTGGACAATTGCGATGTAACCAGAATAAGAGGCACCCGCAGCAGCGTTTCGGAACTTGAGACCCGAAGGTACGGAGAGGTGCTGACCTTCAGGGCACACCGTTACATCCTGTCCGCAGGGGCGCTAAGATCCCCCCATGTGCTTTTGCAGTCAGCTTCAGAATACTGGCCAAACGGATGCGCCAACGAAAATGACCTCGTCGGACGAAATCTGATGTTCCACCTCAATGAGGTATTCGCTCTCTGGCTGCCAAGCCACACGCAAGCAACAACCAAGACCATAACAGTGCGGGATTTTTATACTTTTGATGCCGAGCATTATGGGCTTGTACAAGCACTTGGAACCACCGCATCTTATGGTGAGATCGTTCATGCCCTCAATCAGATGTATGACCGTTCTTTCTTACGCTTTGTTCCTGTCTTGCGTCAATTCAATCGAATACCAGCTGCAGTGCTAATAAAAATGCTTGGTAGCGCCCAAATATTTGTGGGTTCACTTGAAGATTATCCATATCCGGAAAATAGAATTCTCAAGGCATCTGACCCAGATGTTGTGAGGTTCCAATATAATTTTTCACCAGAGCTTCTGGCGCGGCGGAAAAGATTTAGGAAGAAGATATCTAAGAAAATGAAGGGTTTGCACACTCTCTTCTTAAACCCACGGCCCGAGTTAAACTATGGGCACCCTACAGGCACTCTCTGTTTCGGAAATGACCCAAGAAAAAGTGTTCTTAACAAGAACTGCCAAGTACATAATATCAAGAACCTCTATGTGATTGATGCGTCCTTCATGCCAACATCCACCGGCGTGAATCCCAGTCTGTTGATCGCCTCAAACGCCTTGCGTGTTGCCGACAGCATTCTAAAAAGCTTTGGCGAGAAAACACATGGCTGATTTGAAGGAAGGGGTTGCAGTTGTAACCGGAGCCGGTTCCGGCCTGGGTCAAGCATTAGCGTTGCGACTATGTCAAAGCGGTATCCGCGTCGCTGGTCTTGGCCGACGGATTGAAACCCTTGAGCAAACACGGCACTTAGCCGGGTCACGCATGTTTTATCCGTATCATGCTGATATCACAGATAATAAAAGAGTATGCGAGGTTGTGTCCGACATCAACGCAACTCTGGGTACAATCACCGTTCTCGTAAACAATGCTGCGGTTAATCCCCAAAGAGATTTTCTGGATGAGACAGCAGATAGCTTTGCAGAAACGGTATCTATAAATTTAGGCGGTACTGTTACAGTAACCCGCGCTGTTCTTGAGAGCATGGTGCAAACAGGGTTTGGCCGTATCCTCAATGTGTCGAGTTTTGCTGGAGATGCACCACAGCCAACACGTAGCGCCTACAGTGTTTCAAAAGGAGCACAACGTATCTTCAGCGAAGCATTAATCGCTGATCTCAGTGACCGCTACCCCGATATTATCATCAGTACATGGATGCCCGGCATACTTGCAACTGATATGGGTGCTCCCACCGGGATTTCCCCTGACGACGCGGCCATCTGGGGAACACATCTCGCCTTGACCCACGATAGAAGTCTCATGGGAACAATATTTGAGCGAAACCAAGAAATATTACCGCCGCGGTCCCTTCGACAAAGTCTAAAAGACCTACTACTCTTCAAAAGACCTAGGCCGCGCGTCATAGCGCCTGAAACATCCACCTAATACCCGTGGGTGCTTGAAGAACTCCTCCTGTGAGCTCGGAACAGCCTAGTTCATTGGCCTGCTCGACTACCAAAAGCTTTAGCGTTCTGTGATCATACCGCATCAAGCGGAACTTGATACGGTATGGAAGGCATGCCACGTACAGAGGGGTTTGCTATAAATCCCAGGTTTCTTCTACCGTAACCGTGACTGTCGCTTGTGAAACGGTTCCCTGATCATCCGAAATCCAATAGTCGAAACTGTCTGTTCCCAGAAATTCGGAATCCGGAGTGTAAAGGACCGTGTCGTCGTCCTGAATGAGCACAGTACCGTTGCTGGGGGTGCCCAGTTCGATCAGGTCCATAGGAACATCAAACGGGTTGTCATCATTTGCAAGAACATCAATTAATACCGCCTGATCTGTAATAGTGGTCGCGGTGTCATCATTTGCTGTTAGCTGTTCAGGGTCGGACCCTTCAGCATCATACGCCATGCTCTCCTCTGAGGCCACAGCATCCGAGAATGTCCCTTCTGCCCGCACTTCCCACCACGCAGGATTCTGCGCGTTAAACTCGACAAGGGCATCCCAACGAGATGTTTCATCATCGAGGTGGCGGAGCGCGCCCCAGCTGCCCCATTGCGAGGGGCCCGAAACAGCAACGAAAGCATTGAACATCGTTCCGCCCGCATCTCTCCATCCCTCAAGCAGTTCCATGTAGAGCATGCCCATTTCGTCGGAGTAGTTAAGGTGTTGGAAAAACTCGCTCAGAACTTGATCATTCACCCACTCGAATCCGCTGACAACATGCGTGCCACCTTCGTACATTACCATGGTCATTCCATGGGCTTCAGCGACTTGCGCGTGATAAGCGAACTCTCCGAACAATTCCTGAAGTGACCCATAGGGATCGCCCGTTATCGAGCCATCACGAAGCTCCTGAACCACCAGTTCCATTGCATAGTTATACTGGTTCTCTAGAAGATAGGCAGAGCGCTCGGCGCCGGTCAGACCAAGCGCATCAGCATCCGCCGTTGCACGGCTGATTGACTCGACAACCCACTCCCTGACGGTTGCTGCTTTCTCATTGCCCAATGAACCACCAAAATAACCCGTTACTGCATAAGCATCAAAATAGGTATGAGGTGCCCGATCTTGATCAGCATCGCTTGCAAGCCATTGAGCCGCATTCAGGATCGGTTCTTCCAGGCCAGGCCATCCGGTTTGCGTCGCAATCACTTTAACAAGACGTCCGTCTGCATCTGCCCCATAAACCTGGTCCAAGACCTCTGCCATTTCCACAGATCTCAACGCATAGTACTGTAGCCACGCATCTTGCTGCCCTGGCCAAAGCTCTTGCCCCATTTCATTCGCCCATTGAGTCTGTTCGAACATCCAGTTCCAGACCTCATTCGAATATTCGAAATGTGCCTTCAATTGCGGATCAAGATTGTCACGAACATATGTGGCAAAGTTTGCTACATATTCGGGCGTTGCAAGATGAGGGATATTAAACCATGGATCGGTGCCGGTCAGATTGGCCAGTTCCACCATAACTTCGACCGGAACACCCCCGGCCCCTCCGGTCCAGCTGAAACTGTCTACCTCTGGTCTGTCCGCCCATTCCGACTGAGTGGAATTGTTGGTATTCATCCAGTCCATGAAGCGCAGGGACCGCATATCCTCAATCAACTCCACAAAGTCAGGGTTGAAAATTTCCCCAGCTTCGAACGCTGAAATATTGTCCTCGTGAACGACCGAAATATTCCGGATGTGGTTACCATCCGAACCGGTCCGCAAGATATCTATACCAACAGTTTCAAACTCGCCCGGAATATATTCAAACCAGATTTCGCCGTTTCCATATTCGATATTACGCGCACCGTTAATGGCGATTTCGCCTTCGCCATCGTAAGTTAGCCGGTAGCGCCCAGCCAGTGATGTCGCCTCAGCCGGCTGGACCGACAAAATATGTGTTCCGATCCGGTCGACACCGCTTGGGATTTCCATAGGCCAACCATTCTCATCCAAAACACCGGCATCCAAAAGCTCTTGATATTCGACCCCTCCCCACCGATCTGGCTCATGCCCTATCCATTCTCGAGCCGTTTTAAATACATCAATGAAAGGGTTCTCGGTTGACCAATCGATAATCCCTGTCAATCCGACTCCGATCGACGGGTCGGAAATAGAACCAGTGCTGCCCGCGAGACCACCGGTGTCGCCACCATCAGTATTATCACCGGCGTCGCCTGACCCTGTGTCGCCACCATCAGTATTATCACCGGCATCGCCTGACCCTGTGTCGGCACCATCAGTATTATCACCGGCATCGCCTGACCCTGTGTCGGCACCATCAGTATTATCACCGGCGTCGCCTGATCCTGTGTCTCCGCCACCCCCGGTCTCACCCGAGTTGGCACTCCCACCAGCATCGTTATGACTAAACGCCTCACCTTCGATGACCTGACGCTGGTCACTGCTGTCCGGACCGGACCATTCCAACTGTAAGGACGCATCTCCATCCCGCTCGAAATAGCGAATTTCAATATCATGCGATCCGGAATCCAACTCCAGCGTAACGCGCTGTTCGACATCGCCGTGCAGACCGTCATTGTCGATCACCGGCTCGCCGTTGAGATAAAGTGCGGAACCATCATCCGAGGTCAGGAAGAATGTATAGAGGCCCGCCGTGGCAACATTCAGATTGCCGGTATAGCGCGCGGCAAAATTATCTGTAGCCCCCCCTCTCCAGAAACTACCTTCAGCGTATCGTGTCGCCAATCTGTCAACGCTTTCTGTTGCGGAAGGTTGCGCATCAAAATCAATATCTGAAAGCCGCGAGACGCCATGGGACAAACTAAAGTATTGAGCCATCAGTCCACTTGTCCAGGCATCACCCGACCCGCTGTCCCCGGTCCCCGTGTCACCGCCGGTATCACCCGACCCGCTGTCCCCGGTCCCCGTGTCACCGCCGGTATCACCC
>NZ_JBQFYA010000020.1:0-59664 GCF_056541245.1 Ruegeria sp. AI3
GGATACTGAACAGGCATCTCCCAGCCCGCAAAATCAACCATCTTGCCGCCAAGCTCGACGTGCAAATCGTAAAGAGGAGTGCGCTTCGGTGAAGTCATTTTTCTAACCTTTCAATCAGCGGGATTGGTCGCGAACGACCGTCACTGTGCAGTGCGCATTCCGCACCACCCGGGCGAGGTTCGGGCCAATCTCATAGTTCGGGAAATCGCCCTTGGTGGAGGCCATGACAATCAGATCAAAGCCCTCTTTGTAGGCGAGTTTCAGGATTTCACGGTAAACGCTGCCTTCTTCGATATGGATCGCCACATCGGAGGCATCGCCGTGGTCCAGAATGGCCTGAACGGCGTTGCGGACGTGATCCTTTGCTCCGGCGCCATAGTTCGCGGGCAGGTTCGGAAGTTGGATAATCTCGGGGATGACGGCAACTGCATGCAGTTCGGCACCGTAGAATTTCGCCTGTTCCAAAGCGATCGGCAGAGCCAGTTTCCAGGAACGGTCGTCGGTATGATCAATGGGCAGCAGGATTTTCGTGGCCATCACGTCTCTCCTCGAGATATGGAATTCTGTTTCAAAGGCGGGGGGCCAGATTGGCCCCCCGTTTTGGTCGGGCCGAACTTATTCGGCAGGTTTTGCCTCCGGCTCTTCGGACTGGCCGCCCGAGGCAAAGAACTCTTTCGTCAGTTTGAAGACGATCGGACTCAACAGGGCCAGGGCAATCAGGTTCGGGATAGCCATCATGGCGTTCAACGTGTCTGCCAGCAGCCAGATAAAGCCCAGATCTGCAGTTGCGCCGAAGTAGATCATGACGATCCACAGGACGCGGTAGGGCATCAGGGATTTCACACCCAGCAGGAACTCAACGCATTTCTCACCATAGAAGGACCAGCCAAGGATAGTGGTGAAGGCGAAGATCGACAGAGCGATGGCGATCAGATACCCACCGATACCCGGCAGCGACAGTTCGAACGCGTGGCTGGTCAGCGCCGCACCGGATTCACCCGATGTCCAAGCACCCGACGCGATGATCGCCAGACCGGTGATCGAGCAGACGATGATGGTGTCGATGAACGTACCCAGCATCGCGATCAGGCCCTGGTTTACCGGACCTTTGGTCTCGGCAGCAGCGTGCGCAATCGGGGCGGAACCCAGCCCGGCTTCGTTCGAGAACACACCACGCGCCACACCAAAGCGGATGGCGGCCCAAACGGCTGCACCCGCGAAACCACCTTCTGCGGCGGACGGAGTGAACGCGTAGGTGAAGACGAGCGACAGCGCATGTCCAATGTTGCCGATGTTGATCAGCAGAACCAGCAGGCCCGCGATGATATAAGCAACGGCCATAAACGGAACCAGCTTACCGGCAACCGCACCAATGCGAGTGATACCGCCCAGGATGACAGCTGCAGTCAGAACCATCAGAACAACGCCAGTGACCGAGGTGTTCAGACCAAAGTTCGCTTCAAGAACCTGTGCCACACCGTTTGCCTGTACGCCGTTGCCGATGCCGAAGGCGGCAACCGCGCCGAACAGGGCGAATGCTACACCCAGCCACGCCCATTTTGCGCCGAGACCGTTCTTGATGTAGTACATCGGGCCGCCAACATAGTTCCCCAGCTCGTCTTTTTCGCGATATTTCACCGCGCAGACAGCTTCGGCATATTTGGTGGCCATGCCCACCAGGGCGGTCATCCACATCCAGAACAAGGCGCCTGGACCGCCCAAGAAGACAGCAGTGGCCACACCAGCGATGTTACCTGTACCGATGGTCGCCGACAGCGAGGTCATCAGCGCGTTGAATGGGCTGATCTGCCCTTCGCCCTGACCTTCCCGGCCTTTGAACAACAGGCTGAAGCCCGTGCCAATGCGCAGGATCGGCATGAATTTCAGCCCGACCTGCAGGAAGAAGCCAACGCCAAGGATGAGGACCAGCATCAGCGGCCCCCACACGACGCCATTGATGGCTCCTACGATTGAATTTAACGCTTCCATGGTATTCCTCCCTAGTGCGTCTGGTTATGCCCCGGCAGCAATCGCTCGTTGGCGAGCTTGCTTGAGGGCGGCAAAGTCTTCGTCCGCGTGGAACGACGAACGGGTCAGCGGAGTGGCCGACACGTGTAGAAAGCCCTTGGAGCGCGCGATCTGCTCCAGCTGGGCGAACTCTTCCGGTGACCAGAACCGGTCGATCGGGTGATGTTTCGGGGTCGGTTGCAGGTATTGCCCGACTGTCAGGAAATCGACATTTGCGGCGCGCAGATCATCCATCACTTGGCGGACGTCACTGAGGCTTTCGCCAAGGCCGACCATCAGGCCGGATTTGGTGAAGATCTCAGGGTTTGCGCGCTTGGCATCATCCAACAGGCGCAAAGACGTATAATATCGCGCGCCGGGACGAACCGTTGGATAAAGATGCGGCACAGTTTCCAGATTGTGGTTGAAAACGTCCGGCGCTGCTTCAAATACCAGATCTGCAGAAGTCCCTTTTCCCAAGAAGTCCGGAGTTAGAACTTCGACGGTAGTTTCAGGGTTTTGGTGCCGCACCGCTCGGATGGTCTGCGCGATATGTTCGGCGCCACCGTCTTCCAAATCGTCGCGGTCAACCGATGTGATAACCACATGACGAAGCCCCAGCTTTTTGACGGCCGCCGCGACACGGCCCGGTTCGAACACATCCAATGCATCCGGTCGACCGGTGGCCACGTTGCAGAAGGAACAGCCACGCGTGCAAACCTCGCCCATGATCATCATGGTGGCGTGGCGCTTGGACCAGCACTCGCCGATATTGGGACAGGCGGCCTCTTCGCAAACCGTCGCCAGGTTATGCTCGCGCATCAAGCGGCGGGTTTCATAATACTCGGTGCTGTCGCCCTTTTTCTTGCGAATCCACTTGGGCTTGCGGGGAATGACACTATCTGCCTTCTTGGCTTTTTCGGGGTGGCGGGGGCGAAGCTGGATGGTCATCTGGCGGCTCCTTCTTACGCGTGGATCGCGCGGCCCAGAGCGTCGAGGCAGGCTTCTTTGACCGCCTCGCCCATAGCTGGATGTGCATGACAGGTGGAGGCGACCTCGGCGACGGTAGCACCTTTGGTCATCGCCAGAACGAGTTCCGCGATCAGATCACCGCCATGCGCACCGCAAATATGCGCGCCCAAAATTTTGCCGTTCGGGTCAGCCAAAACCTTGACCGCGCCGTCGGTTTCTCCGGTCGATCGCGCGCGCGAGTTGGCCATGAAAGCGAATTTGCCGACCAGGTATTCTTTACTGGCTTCTTTCAGTGCCTCTTCAGTCATACCGACCGAGGCAACCTCAGGGTCCGTGTAAACGACACCCGGCACGGTGTTGTAATCGACATGGCCGCCCTGCCCCGCCAACATCTCAACGCAGGCAATGCCATCTTCCTCGGCCTTATGGGCCAGCATCGGTCCGGGGACGCAGTCCCCGATCGCATAGATGCCGGGAACCGATGTGCGGAAGCTGTTGTCAACTTGAACAAAGCCGCGCGGGTCAAGAGCTATCCCCAATTCTTCCAGCCCCAACCCGCGCGTGACGGGCCGGCGTCCGACGGCGATCAGAACCTTGTCGGCTTCGATCACCTCTTCCTTGTCTTTGCCGACCCGGTCCAGAGTAAGCGTCAATCCGGTTTCGGACTTTTCAATGGCCTTCAGCGCGCGTCCCAACTGGAACTTCAGGCCGCGTTTGCTGAGTGCGCGCTGCGCCAGTTTCGCAATCTCACCGTCAATACCGGGCAGAACGCGGTCCAGATACTCAACCACTGTGACATTGGCCCCAAGACGTGCCCAAACCTGACCCAGCTCTAGCCCGATCACCCCTGCCCCGACGACAACCAGATGATCAGGCACCGTGTCCAGCGCCAAGGCACCGGTTGAGCTGAGAACATCCTGCTCATCGATCTCGATACCGTTCAGCGGCGTCGGCTCAGACCCCGTGGCGATCAGGATATTCTTGGCCTCATAGATATCGTCGCCAACCTCCACCTGCCCGTCCGCCGGGATACGGGCCCAGCCTTCGATCAGCTCAACGCCGTTCTTCTTGAATAGAAAACCGATGCCCTTGGTAAGATCGCCAACAATCTTGTCCTTGCGCCCCATCATTGACGGCACGTCGATGCTGGCCCCCTCAACCGCAATGCCATGGGAGGAGAGATGTGCAAGCTCGGCATATTTGGCCGAGGAGGTCAGCAACGCTTTGGAGGGGATGCACCCCACATTCAAACAGGTTCCGCCCAGCGCCCCACGCCCTTCCACGCAAGCCACTTTCATACCCAGTTGAGCCGCGCGGATCGCAGCAACATAACCGCCGGGGCCGCCCCCGATGACGATGAGATCGTAAATGCTCATTGGGTGTTCTTTCAGTAGATTGGATAGTTGGCGCAGAGAGCGCGGACTTTTGCGCGGGTCTCGGCTTCGACGGTTGCATCGCCTTCAGGAGACTCACGCAGCGCATCGAGAACGTCGCCAATCAAATGGCCGATCTGAGTGAACTCATCAGGCCCAAAACCACGGCTACATCCAGCGGCCGTTCCTAGCCGGATACCGCTCGTGATCGTCGGCTTTTCTGGATCACCAGGGACGCTGTTCTTGTTGCAAGTAAACCCGGCGCGTTCCAGCGCGGCTTCTGCATCTTTGCCGGTAACGCCAAGCGGCCGCAGGTCGACCAGCATAAGGTGGTTTTCTGTGCCGCCCGAAACGATGTCACAACCACGCGCCATCATGACGTTTGCCAAAGCATTGGCGCTGTCGACGACACGCTGCATGTACCCCTTGAACTCTGGCTTCAACGCTTCGCCAAAGGCGACGGCCTTACCTGCGATCACGTGCATCAAGGGGCCGCCCTGAAGTCCGGGGAACACAGCAGAATTGATCTTTTTCGCCAACGCCTCGTCATTCGTCAGAATGATCCCGCCGCGCGGACCGCGCAGGGTCTTGTGGGTCGTCGAGGTGACCACATGCGCATGACCAATTGGCGAGGGGTGCAGCCCGGTCGCAACCAGACCCGCGATATGCGCCATATCGGCCAGCAGCCATGCACCGACCTCATCCGCGATCGCACGGAACCGAGCGAAATCGATCTTTTGCGAATAGGCCGAAGCGCCAGCGATAATCAGCTTTGGCTTTTCAGCCTTGGCCAGCGCTTCGACTTGATCATAGTCGATCAGCCCCTCGTCCGTCAGGCCATATTGAACCGGGTGAAACCACTTGCCCGACTGAGCAGGCTTGGCACCGTGCGTCAGGTGACCACCGGCATCAAGCGACATGCCAAGGATCGTGTCACCGGGGCTGAGCAGCGCAAGCTTCACCGCTCCGTTTGCCTGCGCGCCAGAGTGTGGCTGAACGTTGGCGAACTCGCAGCCGAACAACCTCTTCAATCGTTCGATCGCTTCAACCTCAACCTCATCCACATATTCGCAACCGCCGTAGTAGCGGCGACCGGGATAGCCCTCAGCGTACTTGTTCGTGAGCACAGAACCCTGCGCGTTGATCACAGCCTGCGAGACGATATTCTCGGACGCGATAAGCTCGATCTGTTCTGCTTGGCGCTTGCCTTCACGTGCAATCGAAGCAGCAATAACCGGATCTGCATCTTTGAGCGATTTTGTAAACAAGGTTCCCTCCATCATACTCGAATCCCAAGTACGAAATTTTTTTTCCTATAGTGGAAATAGGATACTCTAGGCAACATATATCTCGTACTTGTGAAGTTGTGTAAGGATGGGGAAATCGGTAACCTGCGGAAAATCAGGGAGATTTCTATGGTCGATGACAGCCTGAACGACGCCGTCGGGCCGGAAGAACAGGACGAAGGCGCTGCTTTGGGGCGCTCAATCCGGGATGCGCGCCGTGCAAAAGGGTGGACGTTGGAGGAAGCCGGACGGGCGGCGGGAATCGGTCGCTCGACACTTTCCAAGATCGAAAACAACCAGACGCGACCCAGCTTCGATATTGTTCGCAGGCTGACTCAAGCGCTGGAAATGAGCACCCCGCAGCTGTTTCTGCAATCGGGCCAAAGTGGCATTTCGGGCCGCCGCGACTACACTCCAAAAGGCCAGGGCGAGATGAAGGACACCCCGACATATCTGCACGAGTTGCTCTGCCCTGAACTGACCAGCAAGCGAATGCTGCCTTACATCGCGACGATCAAAGCCCGTGATGTGTCCGAGTTCGAGAACTGGATCAGACATTCGGGTGAAGAATTTATGTATGTGATCAGCGGTGAGCTAACCTTTATTTCAGAACACTACCGCCCGTTGACCATGAAGGCTGGGGATTCCCTGTACTACGACAGCGGCATGGGTCACGGCTGCATTTCAACCAGCAAAGAAGACGCAAAAGTCTTGTGGGTTTCGCTAGAGTGATCTGAGCGCACAGTCGGTTGGACGCGTATGTCGCGGCCGCACAAACAACGCGCCCGCGCCTCCGCCAAGTTTCCCGTCGGTGGGGCTCTGAGCCAAACTCCCAAACACTTGGACGGACTGATCGTCTTCCTCCACGATGATTTATTGAAACTGGATTTCAACAGCGTCAAATGGACAATCCGTTTAAGAGCCCTGATCAGGACAAACGCGTTGTTCGCAAGACACGAGACCGGGGTTCAAAATTGTGCATTCCTCGCCTCAATGAACGAAACCTACAAACTCAATGGCTTGGACCGCCTAGCTCGCCCGAATGCTGATCGCTATTGCAAGCGGTCACAAACAGGCAAACATCGCCAGCCTGATGCCCTGGAACTATCCCGCTGACGTGTGACAAGTTCACATTTTATAGTCCAAGCTTTGTTCGGACGGATAACTGGCACCTCAGTGACCTGTCTTCGTAGGGCTGAGATACTTTGACTTGAGTTCAGGACAGCTAGCTAGATTCGTTCAAGTGCGGTTTCCACTTGGCCGCAAAACTTATCAATATCGCGCTTTAGCATATCGCTTTCTCGGGTCTCATCTCTGACCGCAGATAGCTCATCTACAACAGCTCGCAAATCTTCTTCTGGAGCTGCCTCCGCGATGCGCCCCAAAGCTCGAATAAGGGCGGCCGTTACGAGGCCATTACCCCGGGCAGCGCGTCTTAGGGCTGGCATCGAGTCGTGGAACAGTGACTCTGCTGTGATGGACGGATAAATCACCCTTACGTTTCCGTCGTCATCCCGATACACACCCGTACAGAGCTTGGACGACCACGCACGGGCCAGAGATGCCGATAGACGGTCGATGCAGACTATTGCGGTAAACGTGTCGTTGACACCCGGCGACAACGCCCGAAGTGCAATTTCCACTAGGAGATGGACAGAAAAGCGGATATCTCCGGTAGGATCTCGCGCGGGGATCAACGGAGCTGCCGCTTGCACAAGATCATCGAGGCTCTCGTCACTGTCACCATAAACATTGGCCAGAGTGTCCGTTGGAACCATGAAGTCACCTGGCTGCACATCAAAAACGACGACGGCTCCTGCTTCCTTGGCGGCACCCACCAGACCTTCGGTATTGATCGAGTTCACATATCCAGTGCCCGAAGCCGAGACTTGGCGCTTGTCTCCCTCCTCAGGGACTGCCTCTGAAGATGGAATATCTGCACGGTTTTCGATTGCGGTGCTCACTTGGCGATCCAAGGCTTCAGAAATCCGCGCCGCCTCCTGATCAATGGTTACGCGCGTCGATACTGTATGAACGAAGAGCAGCAGCAAAAGAACTGAAATGATTGAATAGACTATTCCAATCGCAACGGCCGAATTGACGGATGTGTCATCGCGTATCAGCCACAAGATCATCAAGCTGTACAAAAACGTCGCTCCAAGTGAGCCCACTGCAACCTGATTTACCCTGTCTTCGCCAAAGCGCTGCAAGAGCCTGGGCCCAATAGATCCAGCTGCCAAGGTGTAGACCAGCAAAACAATGGAATAGACCATGACCAACGCGGACATGGATGCTGCTGAGATTGCGCTTAGTACATCGCTCGCAGTACGATTAGAAACGCTCAGCCAATCGGAAGCGGACCAACCCCAACTCACGAGCGCTTGCTCCGTTTTGAAGACAATCCCAGCCACCAAAAGCCCTGAAAGACTAATGGCGGCAGGGATGGTTAGGAACCCGCGAAAGTATCTCACTAATTCTCTAGGTGTTTGCATTCCGGTCCCCATTCACGACACGAGCTTTTTTCAACGAACCCAGCTTTACGCGAACCGGACTGCCGCTTCTTTCAAAGCACTCTGCATATCGCCCCATGCAGCCTCGTAGCCCTCTTTGACGTCTTCCCAGGCCTCGTCGCTGGTCGACTTCAAGTCATTCAGTTGAGCCTCTGCGTCAGACCTTGCCTTGTAGAGCTTACTGAGCTGCTCCTCGAGCTCGAGTTTGGCGTCCGCTTCGGCCAGTTTCAGCTTGGCTTCGAGAACATCAATTTGAGCATTCCAGCTATCCAGTTGCAGCTGCGCCTTTTTCTCGTACCCAACACGTGTCATCATTTTTCCTTTCTTCTCAAACTTTGGTTCATATCAATGAGAGCCGACAATCAGGCCGCAACAATTGCCTTGAGCATCCAGACCGCTTCCTCATGCTTCGCCATCCTGGCGTTCATCAAATCCTCTGTAGCCCCATCGCCATAACGGGCAGCGGTCGCGGCAGTCTCACGCAGGTTCCGGGCAATCGCTTCGTGGTCCGCAACCAACTGGTTGATCATACCCTCTGCGTTTTTGACTGTTTCTTCTTCGGTCAACTTGGCTTGGCTAACCATGTCCGTGAACGAGATCGGGGCCACCTGACCCAGAGCGCGCACACGCTCGGCCAAATCATCCGCAGCTTCAAACAGGTCGCGATACTGACGCTCTGTCAGTTCATGGATCGGCACGAAGAGTGGGCCTACGACGTTCCAATGTGTGCCTTGCGTTTTCACCATCAGAACCATGGTATCGGCCAGCACTTCTGTCACCGCGTTGGCGATCCAGGCGTTTTTGTCGATACCTGTGTCGTTGGTTTCTGCCTGAACTTCAGACTTCAAAACTTGCTGTATCATTTTCACTCCGTTTCGTTACTTGTGGAGTAGAACCTAATAACAAAAAGATATTTTTCAAACAAAATCAAATACTTATTATATGTATCCAACGCATCATGCGGCGTTTCATGATCCTGGGTATCCAGCCCAACTTGCCAACATTGCTGTAGACACGCAGGCCCAATGCCATACATGCTTGGAGTAACTGACGTAAGCTACTGAGGTCATGCCAGTGTCTGATCAAAATCGACCACCAAAGCGCACGGAAAAACTGCAACTGATGCTCGACCTCGAAGAGCTTAAAGCCATCGATGATTGGCGGTTCGAGAACAGATTGCCTTCCAGAGCGGCCGCCATTCGAGAACTCATCCGTCGCGGTCTGATTTCCAACGAGTTCGCAGAGCCACCTACTGACGCGCCTTCCGGCGAGTTTCGTGTTGTGGACGAGTGACAGGAAAACCCACAGAGCAATCCAGTGACGCCAGTGGTGGACCAACATGGCATGAGCGATCAAACGATCCTCTACGTCAGCATCTATTCATCGGTGAAAGGGTATGAGGCGCCCCAACATCTGAGAGTTGGCCGCGTTATCAACCGCATCTTTTTTCAGATGGTGATGACGCCTCGCCATACCGAAAGGCGCGTACGACCAGTTTTGTCAAAGCCCGGCTCGGGTAGATCGGCCAACTGAACATGGGGGGCTGCTGCAGATCCAATCCAAGCCTCGGAGGTATCAAAAAGTGCCGCGTTCACCGGGTGCGCCGGACGAATTGTCAACAGCCCCAAGCTGATCGGCAAGATCGTCCATAGTGGCGGGCTTTCTGGTAGAGATGACCGGCTCGCGCAAATCAATTGAATCGAAACACGGGGAACTTGACATGTGAAGCTCCGCAAGAGCCGAACAGGAAGAGGGGGGCAGCCAGCACCCCCGCAAAGACTGTCAGGCTTTGATCAGATGCCCGCCATCGATATCCAGCACAGAACCTGTCAGGAAACCGTTGGTCATTGCCATGATGACAGCTTGAGCGATTTCGCTGGCCCTGCCGACGCGGCCAACAGGGAGCGATCCACCAACCTGTGCGTACATGCCTTCACGTGCCTCTTCTGGCATGCCTGCATAGGCTTCGGTCGCAACCATCCCGGGGCTGATGCAGTTGACGCGGGACTTACCCGCCAGTTCTTGCGCGAGCCCCATGGTCAAAGCCTCAACAGCCGCGTTCACCGCACCTAGACCGGTCGCGCCGGCCGATGGGCGGCGGCTCAGCACGCCGGAAAACAGCGTGATTGATGCGCCGTCGGCCAGATACGGCAGAACCTCGCGAGCGGTCACGTAGGGGCCAATGAATTTGGCCTCAATCATGCCGCGCAGGTCGTCAGTCGGCAGTTCAGCAAACGCGCCGTGCGCAGCGCTGGATGCCGAGATGACGAGATGATCGACCTCGCCGAGGCTGGCAGCCCATGCTTTGACAGCTGCTTCGTCAGTGGTGTCAACGGAAGCGACCGAAATGTCGCCTTCAATTTCAGACGCAACGGCCGTCAGTTTCTCTTTGTTGCGGCTTGAGATTGTAACCTTGGCGCCCAAACTGGCTGCAAGTTCAGCTGTTGCCTTGCCCATACCGCTACCGCCGCCAACGATGACGACATGTTTGCCTTTAAGCGCGGCTTCAAAAACGTTTGTCACAGTTCCACTCCTTTTCCCTTCAGTTGCATTTGCACCGGATCGCAGCTGTGGGTTGGTTCCGCTGGTTGAGGAACACTCTTCCAGGCCCAACTCCGGTGTTAGGTGCTCCAGGCAACCATCGTGCCCCTTGGAGCTTTCAACCCGCCGCAATCTGAGCGTTTGTTGTTTCTGGTCGGATATCTAGTGCGCAGAACGAAGTTGTTGAAATAGATAAATAGAATGCGATAAATTCACAAAATGAATATTAAATCTCTCGACCTCAACCTCCTCAAAGCCTTCGACGCGATGTACCGAGAACGACATGTCGGCCGCGCTGGGGCGTCTATAGGCCTTGCCCAACCCTCCATGAGTAACGCGCTGAACCGGCTTCGCGCCAGGTTTGAAGATCCACTCTTTCAAAGGGGGCCGGGCGGAATGGTACCAACCAGCCGCGCGGAAGAATTGGCGCCAAAAGTGCAAGGCGCGCTGACGATCGTTTCAGAAATGCTGGAGCAAACCGAGTTTGATCCCAAACATGCCCAAGGCCAAATCACCGTTGCGGCTTCGGACTTGG
Organism: Ruegeria sp. AI3; assembly: GCF_056541245.1. NCBI lineage: Bacteria > Pseudomonadati > Pseudomonadota > Alphaproteobacteria > Rhodobacterales > Roseobacteraceae > Ruegeria > Ruegeria sp. AI3. The sequence goes on from NZ_JBQFYA010000020.1 coordinate 11,225, forward strand.
CAATTCTGCGTTTGGCTCCCGCGATGGTCACTTACTTTTCAAAACACGCACCAAATCTTAGCCTGATCTTCGTACCGATGAACAAGATGACTCTGATTGATCAATTGGATGCCGAAACAGTGACGTTGGCCATTGGTACATTTGGACATCTTCCTGCGCGGTTTCATCGACGGACGATTATGCCGGATAGTTTTGTATGTATCGCCCGCCGCGATCACCCTTTGACCCGAGATGGTTTGACACTTGAGTCGTTCCTAGAGGCTCGTCATGCATTGATGACACTGAACAATGACAAAATCGGCTTTGTAGATAAGGCACTAAAGAAGCTTGGAAAAGCTCGGCAAGTGGTTTTGACCTGCGCTCAATTTGCTCTGCTACCCGATATCGTCGCTCAATCCGACTTGATTGCAACTGTGCCAACGTCGTTGACTCCGGTTGCGCGGCGCGCTGGGTGTGACGTCTTTCCCACGCCATTGGATTTGCCGAAATGGGAAAGCGAAATGGTTTGGACCCAGAAAACTGCACATGAACCCTTGGGGCGCTTCGTTGTAGACTCATTCACTGAAATGAGCCGTTCGACGGAGCTCGATCTGGGAAAAGAGCTTCCTGGGGTCAGTATTCATAACCAATAGATGACTGTGGCCTGCCGCGCTAACGCTAGAGAAAAAGGGGGACGCTACGCCATCTGCTCGACGCTCAGTCAGAAAAAACCGCTAGTGCCACCGCTTGGAATTCCAAGCCGTGAATCCTGCAGCGCAACGAAAATCAATACATCCTGACCTTACGGGTCGGACTGAACGTAGCATCATCCAAAGCCTTAAAGCTACTTTGGTCCGGTCAGCCCTTTCAGAACGAAATCCGCTGTGCTTGGGCTGCTTGCGAAGGGTAGATCATAAACAATCGCTAGACGGCTCAGGGCTTTGACATCCACGTCGTGCGGCATCGGCGACATTGGGTCGATAAAAAAGAACAAACCGTCCAGCCGGCCTTCGCAGATCATTGCCCCAAGTTGCTGGTCGCCGCCTAGTGGTCCACTATGCAACGCGGTGACATTAAGCTCAGGCAACGCGGCCCTGAGGCGGCCACCGGTGGTTCCGGTGGCGAACAATTCCGCCTGACTTAGGATGTCAGCATGGGACTGGGCCCATTCGACCATCAGATCTTTCTTGGCGTCATGGGCAACCAGGGCCAGTTTCAGCGGTCTACCTGATGAATTGCTCGACATAGTCCGCCCCTAATCCGACTTCCTCATAGTGCTTACGGCACATCTCGATTTTAGTGAAGACGTCCTCATACCCCATGGTTTTGCCCCATGGGTCAACATAAAGCATCACGCCGTTGACCTGGAAATAGGTGATCATTTCGTCGACATCATCGGGTACAATCAGAGTGTGGGTTTCGCCCGGCGGTTCAAATACATAACCGCCTTCCTCCGCGACCCAGTCATGTTCCAGGTAATGCCAGCGGCCTTTCAGAACAAAACCATGAACGGGCTGCGGATGCCGATGCCTGGACAGAACCCCGGATTTCCGCACGCGCAACAGGTTCATCCAGTACCCCTGAGACCGGTTCAAGCAGAGCGGTCGGAACGAGACGTTTTCGGTTTGCGGCACCCAGACCCTCTCGTCTTTGGCGACGGCTTCAGGGATGACGATCTCCTCCTGCGCATCCTTGGGGAAGGGCAGTTGATAAGGCATCCTGGGATCGTCGTCGTTTCCTTGTACTGGCATCAGTTGCCCTCCTCACATTGCAGAATAGCCGCCGTCCACAGGATAGACAGCGCCGGTCACAAAAGCAGCCTCATCCGACAGTAGCCAAGCAGCCAGTGCGCCAACCTCGGATGGTTTGCCCCAACGGTCCAGCGGTGTCCGACCCAGAATAGGCTGGTTGCGGGCCGGATCGGCGCGCAGGGCCTCGGTCATTTCGGTTTCGATCCATCCGGGTGCAACTGCATTGACGCGCACGCCATCTTCAGCCCATTTCCCGGCCAAAGCCTTAGTCAACTGCGCCACGCCGCCTTTGCTGGCAGAATAAGCAGGAACAAGTGGCCCACCAAAGTAACTGAGCATCGACGCGGTGTTCACGATCGCCCCGCCCGATGCGACCAACACGGGTTGCGCGGCCAGACAGCAGCGCATGGTACCGGTCAGGTTGATATCGATCACTGTCTCAAAAACGTCGATCTCATACTCCGCGCCACGTGCCAGAATACCCGCGCAATTGACCAGCCCGTCGAGTTTCTCGATCCCACCGAAGAACGCGGTTACGGCCTGAGTATCCCGCACATCCAACTGCGCACAGACGTCGTCAGGGTGCTGCGCAGCATATTCCGAAACCTCTTCAGCTCCAACACCGGTCGCGGTGATGCGCCATCCCTTACGGCGAAGTTCCCCTGCGATACCGGCGCCTATGCCGCGGGTGCCGCCAATGACAACGGCGTGTTTCATGGATCAGTCTCCTTCCGCAAGAAACGCCTCGACCGCATCTCTACGAGGCATCGGGGCAACCGCACCGTACCCTTGGGTCGAAAGCGCAGCAGCGGCGTTGGCATAGCGTGCGGCCTGAAATGGGTCGTCGCCCGCAACAATACGAGACAGGAAAGCACCGTCAAATGTGTCGCCTGCGGCCGTGGCATCCACCGCTTCGACCCGGCGGCCTTTGACACGTTCGCGCTTGTCTGGTGTTGCAACCAGGGTCCCTTCGGCCCCCAGCGTCAGGGCGACAATTTTTGCACCGAGGTTCAGGTAAGAATCTGCGATGTCATCGGGATCGGACAAGCCTGTCAGTTGCTCGGCATCATCCAGACCAGGAAGGGCAATATCGCATTTTGACATGGCCGCGTGCGTCACAGCGCGGGCGCGTTCGATCGGCCAGAGCTTCAGACGCAGATTGGTGTCGTAGGACACGAGGCCTCCACCGTCCTTTACAATCTGAATGGCCCGAAACACGGTATCGGCGGCAACATCCGAAATCGCCTGACTGATTCCCGATACGTGCAGTATCTTCACCGATTGCAACGCCGCCACTGGCAGATCATCTGGCTCCATCCGGCTACTGGCCGAGCCTGCGCGGAAATAGCTAAACTCATGCCCGTTCGCGCCATGCGTCACAAAATAGACCCCGGTATGAGCATCCGCGACCTGACGCACGGTCGAGGTGTCGATCCCCTCGACCTTCCACAGATCAATGAAGGAATTGCCGAACGTATCGGCGCCGATATGCGTCACATAGCCGACGGACGCACCCTGTCGCGCGGCGGCGATTGCGCAGTTCGAGGTGTCACCGCCATGTCCGGGCAGATAGTTCCCGTCAGGCTGTTGGTTGAACTCCAGCATCGGTTCGCCAAGGCACAGAATATCGGGGGTCATGATCATCTCATCTTTGCAAAAAAGGGCCAGCCCCGGTGGGCTGACCAAGGAGTTTGGGAGGGTTATTCGGTCGTATAGCTTTGGCCGACACCCGGAATCTTCCAGATGCGGAAGTTTGGGATTTCAGGGTCTTCAAAGTTCATGTCACCATCGACCCAGAGATGCAGGTGGTTCGAGACCACATACATCTCACCATCCGGACCCCAAGCCAGCGTGTCGGGCCAGTTCATTTCCGGGTGGTGGACGAAACGGCTGACCTCGCGCGTGGATTCATCGAATTTCATGATGCCGTCCAGTGACAGGGCGGTCATATAGATGTTGCCTGCATTGTCCGCTGTCATCCCATCGGTGTTCGAAGGCAGCACTGCGGCAACCTCAACGGCGTTTTCGATGACTGTTTCATTGGCCTCGAAGTCCCGCAGGACTTCGGTCGGAAGGCTATAGAGATGATTGCCAGTCAGGTTGGTCCAGTAGAGCGTTTCCTTGTCGCCAGACAACGCGATACCGTCGGCACCGGTGCGCATGCCGCCATTCTTCAGCACCGGACGGTCGTCAATGTTGAAGAAGAAATTCTGCTCATCATTGGTAAACCGATGCTGGTCCAGAATACGACGCACTGAGTTGGTGTTGCTGTCATATACGATCAGGCCGCCATGCAGCGGGTCACAGAAGATGCCACTGTCCGCGATATAGGCAAAGCCGGTGTCGTTATCGACGGCCAGATCGTTCAGGAAAGAACACTGACGGTCCGCTTCTTCTGCCGTGAAGACATAGCGCTGAATTTCCTTGTTCTCTTTCAGATCCCACAGCACGAGCTTCGCGTCGCCCTCCTCGAACGGAGGGCCTGCCACGTGGCCCTGATCCAGGATCCACATCACGTCATTGCGGTCGATCTCAAAACCCAGAACGGCTTTCAGGCCATCGGGGTTCGACATGCTGTTCATTTCTTCAGACGGAAACGCCTCGAGCTCCCAAATGTCTCCGTTTTTGACCAGCTTGGAAACGGTTGAGGGGACCTCGGCCCCGCCCCAGCGTGCGGTGGACACATAGATGTTGCCTTGGCTGTCGACTTTGGCGCCCTGAACCAGTGCTTTGCCGTAGATCTCGCTCCCTTCCCAAGCGGATTTTGTCGCCTCATCCTTGACGGCATAGGGCAGAGTGTTCCATTCCGCGACCACCTCGAGCCCGTTCGCGAGCGCCGGGGTAGCCAGAACGGCGGTAAGGGCCACCGTGTTGAGCATTCGTTTCAGCATGTATTCCTCCCTTGCTGAGATCTGGTGTCCCGCAGGTTGTTGCGAGCAACCTGCGGGACGGATTGTTGTTTTAGATACGGCCGTATTTCGCCAGACCTTCGCGCAGCGAGCCGCTTTCAATGATCAGACGCGCCTGTTCGGCTTCGCGCTCATCAATCTCGCGTGCCATGTCCAAGATCGCTTCGGCGTGTTCACGAGGGACCACAACCGCACCGTCGATATCTGCAACGATGATGTCGCCGGGGTGTACAATCACACCGCCCATGTCGACTTCTACATTGGAAGCCAGCGTACGAACGCGGCCCAGAGTGGTGCCCGGGTTAACGCAGCGGGAATAGACCGGGAAGTCATAGTCGCGCTTGATCTCGACCAGATCACGCACACCACCGTCCAGAACGGCACCTTCGTGTTTGTTGGCAACGGCTCCGGCGGTCATCAGACCACCCCACAGCGCCACATCGGTAGTGCCATTGGTCGAGATCACGATGACCGAACCGGCCTCGGATTCGTCGATGGCGTCCAGCGCGTGTTGCGGCGGCAGGAATTCGTCAGTTGGTCCTTCCAGAATTGTTACGGCTGGACCGACGATCTTCCTTTCATTGATGCGCGGTTTGATCGAGGCGGGCAGAAATCCGGTCTTGCCGGACACCTTGTCCACGGCATCCGCGACTGATGCGGTGGCCACGTCGCGAAACCCGGCAACGAGTTCTTGGGTGTTCATGAGAGTATCCTCTTACGTTGGGAAGATTGAAAAGATGCGGCTGTGAGAGACGCGTTGATTTGTGCGCGAGCCAAGTCGATGTGACCGGCCTCGAGCGCCTGGGCGGGCAGCAGATTTCCACCCATGCCGACGCAAAGCGCACCGGCGTTCAGATAGGTTTGCGCAGTGTCAGGAGACACGCCGCCAGTCGGCATCAGGGCGAGATTGGGAAACACGGATTTGACGGCCTTCAGGAAGCCGGGCCCTCCGGCAGCATCGGCCGGAAAAATCTTGATCACCGCAGCACCGTTTTCCGCATGATGGTGAACCTCGCCCGGTGTCATTGCTCCGGGCAGATAGGGCACTTTCGCGGCACCGGCTTCGCGCGCAGCAGCATCGCTCCAGCACGGAGAAACAACAAATTCGGCACCAGCGGCCAACACTGCGTCAGCCTGATCAGCGTCAAGAACCGTTCCGGCACCGGTGTAAATTGCAGGATAGCGTTGACGCAGCTCAGCGATCAGAGCTGCGGCATCCGGAACCGTAGTGGCAATCTCCAATGCGCGGTTTCCGGCCTCGGCCAGCAGGTCACAGGCCGTCAAAGCGATCTCGGGGTCGCTATGGCGGATCACCGGGACAATTTGCGCCGATCGCAAAGTGCTAACGAAATCTACCATTTGTTCACCCAGTGATCGGGTTGCTCGTCCCCAAGAACTCTCGCGACTTCACGCGCAGCACATCGCTGCAGCACCGCAACCGATCGTTCAGAGTACCAGGCAGCATGATCCGACACGATCGTGTTGGGGCTATGTAAAAGGGGGTTGGTCGGGTCGACGGGTTCCTGTTCGAACACGTCAATACCAGCCCCGAAAATGCGACCTTGATGCAGGGCCTGAGCCAATGCGACTTCGTCCACCAAACCGCCGCGCGACACGTTGATCACGATTGAGGTTGGCTTCATCTGCGCGATACGCTCGGCGTTCAGAATATGCCGTGTTTCGGGGGTGAGAGGAGCATGCAGACTGATGACGTCGGACGCCTTGCAGAGGTCGATCAAATCCACCTTTTGCACATCCGCCGCTTGGGCTGCGTCGTCGCTAAGGTAGGGGTCAAAAACTAGAACCGAAGCGAACCCCAGGGCCCGGAACTTCCGTGCAGCTTGCAGGCCGATCTTTCCGCAGCCAATCAGGCCAAGGGTGGCGTTTTCGCGGCTGGGGATCAACGCCGCCTGCCCTACTCCCCATTGACCCTGCCGCACTTCGGCATCTCGGGACGGAATGCGCCGCTGCACGGCCAAATACAACGCCAGCGCATGTTCGCTGACTTCGGTTTCCGCACCATAGTCTGGCACATTCGCAACATAGATGCCGCGCGATTGCGCGTAGTTCAGGTCGATATTATCGACGCCCACCCCATAGCGGACGACGACTTTCAGGTTCGGGCAGGCATCGATCACGGCCGCATCCACAATGCGTTCCCGCACAAGGATGGCGACCGGATCCAACGCCTGCAGGGCCGGGACCGCCTCGGTTTCCGGCGCAACCGGCGCGATCTGAACATCCTGCTCAGCCAACACCGAAGCCTCGGCGTCATAGGCGGCATAGCCGGGTTCAAGAATAGCGATGGTTTGGCGGGTCATGTGGCGGTCTCTCGGCATGGGTTATTGGGCCTTATAGGCTTCGACGGCGGCGTCGAGGCGGTCGGGCCACTCCTCGCCGATCTCACCCACGATGTATTCACGCACCGCAGGCTGCGCGGCTTCGCGGAACAGAGCCTTCTGCACGGGGCTGACAGGGACCACTTCCATGCCTTTTTCCGACAGGATCGCGGTCGCATTCGCGTCCTGCGCGGCGGTCATGCCACGGTGGATCGTTTTCGAGATCTCGACGCATTGTTCGACGGCTTTCTTCTCGTCATCCGTCAGGCTTTCGAAGAACATGTCCGACATCAGATAGGCGTGCCAGCTGAACACATGGCCATCCAGCGAGACGTATTTCTGGTGCTGGTAGAGCGACGCGTTGACGATATTCGTCACGCCGTTTTCCTGACCGTCCACAACGCCCTGCTGCAGTGCACCGGGAAGTTCCGGCCACGGAACGGGAGTCGCCGATGCGCCGAGGCTTTCGACCAGAGTCACCCAGACCGGCGCGGTCATTACGCGCATTTTCAGGCCTTCCATATCGGCAGGTTCGGCCACGGGCTTCACGTTGTTGGTAAAATTGCGCACCCCGTTGTCGGCCACGCCAAAGCTGCGGATGCCGGTTTTCGCCCGCATGTCTTCAGCCAGCGCGTCACCGAATTCACCGTCCATCACCGCCCAGGCCATCGCCTGATCGTCGAACAGATAGGGCATCGCCAAAACCGAGAAGGGTTTATAGACAGCCGAGATCGGGCCGTCATGGATCGCCGCCATCTGAACGGTGCCCAGCTGCAGCCCTTCCATGATCTCGGACCCGCCTCCCAGCTGAGATGCAGGGAAGATCTGAACATCAATCGAACCCGAGGTTTTGCCCTCGACGCAGGCCTCAAACGCCAGCGCGGCAGCGTGTTTGGGCGAGCTCAGGTCAGCGGCTTGAAAATGTGCGTATTTCAGCTCTTTAGCCGAGGCCGCACTGGCGGCGGTCATTGCAACAACAGCTGTTGCCGTCATCAGTTTCGACATGGTTTTCATGAGGTTCCTCCCTTTCATGTCAGTTCGCAAATCCAAAGAAGTTGGGGATGAAGGTGCTGACGCCTGGCACAAGAATGACCAGAAGAAGCACTACGAGTTCAGCCAGCAGCAGCGGCAGAACCGCTTTTGACAGGCGTTCGATCTTCAATTGTCCGACCGTGGCGATCACGAACAGCACCGGACCAACCGGAGGGGTGATCATCCCGATAGTCAGGTTCAGCACCAACATCATCCCGAATTGCAGCGGGTCGATCCCCGCGGAATAGGCAATGGGACCTAGGATCGGAGTCAGGATGATCAGCGCGGGCAGCGTGTCGATAAAGAAGCCGCAGATCAGGGCAAAAGCCGCCAGAATGAACAGAATGCCCAGACGGTTGTCGGTGATCTGGGTGATCAGCTTGGCCAATTCCTGTGGAATTTGCAGGTAAGTCAGTAGCCAGGCAAAGATCGACGCCATCGCCACGATCAGGAAGACCGAGGACGTCACCACCGCAGCCCGCACAAAAGCGGCGTACAGAGCGCGGACCGTGAAGGCGCGCAGGATGAAACCAAGGAACAGAGCGTAGGCTGAGGCCACCGCGCCCGCCTCGGTGGGTGTGAACACACCGAAAAGGATACCGCCCAGAATGATTGCTGGCATGATCAGGGCCGGAATGGCCGCCAGGGTTGCACTGCGCAACTCAACCATGGTGGCGCGATGTTCACGCCCGCGGTAGCCGTTACGAGTGGACACGATATGGTTCGCGATGGCCAGCGCAACGCCCAGCATAACCCCAGGCACAATTCCAGCCAAAAACAGTCCGGCGACTGTAACTCCATTGGTCGAAATCGCAAAAATTACAGCCAGAATGGACGGCGGGATGATCGGGCCGATGGTGGCCGTGGCAGCGGACAGGGCACCGGCGTAATTCTTCTCATACCCGGCCTCACGCATCATCCGCATGACGATGGCAGAAGGCCCTGCAGCATCCGCCAGGGCAGAGCCGCTGATCCCCGCGAACAGCATCGACACAAGGATGTTCACATGCCCCAGCCCGCCTCGCACATGTCCAACCAGAGCGTTGGCAAAGCGCAGCAATGCATTTGTTAGCCCGCAGGCCGTCATCAGCTCGGACGCGAGAATAAAGAAAGGCACCGCCATCAGCGGGAAACTGTCGATCCCGGCGAACATGCGTTGGGTTGCGACCAGTGGGTTCAACGAACCGTCGATAAAGATCGCCGACAGGCCGGCGATCCCCATCGTGAAGGCTACGGGAACACCCAGAAACAGCGTCGCGAAGAACAGGATGATCAGGGTTTTTGCCACGGCTCAGACCTCTGCCTCATCGCCCTTGGCGTTGGGACCGTGTTCAAACTCTTGGCTTACGAAACGTTTTGCGAAAAAGGCCAACTGGATCAGGAACAATGCGCACCCGATCGGGATAGCGAGATAGGGAATGCCGCGCGAAATCCCGGTGGACATGGTTTCCTTGTTCCAGCCGAATTCAACGAATTTAACGCCCAACCACAGCATCGTCGCCATAAAGGCAAACATGACGAAGACGATGCCCCAGCGCAGCAGGCGGGCCAGAGCGTCGGGCAGCAAATCCGGAATTGTCGTAATCGCGACCAAGCGACCTTCGCGCAAGGCAAGACCGGCACCGCAAAACGCGCCGAGGATCATCAGGTGTCTGGCGACCTCTTCAACCCAGGCAAGGGAGGTACCAAAACCGTACCGCCCCACCACATTGGCGAAGACGATTGCAAAAACCGTAGCCAGCGCCAAAGCCACCAGCGCCCGGTTCAACGCAACAATCCATGTTTCCAGAGTTTGCAAAGACGCCCCTCCCAATGCCGTCTCCTCGTGAGAATCAAAACTGGCATACAGTATGCTAATATGTCAACACTAACACATTGTATGCCAGACACAGGCCTGCTACTGTCGCACTGAGGAGAGCGACATGAGCCCATTCAACAGACCGAAATCATTGACGGAATTGGTGACCGAAAACCTGCGCGAGCGGATTATCAAAGGCGAGTTCGAACTGGGTGAGCAACTGTCTGAGGCTCGAATCGCCAAGAATCTTGAGGTCAGCCGCACCCCTGTGCGCGAGGCAATCAACCGGCTTGAGATGGAAGGTCTGTTGGTCGTTGAACCTCAAAGAGGCTCATTCGTGTTCAATCTGGAGCCCGAGGAACTCGCAAAACTTTGCGATGCACGTGTGTGCCTTGAAACAACCGCTTTGACCTTGGCCATGCAGGCGAACCCACAGGCGCTTCATGCCGCGCTTGAAAAATGCGTTGATCGGATGACAGCGGCCCGTGAGGCCGCGGATGATGCAGAATACCTTTACCTGGATACTCTATTTCACCAATGCCTCTTCGACTGCGCAGACAATCGGTTTCTGAATGACGCCTATCAAACGATTGCATTGAAAATGGCGGCGTTGCGCAGCCGGTTGGGTCATCACCCTGATCACATGGCTAAATCCTATCGGGAGCACATTGAGTTGCTTCAGTGCGTCCGGGATGGTGACGTTCCACAAGCCTTGGATGTGCTGAAACTCCATATAGACAGGAAAGAAGGATCTTATTGGAGCGATGCAACGCAGCCCGACGGAACAGGTTCAGGATAGCGTGCGATGAAACGTCTAACCTTGGGTGCCCAACCACGCGAGAACCTAGGCGATGCCGGGTCCATTTGGCCAGTTGGTTCTCGTTCTAAAGCACGGAGCATTCTGGCCGGATGAATAGCGTCAGATATCCTCTAACCTTAAGCTCGACCTCGCGTGTTGGCATCACGGAGATCACGCCCCGCAGAGGTTGACACCTAATCGGCCAAAGCTTGATTCAGCAAGCCGAACAGGCGGTGCGAGGGGAAAGGACATGAATAGTTCGAAACGGGTTTTATCCGGCGTGGCTCCAATCCCACGCCATAGCACCGGATGCTGTGTATGTTTGCGATTGGGTTCGGACCGCTAGACCTATTGGTTGAAATCGCTATCCGGCGTCCACAAGGTTTTCATCTAAGAATGGCTGCGCAACCGAGGGCCAGAACGGCAGTTTTCGTTTGGTAAGCGCGAGGTCGTGGAACGCAGGCTGTGTTCCGCCGGGGCTGGCAACCTGCAGGATGTGGTCCGAAATTTGGCTGAACGGGCCGTAGAAATGGAACAGCGATTTCACCGCCACCACCGATTTCTCGGCCAGCCGGATGCCGATCTGCTCGAAGGCTTCAGGATGGTAAACCTGAACACGCAGATCGTTGACCAGCAGGTCGATTTCTCCATCCAGGCGGAGCCAGACCACGGTGCCCATTGGTTCAAGACCAGTGCCGAGATGCTGACCCAGGCCCGTCTCGATATTCATAACTCTTGCAATCAGGTCGATCGGATCCCCTGAAACCACACCGGTTTTTCCGCCAAGCCGAAGCTTCAATCTGCTTCCAATGCCCGCATCCTGACAAATACGCACTACTCCGGGATCCCAGAACAGACCACTGGCAAAATGCGTCATTCCACGCGCCAGCATGCCTTTCAGCAAATGGGTGGCGTCGCCCGGCGCTCCTCCGCCTGAATTGTCACCCATGTCCGCCAGAACGTATAGACCGAACCGTGTACCAATGTGATCCAGCGCCTCGGAGATCGGTAGATACCGCGTGGTTACTTCGTTTCGCAACTCAAAGAAGCGCCGCCCCAACTCCTCGGCCAGTTGCGCGGCTAGTTGTGCTTGGCCATCTGCTATAACCAGCATCCGCGCGCCGACATCTTCGACATCTGCCCAAGGAAAACCGTGACTCAATGAAACCGACAACAGGCCGGGTCTGGCTTGAGCTGCGGCCATCTCGGCCACAAAATCCTTCATCGCCCCAGCCTTGGTCAGATAAAGGTTCATCATACGGGTATCAAAAAACGCCATCTTGGGCGCGATCTCACCCGCATGTGCCCGCTTTGCCAGATCAAACAGTTCGGCCGCGCATGCTGTTGCATCGTCATGCGGGTATTCTCTGAAATGCACGATCAGATCGCTGGCGTTCAGCATCTTCTTTGTCAGATGAGAATGCAGGTCCAGCGAAACGCCGATCGTTGCGTTTGGGCACAGTTTGCGAACGCGGGTCAGAATATCGCCCTCGCAATCCTCTATATGCTCGGCCACCATCGCGCCGTGCAGTTGCAGCAGGATGACATCTGCACCGCCACACTCCGCCAGATCAGACAAAATCTCGCCGCTCAGTTCGTCATAACAGCTGCGCGTGGTCAGACCGGCGGGTTCGGCTATGGCGGTCAGGCTTTCGACAACCTGCCAGCCCAGAGTTTCGGCCCTATCGCGCCACAGATGAAGCGCCTCCGTCATAAGGTTTGGAGGCTCTTGTGTCGCCGTACCATGCCGCAGGAAGTAGTCCTCAAAACCCGACATCGCAGTCGGCATCGTGCAAAACGTGTTCGTTTCTGTCGACAGTGTCGCAATGAAAAGCTTCATAAATTCCCTGTTCCCAACACGTCAAAGGACGGCTGCGTGAGCCATCCTCTGATCTTTGGCGATGCGATCACATTTCACCAGAGTTATTCGGCTTTCCACCAACGCTCCATAAAGCTGCTTCCGTCCAAATCCAGGTTCGAGCCGAATTTTTCGGGCGTGCCGACGCTTGGGCGCGTGGCAAAGACATATGAAGCAAACATCGGGATCGCGACACCGCCCTGATTGGCGACAATATCCTGCATCTCGCCATACATCTGGCGACGTTTTTCAGTGTCCAGTTCAGCCCGAGCCTCAACCAGAATCTTGTCGAATTTCTCATGCGACCAGAGAGATTCGTTCCAAGCGACACCGGATTGGAACGCCAATGAGAACATAAGATCCTCGACCGGTCGTCCGGCCCAATAGCTGGCGCACCAAGGTTTCTTCGTCCAGACCTCGGACCAATAGCCATCATTGGGCTCTCGTTTGACAGAAACGTTGATCCCGCATTTCGCGGCCGAGTTAGAAATCAGCGTCGCTGCGTCCACCGCGCCGGGAAATGCAGCGTCAGAAGACGAGAGTTCGACATCCAGCGACTCCAGACCAGCCTGTTTCAAATAGTATTTTGCCTTGTCCGGATCGAATGTCTTTTGTTCAAGCTCAGCATTGAAATACTTCTGACCGGACCCGATTGGATGATCATTGCCGACCTCGCCGTAACCCAGCAGAATCTTGTCGACCAGCTCTTGCCGGTCGATGCCCCATTTGATCGCCTGACGCACATTGTTGTCGCCAAACGGCGCGGCGTTGGTCAGCATCGGGAAGGAGTAGTGCTGCGTACCGGCTACCGAATGCAGCGTTACATTTGGATCACGTGAGACAAATTTAGCCGTCTTGGGATCAACCTTATCGGCAATGTCGACCGACCCCGCAGACAGCGCCGCCATCCGTGCGGTCGTATCCAGCAGCACCAAAAGTTTCCATTCGTCCACATGCGCGACATCAGGGTTCCAGTGGTTCCCGTGACGGGCCAAATCCGCCGAAATCCCTGGCTGGAAATCCTTCAACTGATAGGCTCCGCAACCGATACCGGATTGCCAGTCAATGCTGTCACCCTCTGCCGGCAGAATGGCAAAGCGGTAGTCGCTGAGGATAGCCGGGAAATCTGCGTTACCGCCCTCAAGCTCGAAAACGATGTTGTTTGGCCCGTCCGCACGCAGTTCCTTCACACCGGCCAACAGCGGCGCCCCAGTCGAGGTTGACCCTTATCCGCGGTGAAAATTGATCGAGGCAATCAAGTCCTCAACTGTCACTGTACGACCATTGTGGAACTCGACCCCGTCGCGCATCTCGAAGGTCCAAACCGACGCGTCCGGCGAGGCCTCCCATGATTTTGCAAGTGACGGCTGCACGTTGCTGTCCGCGTCGATCGCAGTCAGGAAACCGTTCATGCCCAGGCTCAACGGAATCAGGAAACCCGCTGATATCTGCCCCGGATTGAGTTGCTCGGTCGTCCCGCCATGACCAATCCCGGCAATCATGCTGCCGCCCTTTTTGGGCGTGGCCGCAATAGCGCGATCCGCCAAAAGCGTTGCGGCACCGACGGTCATGCCGGTTGCCAAAACACCGCGCATGAACTGACGACGATCCACCTGACGCAATTGCAGACGCTGTTCCATCTGCCGCACGTATTGAAATTTATCCATTGCTTGACCTTCCCTGAGCATTCTTCTGTTGCCCGCAAGATCACGCACCAATTTGAGCTTAACAATGACGCCACATTATGCTTTCTTTAGCGAGTTTATGCGACCAAATGCCGAACCACCGATGCACCAGAATTTAGCTGTAAACCTCCGTCACCTTTGTGCGGATTACCCGTCAGTGGCGGCTGTTTGCAGAGAGATTGGCATCAACCATCAGCAATTCGCGAAGTACCTCAATGGCCGCAGCATGCCCTCGCCAAATAACTTGCGCCGCATTAGCCGGTTCTTCGATGTGGGCGAGCATATCTTGCTGGGAGATCATGCAGAACTGCGGCGCCACACCACCCAACTCGCCAAAACCGAGGCGGATCGGCGACGAGACCCCCTGATCGATGTGTTCCCAGGTGATCTTCAACGGCTGCGGCCATTTCTCGGATCTTATCAAGTGTTCTTTCGCGCACCGAACGATCCAACCAAAGCCATTGTCAACGTTGCCTTTTTGGATGAGCGGAACGGGACGGTTTACAGCCGTGTCATCGAAGCCTTAAGCGAAGGAAAGTCATCGACGCGCCGCTGGACAAGATGTGATGGCAAAGCCGCCTTCCGCGCGGGGCAGGTTTTTGTTGTCGATTCAGAACGCGGTCCAGACGCGCCTCTCAGCCTGTACATTCTGAACAAACCCCATCGCGACAAGTCAAAGCTATTGTTCGGCACGATGTCTTATCTCGCTTCGTTGTCCGGTCGGACGCCGACCTCTTCGCCTGTTGTCTGGAAAAGAGCTGAAAACTATCGCTCTGTTCGAGAGCTGTTTTCGAAAAGCGGTATCGTCGATTTAAAAAGCACCAAACTGGATATGAGGATTCGGCAACACCTTCTCGGTGCACCCACAGACTCTGGTGCGAAGACTATTACTAAGTAGAAGAACCGCAGGGTACCTGCGTATTAGGGTCAGTGCCCATTTGTTTCTGCTGGTGGGGGTGGATCACGTCTCAATAGCGAGATCGGGAAACATGTCTGATCTTACCTTTTTTGCACGCCGTGTAATGCTATCTGCGGTATACGGTGTCCTATCGTGACCTCGAAGAGAACGTGGCTGAACGCGGCGTGCGGATGGATAACGGCACTTTCAACAGGTGAGTTGCTAAGTATTCGCCGATGATCGCAGTGTTCGCGGCGAATCGATCTACATCCATAGGACCGCCGGTGAAGCGGGAAATACCCTTGATTTCATGCTGTCTAAGCAGAAGAACCGTCCAGCGAAAGCAAGGTTCTTTGCCAAAGCGCAGTCTTAAAATGGAATTCCAGACACGACCGTGATCGACAAGAGTGGAGCCTCTGCGGCAGGCATTAGAGAAGTGAAAAAATCCTTAGTCGGTTTGGTTGCTCAGCCAAAATCCAAACAGTTAAGTCCAATTACTTGAACATCCTGATCGAGCAGGATCATCGCTTAGTCAAGCGACGCGCACGGCACATGTGCACGTTCTGATCCGCCTCGCGTACTCTGGACGGTATTAAGATATCCAACTCGATCCGGAAGCTGCAATTCTCTAGCTCCACAGCGGCTGGCTTTCGGCTATTTGCCGAGATCACAAGATAGGTTTGCCCAGTAAACCGCTAATTCCAGCTGTCCCAAAATTTTGCGACACATCCCATTTCCAGGTCTGATCATCCGCGCGATCTGAACCCAGACTTGCTGATGTCATAAAGTGCTCAAGGCCACTCAAAAACTTGCGATTTCTCTCATGCAGGTCGCAACGTTTCAGTTCAAGCTAGCCAAAAGATAATCTCCAACAATGGAGACTTCCTCTCCGCTCTTGACGTTGCGGGAGACAGCATAAGTGTTCTACCGGATTTCATTGCTGAAAATGGATTGGCTAGCGGGTAAGTCGAGCAGGTGATGTCAAGCTGGTCTATCAAGTTGTTTTGGCTGACGCTTTACTACCTCCATTCGAACAAGTCCCACCGATCACCGGGACGTCTGTCGAGTACTTTGAAAAAGTTGTGCAGGACTTCCCGAACCTGGAAACACAAGTTTGAAACCATTTGGGCCGCAAATCAGCTCTCGTTTTCAGGAAGGTCAGTCAGATCAAACGAAACTGTCTACGGGAGTATGACCAGGTGGTGTTGGGTTAGTCTATGAAGCAAAGGTCAAATTCTTCCGACGTTCAACAAGAACTGTAGAGCGTTACCGACTACTGCCTCAATAGAACTCCAAAACCTCACCAAATTGGTAATTCTCGTCAATCACTCTGAGCCAAACGTCAAACAACTCTGACCTAAAAACATACAGAGGTCGACTAAACACAATAGGATCCCTGAGACAGCAAGCACTGAACAACAAGCGTCTAAAACTTCGTGCGGGTTTCATAAACCCACGAGAGCTCTCGGTTTGTTTCAGGCTAGACCGGTCAGAGAGATCATCCCGCGCTACAAATCAAGCGATCAAGCATTTCGAACTTCTGCTTTATGAACTCAAGAACGCGCTCCGACGAAGCCGGCATGCTTCTAGCGCTGAGCGTAACGCATCCCAAGTGCCGGTCGGGATCACCGATTTTTATCGGAAGTGCTGCCAAAGTTTTTTGTCTTTGCATCATGAAGACCACCGAAAAAGGCAAAACGGTTAGGGAGTCTGAACCCGTCAGAACGTTCACAACCGCACTCAAGGACCCGCCTGTGAAACTGATTTTGAGGTCTCGCATACCGATACCGTCCAGCGTGTTTCTCAAGTCACGAAACAGCGGGCTGTTTGCAGGTGGCGCGATCCAGGAAAACTCGGTGATATCTTCCAGCTTCACCTCTTTTTTGCGCGCCAATGGGTGCCCAACACGGCACGCAATGACGTTTCGACCAGGCAGGATTTGACGAAACTCGTACTCATCCGACACGTCTGCCGGGCGCATAGGAAGAATGGCCAAGTCCAGAGTTTCCGCGGACAACTGCGACAAAAGTTCAGTGGGGTATCCATAGGATTGGTCGATCCGAATATTGGGGTAATCGGCCTGAAACTCTGCAATCACGTTCGAGATGACACCGTCCATGAAGATCGGCGTGCCCGCAACCCGCACTGCACCGGCAATGCCCTGACGGTGTTCGTCCACAACGCGGCTTGCATGGCGACCCGCGCTTAGGATTCTTTGACCTTCCTGAGCAAGCGCAAGACCAAGCTCAGTGGGTTGCAAAGGTCTTCGGGTCGGCAGGAATAGGGGCTCTCCCACCCTGTCCTCCAAGAGAGAGACGCTTCTGGAGACACTGGGTTGAGATTTCCCAAGTAAAGCAGCGCCTTCGGTCAACCCTCCGGCCTCGACAATAGCCGCGAGAATCTCGAGATGTCTGGGATCAAGCTTCATAACCCAAAGTTATATTGATGGTCGGTAATTCGATCAAGAGGGCTGTCTTTGCCTGCTAGCGTTCCCCTCAGACCCGCAATCTATCGCTCGTCAGGAACGCGCCCAATGGCTCTCAGCACCACCAGCATCAATGGCCAGAAAGTCCGATTCGGCACAGGTTTGCGCAACAACATCTGCGCGGAGTTGGCGGAGCTGGGATCGAACAAAGCGCTGATCCTGTCGACGCCTCAGCAAGTTGATATGGCAATGGAGCTTGCGACAACCGTTGGGGATCGTGCTGCAGGCGTGTTCACTCGGGCAACAATGCACACTCCTGTCGGCGTGACCGAAGAAGCGGTTGAACACGCTTTGTCAGTCAAGGCCGATAGCATTGTCTCTATCGGTGGAGGTTCGACGATTGGCTTAGGCAAGGCGATTGCCCTTCGGACCTCTTTGCCACAAATCGCCATCCCGACCACATATGCCGGCAGCGAGGCCACCCCGATCTTGGGTCAGACTGAGGATGGCATCAAAACCACCCTTACAGACCCAAAGGTTCTGCCCCGCGTCATCCTGTACGATCCCGAACTTGTGGCGTCATTGCCGTCCGCAATGACCGTGACCAGCGCCTTGAACGCAATGGCTCATGCTGCCGAGGCGCTTTATGCCAAGGATCGCACGGATCAGACCACGGAATTGGCGATCGACGGCCTTAGGGCGTTTGCGGAAGGTCTGCCGACCGTTGTCGTAAGCCCCGACGACCTGAAAGCCAGAGAAGAAACGCAGCGTGGTGCATGGGCCTGCGGCACAGTTCTTGGTCTGGTCGGAATGGCGTTGCATCACAAGCTTTGCCATACGCTGGGCGGGTCCTTCAATCTGCCGCACGCGGAAACCCACGCGATCGTTCTGCCCCATGCCATAGCCTACAACACGGCGGGTGTGCCGGAGCTGCTGGCACCCGTGTCAGAAATTCTCGGCGGTTCTGAGCCCGGCCAGGCGCTTTGGGATTTTTCCAAATCCATGGGCGCACCAATGGCTCTTAGAGACTTTGGCCTGTCTGAGGCCGATCTGGATCGTGCCACCGGAATCGCACTCAAGAACCCGTATTGGAACCCGCGGCCGGTCACTGCTGATGGGCTGCGGGCGCTTCTTCAAAACGCGTGGGCGGGTAATGCCCCCAGCGTTTGACTTCACCGTGTCAAGGGAGGGACACATGATCACACGACGCAAATTGCTGCAATCCAGCGCTGCAACCGGCCTCGGCCTAGCCGCCGGCACGCTCGCTGCGCCCGCTATCGCTCAGGGCGCCAAGATCAAGCTGGGCTATGTCAGCCCGCAATCAGGTCCTCTGGCCGCCTTTTCTGAGGCCGACAAGTTTATTCTCGACAATTTCGCCGCATCTGAGGCCGGTGCGAATTTCGAAGTCATCGTCAAGGACAGCCAGTCGAACCCGAACCGGGCAGCAGACGTGGCGGGCGAGTTGATCGTGGATGATGAGATCGACCTCATGCTGGTCGCTTCAACACCCGAAACGACCAACCCGGTTGCCTCGACCTGTGAGGCTGAGGAAGTGCCGTGTATTTCCACTGTTGCGCCATGGCAGCCGTGGTTCATCGGCCAACAGGGCAATCCCGGCGATCCAGCCAGCTGGGAGCCGTTCTACTACGCCTATCACTTCTTCTGGGGCCTTGAGGACGTTATCTCAGTCTTTACGGCGATGTGGGGCCAATTGGAGACCAACAAGCAGGTCGGTGCATTGTTCCCGAATGACGGTGATGGCAATGCTTGGGGCGACCCGAATGTGGGCTTCCCGCCGGTTCTATCCGAGTTGGGATATAGCCTGACAGATCCCGGACGGTACCAGAACCTGACCGACGATTTCTCGGCGCAGATCAATGCGTTTCGTCAGGCGAATGTTGAAATTGTAACCGGCGTACCGATCCCGCCTGACTTCACTACCTTCTGGAGTCAGGCAAAGCAGCAAGGTTTCACCCCTAAGGCGGCGAGCATCGGCAAGGCCATCTTGTTCCCGCAAGCCGTCGAAGCCTTGGGCAACGCAGGCAACAACCTGAGTTCCGAGGTGTGGTGGTCACCGACGCATCCGTTCTCATCGTCGTTGACCGGCGCAAGCTCGGCTGAATTGGCTCAGGGTTACATGGCCGCCACCAGCCGCCAATGGACCCAGCCCATCGGCTTTGTGCACGCACTGTTTGAAATGGCCGCTAACGTCATGGGACGTGTTGATGACGCAGGTGACGGGGATGCAGTGGCTGAGGCCATCGCTGCCACGCAGTTGGATTCCATTGTTGGCCGGATCGCCTTTGATGGTGCGGGCTTGCCACCCTTCGCTGCGCAGAACGTTGCGAAAACGCCCTTGGTCGGAGGGCAGTGGAGGCTGCTCGACAATGGCAGCTACGACCTCGTGATCGTCGACAACTCTTCAGCACCCGAAATTCCGACTGCGGGTGTGATGGAAGAAATCTCCTGATCGCAATGAAACCAGCGCCTCGGACCCTGTCCGGGGCAGGAACTCCGGTATGACCATTCTTTCGCTCAAAAACGTCTCAAAAAGCTTCGGCGCGCTCACCGTCACTGACGATGTCAGTTTTGATGTCGCGCAGGGGCAGGCCCTTGGGATCATTGGTCCGAATGGTGCCGGAAAGTCGACGCTGTTCAATCTGATAACGGGCAATCTGACCTCTGACGCGGGATCTATCCATTTCGACGGGGCTGACGTGACGCGCGTGCCGCCGATGCAGCGCTGCTTGTCGGGTATTGGGCGCTCGTTCCAGATCCCTCAGCCGTTTGATCATCTGACGGTGTTCGAAAACCTGCTTGTGGCCGCGACGCATGGGCAGAGCAAATCCGAACATGAGGTCGAACAGGACTGCGCCCGCATTCTAGAGCAAACGGAGTTGTTGGATGTGGCCAATGACACGGCCGGTGGATTGCGGCTGTTGCAACGCAAGCGGTTGGAGTTGGCCCGCGCGATGGCAACCAATCCAAAGCTGTTGCTGCTGGACGAAATCGCCGGAGGGCTGACCGACGCAGAATGCACAGCGCTGATCAACACGATTAAGGGACTGCACAGCAGCGGCGTGACGATCATCTGGATCGAACATGTCCTGCATGCTCTCACATCGGTCGTCGAACGGCTGCTGGTTCTGGATTTCGGCAAGGTCATCGGCCTCGGTGATCCGGACGAGATCATGAACAGCAGAGAAGTCAAAGAAATCTATCTGGGGATCGAAGTCTGATGAGCCTGTTAGAGACCCACGCGCTGACCGCTCACTACGGAGATTTCCAAGCCCTGTTTGGCGTGGATATCCATCTGGACGAAGGTGAAACCGTCGCCATCATCGGGGCAAACGGGGCCGGGAAATCGACCCTCATGCGCTCGATCTCGGGCGTTCTGACCAACGGGTCGGATCAAGTGCGCTTTGACGGCCAACCCATTGGGGGCTTGGCTGCAGATGAGATCATGGCGCGCGGCGTGGCCATGGTGCCCGAGGGGCGCCGGCTGTTTCCTTCCCTAAGCGTCGAGGAAAACTTGCTGATCGGCACCTATGGCCGCAAGGTTTCAGGCCATTGGTCGTTGCAAACGATCTACGACCTGTTCCCGATCCTGAAAGAGCGCCGGAACCATCCCGGCACCGCCCTGTCCGGTGGACAACAGCAGATGGTCGCTATTGGCCGCGCCCTCATGAGCAACCCGCGCGTTCTGCTTTGTGACGAGATCAGCCTCGGGCTGGCACCCGTGGTCATCAAGGACATCTACGATGCCGTCCCCCGCATTCAGAAGGCTGGCGCCAGCCTGATCGTGGTGGAGCAGGACATTGGTCAAGCGATGAAAGTCGCAGACCGCGTCTATTGCATGATGGAGGGCCGCGTCACGCTGGAAGGCACCGCCGAGACGCTCAGCCGTGAAGCCATTCACGACGCCTATTTCGGAGGAGCCGCCGCATGATCTGGATCGACACCATCATTCAGGGCGTTCTTTTAGGCGGTCTCTATGCGCTGTTCGCTGCAGGACTTAGCCTTGTGTTCGGGATCATGCGTTTGGTCAATCTGGCCCATGGCGATCTCATCGTCTTTGCCGCCTATCTGATCCTGCTGCTGGTCTCGCTGCTTGGTCTCTCTCCGTTTTTGGCGGCAATCATTGCCGCACCGATCATGTTCGGCGTGGGTTGGGCTTTGCAGAGACATGTGCTGAATCGCGTGCTGGGGCCTGATATCCTGCCGCCCTTGCTTGTGACATTCGGTCTGTCGGTCGTCTTGCAGAATGCTCTGCTCGAAGGGTTCTCAGCCGATAGCCAACGTTTGCCTGCGGGTGAGATTGCTACGGCTTCCGTTCAAATGGGCGGGCTGAACCTCGGCGTTCTGCCGCTGCTGACCTTTGCCTCGGCAATCCTTGTCATCGTTGGGCTGAACCAGCTTTTCTACCGCACGGAGCTGGGCCGGGCGTTCCGCGCGACCTCGGATGATGCAGTGACAGCGGGTCTGATGGGTATCCGGCCAGAACGTATCTTCGCCACTGCGACAGCCATCGCAATGCTCGTGGTGACCTTGGCAGCGCTCTATCTCGGAATGCGGGCGAACTTTGACCCGAATATCGGCCCAGCGCGCCTGATCTACGCTTTTGAGGCCGTGATCATTGGTGGCCTCGGCAGCCTGTGGGGCACGCTGATCGGGGGCATCATCATCGGCGTCGCTCAGACTGTCGGCGCAGCAATCAACCCCGAATGGCAAATCCTGGCTGGCCACCTGGCGTTTCTCATCGTGCTTCTGATCAAACCCAGAGGCCTGTTTCCAAGGGCGGTGGACTGATGACTGATACTTCGATGTACCGCGTCCAAACGCAGACCCGCGCGTCTTACAGTGCCGGAGCCGTCTGTATCGCTCTAATCATCCTGTTCATCCTTCTGCCGACATTTGCCAGCAGAGGGTTGATTCAAGACCTGTTCTTCATCTTCACCATGCTTGTACTGGCTCAGTTCTGGAACCTGCTAGCCGGGTATGGCGGCCTTGTGTCCGTCGGCCAGCAAGCCTTCGTGGGCATGGGCGCCTACGCCATGTTCGGCGGTGTCATCCTTTGGGGTATGGACCCGGTTTCGGCGATCCTGCTGGGCGGCGTTGCGGCCCTGATTGTCGCCATTCCCACAGCCTTCTTCGCCTTCCGCCTGCAAGGGGCCTATTTCGCCATCGGAACATGGGTCATCGCCGAGGTCATGCGCCTACTGGTGGCCCAATGGAAAGTGCTCGGCGGCGGCACTGGAACCTCTTTGCCGCGCACCGCAACACGTGAGATGTGGGCAACCGAATGGATCCAGACCACCTTTGACGTTCGCGGAGCAGCAGCGCGCGATATCCTGACCTACTGGCTGGCCTTGGCGCTGGTGATCGCAACGATTGCGGGCATCTACTGGCTGCTCAGAACAAAGCGCGGGCTGGCGCTTGCTGCTGTACGAGACAATGTCGAAGCAGCGAAATCCGTCGGCGTCGATGCAGTGCGGATGAAATGGCTGGTCTACCTGGTCTCAGCCGCTGGAACGGGACTAACGGGCGCTCTGATTTACGTTCAGAAACTGCGGATTTCACCGGATGCGGCGTTCTCGGTCACCGACTGGACGGCTTACGTGATTTTCATCGTCGTGATCGGAGGCATCGGCACCATCGAAGGCCCGATTCTGGGCGTGCTGATCTTCTTCATCTTGCAAAGCCTGCTCGCTGACTACGGTTCCTGGTATCTCATGGTGCTCGGGCTGATCGGGGTCGCCGTCATGCTCTTCGCACCGCGCGGCATCTGGGGGCTGATCTCTGAGAAAACCGGACTTCAAATATTCCCCGTGCGCCGTCGTCTGGTGATTGGCGCGCAGTCGAACAAGGAGGATTAATCCATGAAAACTCTCGCATTGACGGTCGTAGTCACAGCATTTGGAACGGGCGCATTTGCTGGCAGTTCCCTGCCGGGAATGACGGGCACAGACCACGTGGGATTTACAGTCCCGAGTGTCGATGAGGCCGTCACCTTCTTTCAGGACGTCATCGGTTGCAATGTGTTCTACCCGTTGGGACCGTTCTCGGGCGGTGACAGCACTTGGATGGCGGACCATCTAAACGTGGACGCCAAGGCCGAGATCCCGACGATGCGGCTGGTACGCTGCGGCAATGGCGCAAATTTCGAGATCTTCGAATATACCGCGCCGGATCAGGATACGAAACTGCCGCGAAACTCAGATATCGGCGGGCATCATATCGCGTTTTATACCACCGATATGGAAGGTGCCGTCAGCTATTTGCAGGATAAGGGCATTGAGGTCCTGGGCAACCCGACAACCATGACCGACGGGCCAAGCGCTGGCGAAACCTGGGTCTATTTCCTCGCCCCCTGGGGCATGCAGCTGGAACTGGTCAGCTACCCGGACGGCAAAGCCTATGAGGCCGAATATGACGGCCGCCTCTGGGATCCGCGGTCCTGAGAAATTCAAAGAACAAGGGAGAGAGCTTATGGCCACCATCACAACGGATGTCCTGATCATCGGGACCGGACCAGCGGGTTCCGCAACGGCGGCTTTGCTGTCGAGCTATGGCGTCGAGAACATGGTCATCAACCGCTATCGCTGGCTGGCCAATACGCCGCGGGCACATATCACCAATCAGCGCACGATGGAGGTGCTGCGCGACCTTGGTCATGAGGTCGAGGCCGAAGCCTATATGCACGCCGCGCATCAGGATCTGATGGGTGAAAACGTGTTCTGCGAAAGCCTCGCCGGTGAGGAAATCGGACGGATGAAAAGCTGGGGCAATCATCCGCTTTCTAAAGCCGAGCACCTGCTGTCCAGCCCGACCATGATGAACGACCTTCCGCAGACATTCATGGAGCCGATCCTTTTCGGCACCGCATGTCGCCGTGGGACTCAAGCGCGCATGAGCACTGAATACTTACGTCATGAGCAAGACGCTGACGGAGTGACGACCACATGCCTAGATCGTTTGTCGGGCGAAGAAATCACGATCCGGTCGAAATACCTGGTCGGCGCGGACGGGGGCAATTCTCTGGTTGCCGAACATGCCGGTCTGCCTTTCGAAGGTCAGATGGGCGTCGGCGGATCGATGAATATCCTGTTCCGGGCCGATCTCAGCAGATACGTGGCGCATCGGCCATCGGTCCTCTATTGGGTGATGCAACCGGGTGCGAATGTCGGTGGCATTGGCATGGGTCTAGTCCGCATGGTCCGCCCATGGAACGAATGGCTCATCGTTTGGGGCTATGACATCAACCAACCCGCCCCCGAGGTGGACGAGGCCATGGCCACTCAGGTTGCACGGCAATTGGTTGGCGACCCCGAGCTTGAGATCGAACTGATCAGCGCCAACACCTGGACCGTCAACAATATGTACGCGACCCATATGCAAAAGGATCGCGTGTTCATAATGGGTGACGCGGCACACCGACACCCACCGTCAAACGGGCTGGGGTCGAACACGTCGATACAGGACAGCTTCAACCTCGCCTGGAAACTGGCTGCTGTCCTGAAAGGCCATGCCGGAGAGAGCCTGCTGGACAGCTACAGCGAAGAACGCGCGCCAGTAGCAAAGCAGATCGTCACACGGGCCAATCAATCCATCGGTGAATTCGGTCCCATCTTTGAATCGCTGGGAATGGCCGAAGGCGTCGACCCAGAGGTCATGCAAAGCAATCTAGAGGCTCGCACAGGATCAACGCCAGAAGCTGCGGCACAAAGGCAGGCCATTCGCGAGGCGATTGCCTTTAAGAAATATGAGTTCGATGCGCATGGCGTTGAAATGAACCAGCGCTACGACTCCTGTGCGATTGAAACGGATGGTCAACCCAATCCCGGTTTTGATCAGGATGCGGAGCTGCACTACCAGCCCACGACTTGGCCCGGCGCGCGTATTCCACATGTCTGGGTGTTTGATCATGATACAGGGAGCAAACATTCAACTCTGGATTTATGCGGTCGCGGAGAATTCACCGTTCTGACCGGGATTGGTGGAGAGGCTTGGGTAACGGCGGCCGAGACCATCTCGAAAGAACTGGGCATGCCCATTCGCTGTCACGTCATCGGCCCGCGCCAGACTTATGTTGACCACACCGGGGATTGGGCTCGCGCGTCGGAGATTTCGGATACGGGCTGTTTGTTGGTCCGTCCTGATCAACACGTGGCGTGGCGCTCAGCCGATATGGCTGCTGACGCCGAAGCCGAACTGCGTCGCGCGCTGACCACAGTCCTTTCGCGATGAGCCAATCTGGAGCAAACTTACACAAGTCAGGAGGCCAAAATGGACTCGCATGAGATGGGATACTTTACCGAGGAAAACTCGGCCGAGGTCGTCACGG
This sequence comes from Ruegeria sp. AI3, assembly GCF_056541245.1. NCBI lineage: Bacteria > Pseudomonadati > Pseudomonadota > Alphaproteobacteria > Rhodobacterales > Roseobacteraceae > Ruegeria > Ruegeria sp. AI3. The sequence continues at coordinate 37,042 of NZ_JBQFYA010000020.1, forward strand.
CACGCAATAAAAACGCAGAAAGCGAACGGCTGAAGCATGTGATGGAGGTCATCACCAGAAAACTCCACGAAGCCGTGAAGGAAATCGAACCAACGCAGCAGGAATGGTTCGAGGCAATCATGTTCCTGACCAAGGTCGGACACATGTGCGATGATTGGCGGCAGGAGTACATTCTTCTGTCCGATGTTCTCGGCGTGTCGATGCTGGTGGATGCCGTGAACTCTCGTCGTCCCACCGGGGCCTCAGAGAACACTGTGCTGGGGCCGTTCCATGTGGGAGGTGCCCCGGAATACGAGATGGGGCACAACATCTGTCTGGATCAAAAAGGCGAGGACATGGTGGTACGGGGTCGTGTCACGGATGTGGAAGGCAACCCGTTGGAAGGCGTCAAGATTGATGTCTGGCAAGCCAATGACGATGGGTTTTACGATGTGCAACAGAAAGGTATTCAACCTGATTTCAACCTGCGTGGCGTCTTCACAACCGGAGCCGATGGGACCTATTGGTTCCGTGCGGTGCGGCCAAAGAACTATCCAATCCCAGATGATGGGCCAGTTGGCGATCTGTTGAAGCGTCTTGGTCGACACCCGTACCGACCGGCGCATCTACACTACATCGTTTCAAAAGACGGATACGACGACCTGACCACGCATATCTTTGATCCCGATGACCAATATATCAACTCGGATGCTGTATTTGGCGTCAAAGAAAGCCTGATCGCCGAATTCAATCGCGTCGATGATCCGGCGCGATCTGCGGAAGTTGGCTTTGAAGGTCCCTATTGGGATGTCGAATTCGACTTTGTCCTCGCACCGAAAGAGGCGTGAAATGTCTGAACCCTGCATCATCTGTGTTGCAATAACCGGATCGTTACCAACCAAGGCCAACAACCCGGCTGTGCCCATAACAGTCGAGGAACAAGTCGAAAGCACACAGGCCGCTTTTGAGGTGGGGGCATCCATCTGCCATGCCCATGTTCGAAATGATGACGAGACGCCTTCGAGCGACCCGGAAAAGTTCGCAAGGTTGAAAGAGGGGCTCGAGAAACACTGCCCTGGCATGATCATCCAGTTTTCGACTGGAGGGCGATCGGGGGCGGGCAAGACGCGGGGCGGCATGTTGCCGTTGCGGCCGGATATGGCGTCGTTGTCCGTGGGGTCGAACAATTTCCCCACGCGCGTCTACGAAAATCCACCTGATCTTGTCGACTGGCTCGCGGCGGAAATGGCGACTTATGACGTCAAACCAGAGATCGAAGCCTTCGATCTGAGCCACATCCTGAAGGCGGCCGAGATGCACAAAAAAGGGCAAATCAAAGACACGCCTTATGTGCAATTTGTCATGGGTGTCAAAAACGCGATGCCCGCAGATCGGGACGTATTCGATTTCTACGTGAAGACCGTTGAACGACTGTTTCCTGGTGCGCCGTGGTGCGCTGCAGGCATTGGTGCGCAGCAGGAGGTTCTGAACCACTGGGCCATTTCCTCCGGTGGCCACGCGCGAACCGGCCTCGAAGACAACGTACGCCTGGATCGCAATACGTTGGCACCCTCAAACGCAGCGCTTGTAACGCGGACTGCAGAGATCTGTGCCCAATACAACCGCCCGGTTGCGACAGCCGTCCAGGCGCGTGAGATACTCGGGCTATGAACCGGAATTAGCTGTCCAATGCAGTCGCCACACGTTCCGGAGTAAACGGCATGTGGCGCAAGCGCTTGCCTTGAGCGGCATAGAACGCGTTGGCAATGGCCGCGGGCACCATCGGAGTGCCAACCTCGCCAACACCAACAGGCGGCGCATCGACCTCTGCGATGTAGATCTCGATATCCGGCATCTGCGACGCGCGTGTGATCTCATAGTCCCAGAAATTGCTCTGCACCACTTCGCCGTTTTCGATGTCGATCTTTTCGGAAAGAGCCATCGAGATGCCGAACACGATGCCACCTTCGATCTGATTGAGTGCGTTGTCCGGCGTGACGATCAGGCCCGCATCTATCGCGGCCCAGAAGTTGTTGATCTGGATCTCTCCGCTATCGGGGTCGACTTCAACTTCCGCCACACCTGCGGCCATGGACGAGCTGTAGCCTGCAAAAGAGAGTCCTAAGTTTCGACTACCCCGATTGTGCCAATCAGACATCTCGGCCACCTTCTCAAGCAGGTGCCGCCCGCGCGGGTTTTCGGAAACAAGATCTAGCCGGAACTCCAATGGATCCCGCCCGGCTTGTTCTGCGAGTTCGTCCATGAAACACTCCGCCGCAAAGGCCGTATAGGACGCACCAATACCGCGATAGGGCGCAAGGCGGGCGTGCCGGTCCATGATCAGATGATCGGCGCGGAAATCCTCAATCCCATAGAACTTGCTCTCGGCACCGCGCATCGAGATCACATCGTTCGGGTTTACCGCGTCCCAACGCATGGGATTGAAAAACCCGATCACCGTTGGTGTCGCGACCTTGTGATACCACCCGTCGAGTTTTCCGTCCGCCGTCAGACCCGCCTCAAGCTTTTGGGCTGCAGCCGGGCGGAAGGTCCCCTGCTTCACGTCGTCTTCACGCGGCCAAATCACTTTGACAGGGCGTCCAACGGCCTTAGAGCACAGAACCGCATCACGCACATAGTTCTGCATCAAGGCCGTGCGTCGACCAAATCCTCCGCCCATTGTCATCATGTTCAGTCGAACGTTTTCGACGGGGATACTTAGCACCTCGGACACGGTGCGCGCAGTCCATGACTGTGTTTGCGTGCCTGCCCAAACCTCGGCACCTTGCCCGTCCGCATCGACATCGGCGACAGCCGCCATCGGCTCAATCTGAGCGTGGTATGCGTAGTCCGACAGATAAAGCTGCGAATACTGACGGTCAGCGTTGCCAATGGCTGCAGGGGCGTCGCCTTTCTCGGCCCAGGTCGCACCCGACGCGTCAGGAGCGCTGACAGCGGCGGCGTATTCAGCCAGAGTCTCTTCGCTGTTTGAGGTTCGGAAGGGTGAGGTGGTGGACCATTCGACCTCAAGCAAACCCCGTGCCCCCAAGGCAGACCACAGGCTTTCCGCGACGACGGCGACACCGTCCAGTACGGTCACGACGTCTATGACACCCGGTACTTCGCGTGCGGCAGCGTCGTTGATGGAAAGCGCTATCTCGTCCTCGACTGGTGCGCGTAGGACAACCGCATAGGCCATATTGGGAACTTCCACATCAATCGCATATTCGGCCTGACCTGTGCTTTTGGCCGGAACGTCGCGACGCGGCAGATCTTGCCCGATGATCCGAAACGCGGATGGGTCTTTCAGCGGCACAGTCTCAGCGTCTGGTACCGTCACATCCCGTGTACCGAACGCCGCCAGTTCACCATACCCGGCCTGTTGGCCATCGGGGCCCAATACAATACTGGGTTCGGTCCTAAGGCTGGCTTTGTCCACAGCCCATTCACGTGCTGCGATTTGCAGCAAAACGTCGCGCGCCTGCGCGCCCGCCTTGCGCATCGGGTCAAAATAGAACTGCGTTCCGGTGCTGCCAGCCGTATATAGAACACCGCCAAACAGCTGATTTCCAAAGCGTCGATCATCAGCGTTTAGCTGTTCGATCTCAACGTCTTCCCAAGCTGCATCAAGTTCTTCTGCAAGGATTTGCGGTAGCGTGGAGTAGCTGCTTTGCCCCATTTCGGTCGAGGGGAAGACGATCCGGATGCTTCCATCAGCCCGGATCGTCAACCAGTGATTGACATCCAGTGTGCCGATTGCTGCCTCAGCCCGGACGGATGAGATGCCACCCGCACCGATGAAAAATGTCAGTCCAGCAGCGCCTTGTAGAAACCCTCGGCGGTTCATGTCTATGGTCATCTCAAACCTCCTTGGCTGCGCGTTCGATTGCTTTGAAAATGCGGTTGTAGGTTCCGCATCGACACAAGTTCGAACTCATCTCATCGACGATTTCTTCGCGCGTCGGGGATGGATTGTCCGCCAGAAGTGCCGCCGCGCGCATGATCTGACCCGACTGGCAATAGCCGCATTGTGCGACCTGCTCTTCGATCCAGGCCCTCTGAACAGGATGCGAACCGTCTTCGGACAATCCTTCGATTGTCGTGACTTGCGCATCCTCCACGTCGCTAACTGACATCTGACACGCGAAGCTCGCCACACCATCCACATGCACCGTGCAGGCCCCACACATGGCAGCACCGCAGCCGTATTTCGTACCCTTGAGTTTGAGCGTATCTCGAAGGACCAGCAGCAACATTTCGTCAGGGGGGTTATCAACCTCTACGGGTCGGCCGTTCAATTCGAATTTGATCATTTGGAACAGTCCTTGTGATGCCTGATGTTGATAGGATCTTGTGGGGTGGATTTCTTCACGGCCTGACCATGGAGTGGTCTTGGTCGGCGTCGGTGACTGGGTAGACCATTGGCGTGACACGAACTTTCATTCCCGGTCGCAACGTTTGGTCGGGGTTTTCCAGATCTGCCCAGACACGTATCTTTCCGCTGTTTTCATCGAACCAGACCGCCGATCCAGTGAGCCGATTTGCATCTGACAGAACCTGACCGATCTCCGTTTCAACATGGAACCGGACGGAGTTTGATAGCTCCTCTGAGCGCGTGTTGGTCGTGTTCAACCCCGAAACCCATTGGGCATAGGGAAGCTCGAACACAACGCGCAAGCGGTTCAGATTTACGAGTTGAAACAGGGGCGGATCGCCGGAATTGAACTCGACCAGCGAGCCTGGTCCAACGCGCGGGTCTTCAACATGTCCTGAGATCGGTGCACGTATGAGCGTGTCGTCGTAGTTCGTTTGCGCGATCTCCAACTCGGTTTCCGCCAAGGCCCTTTCGGCCTCAGCCAAAGCCAGATTTGTTTCGGCGTCCAACAAGGCGACCTCTGTTGCCGCGCCGCGCGTCGAGAGTTGGGCTGCGCGGTCCAGCTTATCTCGGGCTTGAAGCAAGAGAGCCTCGGCTTTGGCCAACTCTGCACTAGCGGCATCGACCGCCAGTTTCTCCAGATCGTTTCGAAGCTGCAGCAATGGCGCCCCCGCTTCTACATAGTCACCTTGCTCAACGAGAACTTCTTCGACAATGCCCTCCGCCCGGCTATAGACGTCCGACCGCTCGACTGCTTCGATACGGCCTTCAAACTCCGCTCCACTCGCAGATGCCTGCTCAGGCGCATGGGCCCAGAACAGAGCCGCAAAGACTGTGGCCGAAAGAATGGGCCTTTGGGTGACCAAAATCGATAGCATCACAAACACTCTCATCATGGTGCGATCAGATGGCGAACGACCGGCCCGCTTTCACGGGTATCAAAGGCTGCGACAGCCCGTTGAAGGTCCTGATCCTGGTGTGATACACGCTCGTGCTGAGCCAGATGTTCTTCCCAAGATGAAACCATGAAGGCTTCGACCCATAGCTCGGGCTCTTCTGCACTTTGGAAAACGCGCCAGTCATAGGCTCCGTCGCGCCAGCGCTCGCCCGACCATTCTTGAATCGCGGACAGGAATGCAGCTTCGTCCTCGGGTCGGATGCGATACTCAACTTCGACCATGACAGGACCGCGGGATGCCAAGCCGTGCTCTTCAAGGGCAACTTGCGGCGCCGGCCAATGCATAGAGGGCGTCAGGTCCAGATCTTCGCCCTGACCAAGCTGAAACTTGCGCGTAAGAAGCAAGCCGACGATCAATCCGCTTGCTGCGATCAGCAAGGTGATCGAAACAGATGTTGCCGTGGCCACCTGACCCCAGAATGCTGATCCAAACGCCATGGATCCGAAGAAAACCATCAGATTCACAGACAATCCTCGGGCCCTGACCCAGTTGGGCAGCGCGGTCTGCGCCGACACATTGAACGTGGTGAGAACGGCAATCCAGCTAAAGCCACCCAACAATGCGGCGATATAAGCCAACGGAGGGGTTGTCGCCGTTGCAAGAATTGCCATGGCAACGGCAGTGCCGATGGTGCCGCCTGCAGCCGTCGTGCTTGCATCAAGCTTCGCTCGGAACTGCGGAAGTGTCAAAGCACCCGCGACAGCCCCGGCACCGATCAAAGTCAGCAACAAACCATACAGCGTCGCCCCGCCCCCTTCGATCGTCCGGACGACCAGCGGCAGCAGAGCCCAATAGGCAGATGCAAAGATGAAGAAGGCAAAGGATCGGATCAACGTGGCCTTGAGCGGGCTGTTATGTGCGACGTGACGCATGCCGGTCATCATCGCGTTGAACATAGGCTGAGATGTCTTCGAAACGCCGACGTCGTGCTTCCAAAACAACAGAGCGCCAATGATCACGAGATAGCTGACCGCGTTGACTGCAAAGGGGGCTGCCAAACTGACCGATGCAATCAAAACGCCCGCCAAAGCAGGGCCGATCGCGCGGCTGATGTTGATGCCCATTGAATTCAAGGCAATGGCTGGCTGCAACGCGTCACGCGGCACCAAAGTTGGCACGATCGCTTGCCAGGCCGGAGCCATGAAAGCCGTGCCAGTTCCGATGGCCAACGTGAACAGGATCAGGAGCGTCGGTGTTACCAGTTCAAGCTGAACCAGCACGGTTAGCACCGAAACCAGTACCAGAAGCACCACGTTCACTGTGATCAACAGCTTACGTTTGTCCAACCGGTCCGCCAGCGTACCAGCGTATAAAGCGAAGATGAACACTGGCAGGGTTGTTGCCGCCTGCACCAACGAGACAACTGCTGGAGATGAATTGAGCGTCGTCATCAGCCACCCTGCGCCAACGTCATGCATCCACGTGCCGACGTTAGAGATCAGGGTCGCAACCCAAAGAAGCGCGAACGTCCGATGTTTGAACGGGGCCCAAGCCGAGTTTGATGCCGCAGGTGCAGGTTTCGCGATGCTACCACTGGATGACATCAGCCAACTCCTCGCGGTTTCTTTCAGCATAGGACCGCACAAACGGGCAAAGCGGCACGATGCGAAGACCTTTTTCGCGCGCGTCCGCCACAAGCTGCGCGGCCAAGGTCCGCGCCAAGCCGCGACCACGCAACTCTTCCGGGACAAACGTGTGGTCGGCGATAACGAGGCTGGGCGTGACTTTTGACAGCGTCAGTTCCGCCTCGCTCACGATCCCGGACACCGAAGCGCCGTATCGTGCTTTTGTATCGCTTTCGCTGTAAGTGATTTTTAGCTTTTGATCGTCCAACATGGGAAATCTCCTGAGGTCTTGCCTCTATTCAGCGGCAAGGCTGCCTTGGCTTTGCGTCGAAGCGCCGGGTGCACCGAAAATTGGAACGGGTGACCAATCGGGAAGCTCCGGCAGAGGGGCAGGCGCATGCGCCGCAAATCGAGCCTTGGCATGCACGATCTTGCCGCCCGTCAGTGTCAGGTCGGCCTCGATTTCGGTGATCTCATCCTCGGCGATCGAGAAATAATCCCGGTCGAGCACGGCGATATCCGCCCATTGCCCCGCTTTGATCTGACCTTTCTTACCCGCTTCCCGGCTGAACCAAGCCCCGGCGGCGGTCCAATGACGCAGCGCGTCGTGCCGATCCAAGCGGTTCGCTGCACTCCAGATGACGTCTCCGCCACGACCTTTGCCAGAAACGGCCCAGTGAATGGCCAACCACGGATTATAGGACGACACCCGCGTCGCATCCGTGCCAGCAGCCAGAGGCACACCCGAGGCCATCATCTTCTTGACCGGCATGACCTCGCGCAGGGCATCTTCGCCGTAACGGTCGCGATAGGCTGTGGTTTGAAAGGCGATGCGGTTTTGATAGCTGATACCGCCGCCCAGACGGGCAACCCACTCCATTGTAGATTCTGAGATCGTCTCACCGTGATCGAAAATCCAGTTCAGCTCTTCCAACCCTTTGTCACGACCGACCTCCTCAATAAGGCTCAGCAACCGGTGGGCGCTTTCCTCGTAAGTACAATGGAAACGGATCGGCCAGCGGTTTTCGAACAGAAACTCGAGTACCGGCCTGAGGTCCCCCTCCATCCGCTTGGGCAGATCGGGGCGTGGGTAGCTGAAATCTTCGAAATCATAGGCAGACGCGACCAGCATCTCGCCCGCGCCCACGCATTTCAGGTAGTCGTTTCCTTCGTCTGGCTTGACGATGTCATTCCAGCGTTTGAAATCGTCCAGCTCAAACATCGGACGCTGCGCAAAAAGCTGATAGCCGATGCGCACGGTTTGCTCGCCGCGTTTGTTCAACTCGGTGATGACGCCGTAGTCATCTGGATAGTTCAGGAACCCACCCGCGCAATCCAAAGCCGAGGTCAATCCAAGACCATTCAGCGCCTTGAAATAGTGCTTGGTCGAGGTGACCTGCTGTTCGAAATCCAGCTTGGGGGCCATATCCAACAACGCGTAAAGCGGTTGCGCGTTGGGGCGCGCCATCGCGAGACCAGTCGGGTTGCCCTGATCGTCCCGCTCCAGACGTCCTGAGACAAAGGGCTCGTAAAAGTGTTTGTCGATGCCGATTGCACGCAGGGCGGCTTTGTTCAGCCACGCCCGATCATAGAGGTGCAACACGTAGACAGGCACATCTGGCGCGACCGCATTGATCTCATCAATCGTCGGCAACCGCTTTTCGGCGAATTGATCAACAGACCAACCACCAACCACGCGGATCCATTGCCCGGCAGGAGTACGCTCTGCCTGAGCCTTCAGCATGCGCAGACCGTCGGCAAGCGACGGAACGTGGTCCCAGCGCAGCTCCATGGCGAAGTTGTTGCCTTGTCGGATGATGTGCGTATGGCTGTCGATCAGGCCGGGAATTACACGCTGGCCGCCCAGATCAATGGTTTCGGTTTCGGGTTCCGCAAGCCCAAGCATGTCCTTGTCCGTTCCAACGGCGGTGATCTGATCCCCTGAAATTGCCACGGCCGCTGCTTCGGGCCTGTCGGGATCCATTGTCGTGATCTTGCCGTTGAAGAGTATCGTGTCTGGGGCGGCCATGGTGCGCATCCTTTGGCAAAGCGGGAGTTGTCGGTGCCTACTGCTGGGGCACAGATTGAGAGAGGTTTGGAAATTCTCCCGCTCGGTTTCATGGGGAGGGATGAAGGGACCGAGCGGGCTTTGCGCGACAGACTATTCTGCGGCGACTTTACCGGCGGGCACCGCTTCCAGCGTTGGTCCAGTATGGAGGGTGCGCGATGGCGCCTTGTGGACCATCGTGTATGCGTAATCGACGCCCATGCCGTAGGCGCCGGAGTGTTCACGCACCAAGTCCATGACAGCATCGTAGGTATCGCGGCGCGCCCAATCTCGCTGCCATTCCAGCAGAACCTGCTGCCAGGTCACCGGGACGACTCCGGCCTGAACCATCCGGTCCATCGCGTATTTGTGGGCATCAATCGACGTACCGCCCGACGCGTCCGCAACCATGTAAATTTCGTAGTCCGTATCGGCCATGCAGCTCAGCGCAAAGGTGATATTGCAGACCTCGGTCCAAAGACCCGAGACAACGATTTTCTTGCGACCTTCCGCAGCTCCTCGTGCCAGTGCATCCCGGACTTTCTGATCGTCCCAGGAGTTCATGGACGTGCGTTCCAGCAAAGGCGCCTGTGGGTTTACATCCAGAAGTTCAGGATAGGTGTGCCCAGAAAAACTGTCCGTTTCGACCGTGGTGATGATAGTGGGCATGTCAAAGATCTTGGCGGCTTTGGCCAAGGCAACGGTGTTGTTCTTCAGCGTCTGACGATCAATCGACTGCACGCCGAACGCCATCTGCGGCTGATGATCGATGAAGATGATCTGGCTGTTCTCAGGTGTAAGGACTTCAAGTTTGGACATTTTTCATTCCTTTGTTGAGGTTAGATGGGGCTAAAGGGTTTTGGGTTTGGTTGGTTGGCTCGTCTCTTCAGCCTGCGTGACGGCGAAGGATTTCAGATGCAGGGCCTGTGACACAGCGTCGGAATGACCTCGGATCCATTGCACTGCAGCTTCTCCGGCGAGCATACCCAAGAGGCCCAAAAGCGCGATGATTGGCGGGGCGGGACTGCGGACTGCGATCAGGCCATAGATGACCCCAATCCCGAGGCCCGCTGCGAGCGATATGAGATATGGTTGCCAAGTCACGTCGGGTCTCCTTGCAATTCTGGTTCGATTGATCTGATTTTGAGGATTTTAGGTTCTTTCCTTGCCACGGGGCTTGGCATATCGAAAACCAGCGCAGCCCCGTCAGTGTGCAATTGCATAGTGACCTGTTCGGATCGCGGAACTTGTACTCCGTCACCCGCGCTCAGACGTTCGTGCTCGGCATAGGCAAGGCCATCCAGCAGATGAACGAAGCGGTCACTTTCGCCATTTGCAGAAAGCGCAAGTTCTTGTCCTTCGGTGAACCGACGAAGCGTCAGTCGCGCCCTTGATCTCAACGGGATCAAAGGGTGCAATGTGGCGGGTCCAGCGAGCAGGACATCCCCTTCGTTCGGAACCGAGGCTTGTGTGTATGCAGGTTGACCACCTACCTGATCCGGGATCAGCCAGATTTGCAGGAATTTTGCGGGCTCCGACGTGGACCCGTTGTATTCGGAATGACGCACGCCAGTGCCTGCCGACATTCCCTGCACTTCTCCTGCGCTTATACTGGCGACATTGCCCTGATCATCCTCGTGGCGCAGTTGCCCATCCAGAACCAGTGTAATGATATCCATATCCGCATGATCATGCGCCGCAAAACCACCACCTGGGATCAGGCCGTCTTCGTTGATCACGCGCAGATTGGCGAACCCCATGCGCGTCGGGTCTTGGAACTGGCCGAACGAAAACGTGTGATAGCTATCCAGCCATCCGTTTTGCGTGCGTCCCCGCGATGCTTTTTCGTGAATCTTGATCATTTCTCTCAGTTCCAAGTTCTGTTGTTCTTCGATGTGGGGCGTAGTTTGAACTCGACAACGCAGAAGTTCTGCGGGTATGCATTAGTTAGGCTAAACTGTTTTTCTGAATTGCCATGCCGCTGTCCCGATTGCCTTCCTTGCTAAGTTTGCGCGCCTTTGAGGCCGCGGCGCGGCGCGGCTCGATCAAGGAAGCGGCCTATGAGCTCTCGGTGACGCCGGGTGCGGTTAGCCAGCAGATCAAGGCGCTGGAGGCTGACCTTGGGGTGGCTTTGTTCGTGCGAAAGACCCGTGCGATTCATCTGACACCGGAAGGGCAGCGCTTGCAGCCAACGATCAGCGAAGCGTTCTTGCAGATCCGTCAGGTCGTCGATGAGGTCCGACCCAAGAAGACGCCCAAACTGCGCATCAGTTCCAGCAATGCGTTAATCAGCAAGTGGCTTTTGCCAAGGCTGCACAAGTTCACCAAGGACCACCCCGACGTTCAGGTCCACATTGAGTCTGAAAACCCTTCGGACCACAAAACCCACGCGACCGCCGATATCGAAATTCGATACACCAGCGAACCGCCAGAGGACCGTTATACGGAGTTGCTTCACCGGGAGTTGATGCTGGTGGTCGCCAGCCCAGGTGTGCTCGACGCGTTCGACATAAAGTCCCCTGTCGACATCAAGGCCGCGCATGTTCTGTACGATACAACGCCGATGCTGGACGGGTCGGTTCCCAGTTGGGTTCTTTGGAGCCAACACGCCGGGCTTCCGAATGCGGTTGATCCTTCGAAAGCCATGCGGTTCGAAAGACCTCCGGGTGGCCAGATTGTGGACGCTGCGATCGCAGGCGCGGGTGTCGCGCTCTGCGGGTCGCTGCTGGTCTATTCCGCGCTTTCGGACGGTCGGCTTGTTTGCCCGTTCGGCCCGGTGGTGGAAACCGGGTTCAGCTATTTCATATGTTGCCACCCGGGCCGGGAACTTGAAGAGCATATTCATGAGTTCATGTCCTGGGCGCGCAAAGAAGCCGCCGTGTTGTCTACGTTGAATGCAATGCGTGAACCTTCACCCGGGGCCGACATTCCCGTTGAAGTGGGAGGCTAAAGCCGTCAGTTCAGAGTTTCGCAGCTCGTGTCCGCCTTCATGGACGTCCGAAGTGACCTCGGCACCATGATCAGAGAGCCAACTGATAAAGCGTTCCGTCATTGGCCATGGCGTGATTGGATCGCGTCGTCCGGCGGTCACCAGAACCTTCCGCCCCACCAGCTGAAGATGCGCGTTCGGCTCCCACGTGACCATCGGATGCAAAAGGCCAACCCGCTCGAACAGGTCCGGGCGTTTGAGAAAGACCGCCGCCAGGATGTTTGCTCCGTTCGAATAGCCGAAGCCATAGACCGGATGACCGGGATGCGATGCGCGATGGGCTTCGATGAAGGCAATCATCTTGTCCGTCGCACGGGCAAGGTCTTCCATGTCGTATACGCCCTCGGCAGTGCGGCGGAAGAACCGCGCGGCCCCCATCTCAGAGACATCGCCACGTGGTGATACTATCCCGGCGCCAGCGACAAGATTGCCGGCCAGTTCAACAAGCTGATGCTCATCCCCTCCGGTGCCATGAAAGGCAAAGACAAGCGGACGGGCGGGTTGTGGCGCATGCACAAGCGCCTGATAGAGATCTTTGGACATTTCAACCTCTGAAATCATGATGCAAGTGGGGGCAGGAGACTTTCGATCTTGCTGCGATGTGGCTCGTAGCGGGTAGGCAACTTAAGCGCCTCACCCAGATGGGCCGTGTCTTCATCGCGGTCAAAACCGGGCTCGTTCGTAGCGATTTCAAACAGCACACCACCCGGCGTGCGGAAATAGATCGCCCAGAAATAGTCTCGGTCGATAACCGGCGTGACCTGATAGCCTGTATCCAGCAAAGCCTGCCGAACACGCAGTTGCGCGGCGCGGTCCTCGACGGCAAAAGCGATATGATGAACGGACCCAGCGCCCTGACCAGCGGTCGGGGTGTCTGACGGTAGCTGCTGCAGATCAATCGTATCCGCAGCGTTGCCCCCTTCGATCACATAGCGAGTGACGTCACCTTCCGTTTCGGCTTTCTGGTATCCCATGAAGGTCAGCAGTTCACCCGTCGCATCAACATCCTTCAGAGAGAACCGAGCGCCCCGGAACCCAAGAATCGCGGCCTCATCAGGAACACCGCCCTGAGTCCAAGCTGTCCGGCCTCGCGCATCAGACTCGACCAATGCAAGGCTATCGCCGTCGGGGCCGTCAAAAGACAGACGCTTTTCTCCGAAGACCGTGCCATCGGCCAGCCCAATCACGCCCTCAGATGCAAGACGTTGTTTCCAGAATTCGACACCGCCTGTAGGGATGGCAAACTCGGTCACACCTACCTCACCGGCCCCTCTGCGTCCCTTTGGCATCTGACCAAAAGGAAAATAGGTCATGACCGAGCCCGGTGTTCCAACCTCGTCCCCGTAATAGAGGTGATACACCTCAGGCGCATCGAAATTGACCGTCTTTTTCACTCGGCGCATGCCAAGGGTGTTGGTGAAGAAAGCGTTGTTGGTGCTGGCATCTGCAGCCATCGAAGTGACGTGGTGCAGCCCTTTGATATCTTTGATCATGTTCCGCTCCTGGGCGAGTGTTCAACTTGCATCAAAGATGGCGCATCAATTATTAAAGTGAATAGACAACTATGTGGCTTTATTATTGTCGAAAACGGAATTATTAAACTGAGATGATTGAGCTTAAGCCCATCCGCGTTCTGCGCGCCGTATCAGACCTGAAAAGCTTTTCTTTGGCCGCGCGCGAACTGGGCATCGCGCCGGCATCGGCCACACGCATAATAGCGCAGCTTGAGAGAGACCTTGGCACACAGCTTCTGGTGCGCACGACTAGGCAAGTTTCACTAACCAGCGTTGGAGCAACTGTCCTTGCGCAGTACAGACCGCTATTGGAGGGGTTTGAAAAGGTCACACGAAATCTTCAACGGGCCAATCAACCTGACAAGGGCCATCTGCGTCTAACCGCGCCTGTATCACTAGGCGTCACGTTGCTGCCGCAAGTGATCTCGGGGTTTCGTCTCGCCTATCCGAATATTTCAGTCGAGATCAACTTCACCGATACACTGCTCGATGTGATCGAGGAAAACTGCGACCTCGCTGTACGTGTGTCAGGTCCGCCGACCGACAAATCGACAATTTGGCGCAAACTCTGCGAAGTTCCGCGGCATATGATTGCTGCGCCATCTCTGTTTGAACACATACCCCGGCCTGATCATCCGCGCGATCTGAATCCAGACTTTCTGATGTCTTACAGCGCGCAAGGCCGCTCGGAAACTTGGGATTTCTCGCATGCAGGTAGCAACGTTTCAGTTCAAGCAGGCGGAAATATAATCTCCAACAATGGAGACTTTCTCTACGCTCTTGCGGTCGCAGGAGAGGGCATATGTGTTCTGCCGGATTTCATTACTGACAAGGGATTGGCTAGCGGGCAAGTCGTCCAGGTGATGCCAAACTGGTCTATCACGTCTTTATGGTTAACGCTGTACTACCCCCCATACGAACAACTCCCACCGATCGTCGGAACATTTGCCGAGTACTTTGAAAAATTTGTGCAAGACCACCCGAACCTGGAAACACAAGTTTAAAGCCATTTGGGCTGCAAATCGGCGCTGGTTCTCCGTAGGGTAAGTCAGATTGAACGACACTGTTTACGGGAGCATGAAATGGGGGGGTGCTTATGGCCGTATATGCCGCCATCCATGACAGGCGTCATTTCCAAGTTCACCGCGTAAACGTCGACATACTGTGTCGACACCTCACCGCCTGCTTCAGACAAAGGGTAAACCTTGATTTTTTTTGGTCAGCGCCAAGACTTTCGCAAGGTTTTCTTCGGTGGCGCCGCCGGAAAGGATCGGACGAAGCACGACAAAGCTGAAGTTTGTGTCCTGTTCATAGACCAGAGCGTTCGGAAGCAGTGGAACGGTGTATCCCGGCGGCACCAGCATGTTCTTTGCTCCTGCGTCGCGGTCCCGACCGTTGGAACCGACGTCGTCCAGAGAGCGTTGCCATGTATCCAAAATTGTGCCGAAGATTCCAATACCCTCTTCGGACGCAGGCATTTCAATAACGATCGTGCCGTCTTTTATGGTCCAATAGCTGTGGAAGTAGGGCGTTATGTTGTTAGGTACTGCCGACTGGAAACGCCAATCCTGGACTTTTGAATTATACCCAATGTCATTGGGACCGCCCCCTGCATTGGCAAGTGCATCACGATAAAGCTTGAAATTCATCAGTGGCCTTGCCCAAACGGCTGGGTCGACAGCTCGATGATAGGTCATCCGCTCGGCAGTGGTGGCATTTGCTAAATCGAACTCACTTGATTGGGCGGTTGTCGATGCAGCTAGGCCGAGCGCAAGTGCCTTTGCAATTGCGATATACTTCAAGCGCATCATGGAGGAGATCTTTCCAAAAGTATCCAAATCTGATGAAGCCCGTTCCCTTTTTTGGTCTATCGAATAAGGGCTGCAGAAACTAATTTGCTATACTCGCAATGCAGTATAGTCGGATCATTGGAGTGATCGCCATTTTCTACCGCGAGGCGCACCTAGCATAACTGTTGCCAGCACTTAAACATGCAAAAATAAACATAAGTCTAGATTTGATGGGTCCTCCTATGCTCTCCTCAAGCGCTATAGGAGTAGGGGACGATAAGATGAAACGACTGCGCAGAGTTGGACTGGTCTGGTTATTGTTTTGGTGCGTTGCGATGTCGTCGAATGGGTTTCCTGTTGTCGCTCAAGTCACTGAACCAGAGCAGGAAGTTGTTGTGCTGGAAAACAACAACTTGTTGGAAGAGGTGGTTGAAAAAACAATCCCTGCAGATGACTTGGAAATCCTACTCGTCCCGTTAACGGCTGAAGAGTTATCTGACGTCGCAGGTAGTTGGCAGGGTTACGTGCGATCGCAACTCGAAGACGTCGCACAAATCAACCTGCAGCTTCGGTCAGCAAACGGAGAGCAAGAGGCCAGCTTACGGTCCCAATTGTCTTCCTTAAGTGCATCTGGATCAGATTTTCTGAACAACTACCGACTGGTGCTTGAAGCCTGGACTTTGAAGGGAGCAAAGGCGGAAGAACTAGAGCCTCACACCGACTATATTCTTGCCTTGAAAGCTGGCGCTCTTAAGACAACCGATCTTCAAACACTTTTTCAGAACGCCTGGGCTTGGCTGTTTTCTTGGGATGGCGGCGTTGGCGTACTGATGGCTGCCCTGGGCGTTTTGTTCGCTGTCTGGGCCATGATGTTTGTCGCAAGAATGATGCGACGGATCACCGAACGCGGTCTGGGCAAAATTCCAACGATTTCCAGGATGCTGAAGCGCTTCATAGCCACAACGGTTTACTGGGTTGTTTTTGTGCTTGGCATACTCATCGTATTGGCTCTCTTCGGAGTGAATGTCACGCCGCTGTTTGCGGTGCTTGGCGGTTTGTCTTTTATTCTCGGTTTCGCTTTGCAGGAAACTCTGGGCAATCTTGCAAGCGGTCTGATGATCATGGTTCTCAAGCCGTTCGATACCGGCGACTATATTCAGGTCGGGGGCTCATCAGGTTTTGTGGACGAGATGTCCGTTGTTTCGACCAAGATCAGAACGTTCGATAACCAGATCATCGTGGTGCCAAACAGCAAGATTTGGGGGGATGTGATCACCAACGTGAGCGCATCTGAAGAACGTCGGGTCGATCTGGTCTTTGGGATTGCCTATTCGGACAACGCAGCCCAAGCAATTGACGTTCTGAAAGATTTGGTCGCCCAACATGCGCTGTGTCTGAAGACGCCGGAGCCAGAAGTCTTTGTTGGCGAGTTGGGAGACAACTCGGTCAATATCTTTTGCCGACCGTGGTCCAAATCAGACGACTATTGGACAGTCTATTGGGACCTAACGGGCCAGGCAAAAGAGCGGTTTGACGAAGAAGGTATTTCGATCCCTTTCCCACAACGGGATGTTCACTTTATACCTGTGGAAGGAGCAAACTCATGAGAGCTTTTTCAGTTTGGTTCGTATCATTTCTTCTCTTGTGCAATGTCGCGTTTGCCCAGTCCGAGGATGCACTCGTTACACCCGGAGAAAGAGACGATCCCGAGTTCATTGCTCCTGTCGTAATCGACGGCGCGGAGTTGTTCGTGGTTCGAGGATCGAGCGCATTGCCCGCCATTGAAAGGGCGGCAAAAATCGAAGAGCGAATTGCTCAGGTCGCAGATGCGTCTCAAAGCAACACGGTCCAGATGCAGATTTCGGATGCTGAGTTTGGAAGACTAATCCGCGCGGATGGACAAATGGTTACGATCACCACGCAAGCGGATGCTGAACACGAACAAATGGCCATTGAGGTTCTTGCGGGGCTTCAATCCGAAGCGATCGAGGCGGCAATCCTCCAATACCGAGAAGGTCGGTCCAATGAGGGCAGAGTGGGCAGTGCCATGGCGGCGTTTGCTTGGACGGCAATCTTTGCTTTGGCTTCGTATGGTTTTTTTGCAAAACGTAAAAAATTATTGAAATACATAAGAAAAATCTTGGAGAAGAGGGCAGAAGGCGTCGAGGAAGCCACCAAGTCCATCTTAAGGAGCCGGGCTATCGCGTCGATCATCGTCTATTCAATTCACATCTTGATGTGGGTCCTTTTTCTGTTCTTCTTGTACTACTATCTTTCTCTGGTCCTGCTTTCTTTCGCCGAAACACAGGGTATTGCTCAAATCCTTTTGAAGTACGTCAGTGAGCCGCTCATCAGCGTTGTCTTGGCAATCATGAGCTACATTCCAAACCTGATCATGCTCGCCATCATTGCCGCTGTTACAAGAATGGCCATTCGTGGCATCGATCTATTCTTTGAAAACCTCGAGAATGGTGCTTTCAAGATCAAGGACTTTGAAGACCATTGGATTGCACCTACGAAAATGCTGGTCAGGGCATTGATCATCGTGATCGCGCTCGTATTCGCTTACCCTTACATTCCAGGGTCTGATTCACGAGCTTTTCAGGGTCTGACCATTCTCGCAGGTATCATGGTTTCGCTCGGGTCAAACACTGTTGTTTCAAATATGATGGCGGGCCTGTTTGTTATCTATAGACGCAGTACAAACATTGGCGATCGCATTCAGGTTGGCGACAAGATAGGAGACGTCACCGAAATTAAGCTGATGGAAACACTCATCAAGTCGATAAAAAACGAGATGATTAGTATTCCAAACTCGCAATTGTTAAATTCCGAGGTTGTGAATTACTCACGCAAAGTGGATGGGCGAGGACTGCTGGTTCACACCTCAGTCGGGATCGGATACGAGGAGCCTCCGAAGAAAATCAAAGCTATGCTTGTGGAGGCAGCTCTTCGAACTCAAGGCTTGAAAAAGTCGCCGGAGCCCTTTGTCCTTTGGACGCAACTGGCTGACTACGCGATCAATTATGAGATCAATGCTTATACGTCGCGTGGATCGAGCTTACCCAAAATCTTGTCCGATCTTCGCGAGAACATAGTCGAAGTGTTCAATGAAAATGGAACGCAGATCATGACACCGTCCTACATAGCAGATCCGCCTGAACCCAAAGTTTCGACAGAAGAATGGAACGGCAGGCTTGCTCATGAAGTTGAATAGGGTCGTTAGCCAAACGGCGATACGCGATTCATAATAAATTCTAAAACTGCTATGTAATTATGTGTTAGTTGCTAAGGTAGTCCAATGAACGCGCTTACCAGAATCACCAGAGGGATACGAACCGCCTTTAAGGATGGCAGAGTGAAAGGCCTTTTGGCCTTCACGGTCGGAATGATTTTATGGGCCTCGGTCTTTTACCACTTTGTAGAAGGTTGGAGTTGGCTCGACTCAATCTACTTTTCTGTCGTTACAATTTCGACCGTAGGGTTTGGTGATTTTTCACCTGAAACCGCAGTGGGGAAAATCTTCACAATGTTTTACATCATTGTAGGGCTGGGCGTTTTTGTGACTGCTGCGACCACCGTGGCTGATACGATCTTATCCCAAGACGACAAGAAAACAGACGAATAAACTGCACCTGGTTTCGTCCAATCGAGTTTGTGCGCAGGCATGAGATTGTCTGCGCATTTCAAACCGTGTTGCGGATTCACTTTTGTCTTCAAATCGATAGGTCATCACCCCAATCTCAAAAAAATATACATATAACGTTTTTTGAGTATAATACTCAGAAAACAAACCCAGGGGGATGGAATGGAAAAAACTCAGGACGCGAAGATTGTCGATCTAGCGATACGACTGCTGTTTCTCGGACTATTTCTCTATAGCGCATTGGTCATGGTGGCCCCGCTCGCAAGCGTGGTCATCTGGGCAACCATCCTTTGCGTGGCGCTCTATCCGGTGTTTGATTGGATGCAATCCAAATTGGGAGGGCGAAAGAAGCTTGCAGCGACGATCTTGGTTTTGTTGGGCCTTGTTCTGACCCTCGGGCCAGTCGCAACTGCGGTTTCCGGTGCTGCAGAACTAGGGTCCGAATTTGCGGAACAAGCCGACAAAGGCGAAATAAAAATTCCCCCAGCGCCAGAAGGTATCAAGGAACTTCCGGTAGTCGGCGGGAAAATTGCTGATGTCTGGAGCATGTTCGAGCGGAATCTGGACGGTGCGCTTGCAAAGTATGGCACCCAAATTCTTGAGATCACCAAGTCCCTTTTTGGAAAGGTGTTGGGGATCGGAATTGGTCTTCTTGGACTCGCCCTGTCGGTATTGATAATGGGTGCTCTGTTCAGTCCCGGGCCAAGTATGGTTCAAGGCCTTCAGCGCTTTGCCAACCGTGTATTTGCACCGCGTGGTGGTGAATTCGTTACTTTGGCTGGCGCAACAATCCGAAATGTGACGAAGGGTGTAATTGGCGTTGCCGCCATTCAGGCCGTCGTCGTTTGGATACTGCTGGTTTTGTTTGGGATTGGCTCGGCTGCTACGTTGGCGTTTGTCTGCCTGATCCTCTCGATCATCCAGATTGGACCCGGTTTGGTGCTTATACCAGTGATCATCTATGCATGGAGTTCTATGTCCGGAGGTGCAGCTTTGATTTTCACCATACTGGCCATTCCCGTGACCATAATGGACAGCTTCCTACGCCCCGTCTTTATCTCGAAAGGCCTTGAAACGCCGATGCTTGTAATCCTCATTGGGGTTCTGGGAGGCATGATGGCCTACGGCTTGATCGGCATTTTCATGGGACCCGTATTGTTTGCGGTCTTCTATGAGTTGTTCAAAGTTTGGATTGACGCACCACCGGTTAGCGAAGACGCCGCTGAAGGAGCTGCAGAATGAGGAAGACGATCTGGTCGACATTAGCCGTCATTCTCATTTTTCTCGTCTGGTATCTGGTCGCTGACAGAAAGACACCGTTCACAGGAAATGCCAGAGTAAAGGCCGTGGCGACCCAGATCGTTCCGCAGGTCACTGGGACGGTGACCGAGGTTCTTGTTCAAAACGGTCAGGTGGTCTCGGCAGGGGATGTTTTAGTTCGCATTGATGCCAGACCGTACGAAATCGATCGTGACAAAGCCCAAGCCGATCTCGAGGCAGCCACTCAGGAGGTGGGCGCCTCGTCAGCCGAAGTAAGCGCTGCGCAGGCGAAATTGGCGAGGGCGCAGAGTGATCTCGATACCATGCGCCTTCAGACAGAGCGTGTATTTGCGCTCGAAAAGAAAGGACTGATTGCTGTCTCAAAGGCTGATGATGCGCGAGGGCAGCTGGCGGAATCTGAAGCAAACTTTGAGAACGCGCAGGCGGATCTGGAAAAAGCAAAGCAGAGGCTCGGTGACGACGGTGTTGAAAACCCGAAGATCCAGCGCGCGTTGGCGGCCTTGGCGGATGCAGAACTGAACCTTGAATGGACTGAACTGCGTGCTCCGGCGACAGGTGTCATCTCAAACTTGCTGATAGCCCCCGGTACTTATGCCCGATCCGGGCAGGATCTATTGACGTTTCTGGATGCAACGGACGTCTGGATCGAAGCGTATTTTACCGAGAACAACCTGGGAAGAGCGTCGATAGGGTCTCCGGTTGATGTGGTGTTGGATATGCATCCCGGTAAGATTGTTCCGGGCGTCATTGAGAGCTTCAGTGCCGCTGTGTCTTTGAGTGGTGGTGACGAACCCGGGCAATTGGCAAGCGCACCAAGTACCAAGGGGTTCTTGCGAGAGCCTGAAAGGTTCCCGGTCAGGATCGTCTTACCCGGTTATGAAGCTGGAAGTGCTGAAGATGACCTTCGCTTTCAGCTGAACGGGCAGGCCGATGTGATTATGTATCTAAGTGACAACTCGTTGCTGAACCTCGTCGGCCGTACCTATATCCGCGTGGTTTCAATTCTGTCCTATGCGTACTGAGGACCAGCGCTCTGTCGCCCGGCTTGCGCTGGGTGTGACCGGTGTCTTTTCGTTGGGCTTGTTTCTTGGTTGGCCACTCGCAGTCGTCGGGGCGGTATTCACTGCACTGTTTCTGCAAGCGCCTGCCGCATTGCCTTTGGCGGCATTTGGCAAGCTGTTTGTCTTCTCAATTGGATTGATGTTCATTTCGTTCCTGCTGTCGTCAATCTTCTCACCATATCCTGTTGTGTTTCTCATCCTCGTGGCGATTGGAATAATCCTGTCTTTCGTTTGGTCGGTTTCTGGTGCCGGAGTATTGCCGGGTGTCATCGCTCTTATGGGGGCGTTGATGATCCCGAACTTGGTTCTGCAATCGCAGGATTTGGCCTTGGTGCTCGTGTACTGGATACCGCTGAATTTGTTTTTTGCAGGCTTTGTTTCAACGCTGATGTTTGTGCTAATTCCCGCTGAACCTCCCACGGCCGCTCAGAAGAAAGCAGCAACGTCGTCAGACTTTGACCCGCATCGCCGCATCGTCAGGATGTCACTGGTCACAGTTCCGTTTGCTATGGCGTTCTTTGTTTCAGGTGCATCTGCACTACTAGTTCTGTTTTTTGTCGCGCTGCTGAGCCAGCAACTCGCGGCGATGCCTGCGGCGGGCAAAACCGTAGCAAAAGCAATGCTGACGGCAAACCTTCTTGGGGCAGCAGTCTCTATCATTTGCTACGAAGTAAACGTAATAGCCCCGGTCATTCTCACCTCTATTCTGCTGTGTTTTTTCTTTTGTCTGACCCTCGGAGCACTTGGAAAATCACAAGCCCCGCTCGCCGCCGCCGCTGGCTCTGCAATTACGACCGCTTTGATCGTCTACGGTGGATCAATTGCGCCTTTTTCCGACGAAGCTGACGTAAAGAGTATTACGCGAGTTCTGCAAGTCGCCAGCGCTGCGATCTTCGTAATTGTTGCCTATGTCGTGGTTGACGAATTCTGGCCTGAAAAGAAACGACAGCCTGCATCAGAAGCCTAAGGTGGAACCGTTAGACAATTCACTCCACAGAAGGTTTGAAAGTTTTGCTGTTCTAAGTCGCGTATCATGACACAGAATGCACACTTCAAGGATGCATCCAAAATCGGGAAGTTTACTTTCCGCTTTTTACGAATTGCCACCGGACCGCTTCGCTTGCTGGCTAATCTGGACCTGAAAGTTGCTGTTCGTTCAAGATGCAGCCAAAGTTCAAAACGAGCCCTTAGAAGACGGTCATTTTTTTACCGCAGGCATCCAATTTCGCCAGTCTCGAACGAATGATATCTACAGGGAGCGTCATCATGAAGCGGTTTTCGCGAACATTCCTACTGTTGCTTTCTCTTCTAATTGGCACTGTCGCCTCAGCTCAAGATAAGCCCAACATCATATTCATATTTCTAGATAATTTTTGCTGGTGCGAACCTAGGCTCATGGAGACGGCATAATCCGTGT